>NZ_WTVM01000185.1 GCF_012910885.1 Azoarcus taiwanensis | reverse complement strand
AGGACAGTGAAACGTGACCGCGCCGATGATAGTGCAGATTGCCTGTGCGAAAGTAGGTCATCGTCAGACTAACCACACTCACTCACCCCCGCGTCCAAAAGACCGGGGGTGAGACCGTCTACAACAATGGAAAACAATCAAGTCTCTTGAGCGCGAGTCCCAGGGGACTCCATGTTGTTGACTCGATAGGCGGATCGTCACCACCTTCCAGCAATGGTCACGAGGATTGCTGGTTTGTACTGTAAGCATGGGCCGGCACTGAAACGGGCACAGGTCAGCAGGCGTGTGAGCACGTTGTGATAGCTTGGCTATTCAGTGTTTCGCCTCCGTGTGGCTGAAGGGCGATTTGACCACTGTAGCTGGTATCTCGTGTCGGGCGAAGCAGTCGATTACGTTGCTGGCGACGAAGGGGATGGTTTCGGCCGTGGCGCTGAGGGGGTGCGTTCAGCGACGTCGTGATGGCAGGCGAGTGGGTTCTGCTTCAGCACCTAGTCCAATGTAGACGAAAAAAAGCCACCTGCGTGCAGGTGGCTTTTGCGGTCTCCGGATCGCGAGACTGTTTCGCGATCCGGAGTTGCTTAGTGGAACTGCTCTTCTTCGGTGGAGCCGGTCAGCGCTTTCACGCTGGACGAGCCGCCTTGGATCACCGTGGTGACATCGTCGAAGTAGCCGGCGCCCACTTCCTGCTGGTGGGACACGAAGGTGTAGCCCTTGTCACGTGCGGCGAATTCGGGCTCCTGCACCATCTCGACGTAGTGCTTCATGCCTTCGCCACGTGCGTAAGCGTGGGCGAACTGGAAGGTGTTGTACCAATTGACGTGGATGCCGGCCAGCGTGATGAACTGGTACTTGTATCCCATCGCAGACAACTCGTCCTGGAACTTGGCGATCGTGGCGTCGTCGAGGTTCTTCTTCCAGTTGAACGACGGCGAGCAGTTGTAGGACAGGAGTTTGCCGGGACATGCTGCATGCACGGCCTGGGCGAACTCACGGGCGAAGCCCAGATCCGGCGTACCGGTCTCGCACCAAACCAGATCGGCGTAAGGTGCGTAGGCAACGCCACGGCTGATGGCTTGCTCGAGACCGTTCTTGACACGGTAGAAGCCTTCCTGAGTGCGTTCGCCGGTGAGGAAGGGCTTGTCGTTGTCGTCATAGTCCGAGGTCAGCAGGTTGGCTGCCTCGGCGTCGGTACGAGCAAGGATGAGCGTGGAGACGCCCATGGTGTCGGCGGCGAAGCGAGCGGCGATCAGCTTCTCGATTGCTTCGCGGGTGGGAACCAGTACCTTGCCACCCATGTGGCCGCATTTTTTCACTGCCGCGAGCTGGTCTTCGAAATGCACTCCGGCGGCGCCAGCGGTGATCATGTTCTTCATGAGTTCGAAGGCATTCAGGACGCCACCGAAACCCGCTTCGGCGTCAGCCACGATCGGCAGGAAATAGTCTACAAAAGCCGCATCGCCCGGATTGATGCCGCGACCCCATTGGATCTCGTCGGCGCGCTTGAAGGTGTTGTTGATACGACGCACCATGGTCGGGACCGAGTCGTAGGCATAAAGCGACTGGTCGGGGTACATGGTTTCCGACGTGTTGCCGTCGGCGGCGACCTGCCAGCCCGACAGATAGACAGCCTCAAGGCCGGCTTTCGCCTGCTGCATGGCCTGGCCGGCGGTGATCGCACCGAAGGCATTCACATAGCCCTTCTTAGCGCCACCATTGACGCGCGCCCACAGCTTCTCGGCACCGTTCTTGGCGTAGGTGTACTCGGGCTGAACGCTGCCGCGCAGTCGTACAACATCAGCCGCGCTGTAGCCACGCTTGATGCCCTTCCAGCGGGGGTTCTCAGCCCAGTCCTTCTCGAGGGCGGCGATTTGCTGTTCGCGGGTCATGGTCATAACGATTCCTTCTTTAGAACGGGTTAGCTGATAGTGCCGGGCCATGGTTTGAGGGCCGGCGGGGTCGATGTTCGCGCATCTAGAACGGGACAAGACCGTATTAAAAGTATAGGCATCTTCCTGCTCTGCAGCAATAGGTCTTATATAAGATATAAGAAAAAAATAGATATAGATGAAACAACGAGTTGCGTTCGGTGTATCACGATGAGAAATGCACGAAGGCTTTGTGAAACGCCTTTCTGGTGCGGTGCAATAAGCTGTCAGGGGACGATAGCCCGCACGCTGGGCGTATCCATCGGCAGAAGCCCGACAGCTTCGGGCAGGATTGAGCACTGCAGTGCGTGGCATGAAACGAAGCGGGCAGGGTCTGTGCGCTGCTGTAGCCCGCGGTTTCGTGTCGAGCAGTAGTGGAACCACTGATTAAATCCGTTCGCCCTGAGCACTTCGGCTGCGCTCAGGAGAGCCTTGTCGCAGGGCATTCCTGAGAATCCAGGGCTTCGATAGGCTCAGCCCGAACGGTGGGCTATGAGTCAGTGCTTCCTTAGAGGGACAGCGGGCTGGCGGAGACGATGATGCCGTCCTCGTCAGCGTAGAGATAGTGACCTGGATGGAAATCGACTCCACCGAACGTGACGGTCAGTTCGGTCTCTCCAACGCCTTTCTTGATGCTCTTTCGAGGGTGGGTGCCGAGCGCAAACACGCCCACGTTCATGTTGGCGATGGCTTTGGAGTCACGAATGCATCCATATACGACAATGCCTGCCCAGCCGTTGTTGACGGCGAGAACCGCAAGCTGGTCACCGACGAGCGCGCAGCGCATCGATCCTCCGCCGTCGATGACGAGCACGCGGCTGTTGCCGGGGGACTCAAGGGTGGAGCGGACGAGGGTGTTGTCCTCGAACACTTTCAGGGTGGTGATCTGCCCGCCGAAGGCATGCAATCCACCGTAGGATGCCAGCATGGGCTCGAGCACGCGAACCCTGTCCTCGTTGGCGTCGCAAAGGTCGGCTGTTTGAATTTCCATTTCGTATTCCTCGTCTTTACAGAAGAAGGCACGTCGGCGCGGGAGTGCAGGCGCAGTATTGATGCGGAATTCTAGCCTCTTGTACGCGCTTTAGACATGCATCCCAGCAGTGCGGGACTCGCGAAAAAAAAGAGCGGTAGTCACCGCTCTTCTTCAGTACGAGGTTAAAACCAGGTTCAGCTTGTGGTGGAGGTCTCCACTTCGTCGAACTCCAACTTCACCTTGCCCTCGCCATCAAAGTCGATCGTTACCTTTCCACCATTGACGAGACGGCCGAACAGGAGTTCATCCGCAAGCGCTGCGCGAATGGTGTCCTGAATGAGGCGGGCCATCGGTCGCGCACCCATGAGCGGGTCGAAACCCTCGGATGCGAGCCAGGCCTTGAGTTCATCGGTGAAGTGCGCCTCCACCTTCTTCTCGTGCAACTGTGCTTCGAGTTGCATGAGGAATTTGTCGACGACCTTGAGAATGATCGCGTTGTCGAGGGCCTTGAACGATACCATCGCATCGAGACGGTTACGGAACTCAGGTGAGAACATGCGCTTGATTTCGCCCATCTCGTCACCAGCCTCCCGTTTGGCGGAGAAGCCGATAACGGTTTTCTGCATGGCTTCAGCGCCGGCATTGGTGGTCATGATGATGATCACGTTGCGGAAATCAGCCTGCCTGCCGTTATTGTCGGTGAGAGTGCCGTGGTCCATTACCTGAAGCAGGATGTTGTAGATGTCCGGATGCGCTTTCTCAATCTCGTCCAGAAGCAGCACACAGTGCGGCTTCTTGGTGATCGCTTCGGTCAGCAGGCCGCCGTTGTCGAAGCCGACGTACCCTGGAGGGGCGCCGATGAGCCGTGACACCGCATGGCGCTCCATGTACTCGGACATGTCGAAGCGCACCAGCTCGATACCGAGCGTGTAAGCGAGCTGACGGGCGACCTCCGTCTTGCCGACGCCAGTCGGGCCGCTGAAGAGGAAGTTCCCGATCGGCTTCTGGGGGCTGCCGAGGCCGGAGCGTGACATTTTGATGGCCTTTGCGAGCGCCTCGATCGCGGCGTCCTGGCCGAACACAACATTCTTGAGGTCACGCTCGAGGGTCTTCAGCGCAGCCTTGTCGTCGTTGGATACCGTGCGTGGCGGGATTCTCGCGATCTTGGCGATGATCTCTTCGATCTCGCCTTTGCCGATCAGCTTGCGCTGACGGGATTTGGGCAGAATGCGCTGGGCGGCGCCCGCTTCGTCGATGACGTCGATTGCTTTGTCCGGCAAGTGACGGTCGTTGATATAACGGGCCGACAATTCAGCGGCAGATGAGAGGGCGGCAGACGAATACTTCACATTGTGGTGCTCTTCGAACCGGCTCTTGAGTCCCTTGAGGATCTCGATAGTCTCGGCGACGCTGGGCTCGACAACGTCAATCTTCTGGAAGCGACGCGAGAGTGCGTGATCTTTCTCGAAGATCTGACGGAACTCGCTGTAGGTGGTCGCGCCGATGCACTTGAGTTGCCCTGAAGAGAGGGCAGGCTTCAGAAGGTTCGAGGCATCCAGTGTGCCGCCGGACGCTGCACCCGCTCCAATGAGCGTGTGTATCTCGTCAATGAAGAGGATCGCGTTCTGATTGTCCAGAAGCTGCTTCAGCACCGCCTTGAGTCGTTGCTCGAAATCGCCCCGGTACTTGGTGCCGGCGAGCAGGGCGCCCATGTCGAGAGAGAAGACCTGCATGCCCTTGAGTACTTCGGGCACCCGGTCCTCGACGATGCGTCTTGCAAGCCCTTCGGCAATCGCAGTCTTGCCAACGCCGGCCTCACCGACCAATAGCGGATTGTTCTTGCGTCGCCGGCAAAGCGTCTGGATGACCCGCTCGACTTCCTTTTCGCGACCGATCAATGGGTCGATCTTGCCGACGAGAGCCTGCAGGTTCAAGTTCTGGGTGTAGTTCTCGAGCGCGCCACCTGCCGAGCCGCTTTCCTGCTCCTGGTCGCCCTGCTCCGATTCCGTTCGATTCGGTTGTGCCGCACCCGGTTGTGGTGTCTTCGCGATTCCGTGCGAGATGAAGTTGACGACATCCAGACGCGAGATCTTCTGACGCTGGAGGAAGTAAACCGCGTGCGAATCCTTCTCGCCGAAAATCGCGACAAGCACGTTGGCGCCGGTGACTTCCTTCTTCCCTGAGGATTGGACGTGCAGTATCGCGCGCTGAATCACCCGCTGAAACCCGAGTGTGGGTTGGGTATCGATCTCCTCTTCGCTCTCGACGCGCGGCGTGTGCTCGTCAATGAAGTTGCTCAATTCCTTGCGCAACTCCTCGACGTTGGCTGCACATGCGCGCAAAACCTCGGCAGCAGAGGGGTTATCGAGCAAGGCGAGCAATAGGTGTTCGACGGTTATGAACTCGTGACGCTTTTGCCTTGCCTCGACAAAGGCCATGTGCAGGCTGACTTCAAGCTCCTGGGCGATCATTCTCAGTTTTCCTCCATCACACACGCGAGCGGATGCTGGTGCTGACGGGCAAAGGAGACAACCTGTTCAACCTTGGTCGCAGCGACATCCTTGGGAAAAATGCCGCAAACTCCAGAGCCCTCTCTGTGGACTTGGAGCATGATTCGCGTGGCCCGTTCGCGATCCATGCTGAAAAATTTCTGCAGGACGACGATGACGAATTCCATGGGGGTGAAATCGTCGTTAAGCAGCAGCACCTTATAGAGGGGCGGGGGTCTGGTGCGAGTACGTTCCGCCTCGAGTACGGAGTGATCCTGTTTACGGGTGGCCATGCAAAACATTCTTAATCAAGTCCCATGAGAGTGCAATAGCGCTCAGGGGGATAGGCTGGGAAGGTTTTTCGTGCAGTCGTGATGTATTCACGCGACAGCGTCTATGCTGCGCTGCACTGGCTTGTCCATGTCTCGTCGGACGATAATTCAAGCGAAGTATGCGGCGAGCAGGGTGCTGACTTGTTGCGACGCAGAAAAAAATGAGGATTGGCAGGGGGCAGAAGGGCTTGACGGTGGCGCGGCAACTGCGTAAAAGCTGGATTTGCGCAATGCAGAGTATTCCGCACTGTATCGGCTTTCCGCGTCAATCGAGGTTGTTGCAGATATCGGTGTCAGGTCGGGCGCTGGGCATCGTCGCACCAACGGGGTTGCACCCGAAACACCAAGTAAATTTGGGGTATACGGATTTAATGGTTGATGGGGCACCTTCACCCCATCAATCTGATACCACCCTCAGATGGTTGATAGATCGACTCCGTAGTTGAGTTCCTCTGCGAAGTCCGGCAGTCCGTAACCGATGGT
>NZ_WTVM01000184.1 GCF_012910885.1 Azoarcus taiwanensis | reverse complement strand
GGCCCTGCTCGGCGCCAGGCGCTCTGACCACGTCTTCGTCACCCGCCTTGGCAGCGGGATGAGCCGGCAGATGTTCTGGCGTCTGATCAAGCGCTACGGCGTGCAGGCTGGCATCGCTGCCGGAAGTCTGTCGCCGCATACCCTGCGTCATGCCTTCGCCACTCACCTGATCAATCACGGGGCCGACCTGCGGGTCGTGCAAATGCTGCTCGGCCACGCGGACATCTCCACGACCCAGGTCTATACTCATGTCGCCCGCGAGCGTCTCAAGGCGCTCCACCGACAACACCATCCGCGCGCTTAGCATGGCGAAATCCCCAACCCACGCCCCCGAAACCCCTGCCACCCGGCTTCTGAAACAGCTGCGCATACCGTTTTCCACGCATCTTTATGAATACGAAGCCCACGGCGGCACCACAGTTTCCGCTCGAGAACTCAACCTGCCTGAACACGCCATAGTCAAGACGCTGGTCATGCAGGATGAGGACGCCAACCCACTCATCGTATTGATGCACGGCGATCGTACGGTCTCGACCAAGGAGCTGGCGAGGCAGGCCGGCCGCAAGCGCATCGAACCGTGTAAACCCGAGGTGGCAAATCGCCATTCGGGTTATCTCATTGGCGGCACATCACCGTTCGCCACGCGCAAAAAAATGCCGGTATACATGGAGAAAAGCATTCTCGATTTGCCGCTGATATATATCAACGGCGGCCGCCGAGGCTTTCTCGTTGGCATTCACCCCCACGACATCCTTCGCGCACTCCAGCCCGATTTGATTAGCGCTGCCCTCGAGTAACCCATAGCACAGACGTCATTCTCGAAAAGATCCTGCATAAGACTTTCGTTCAATGTCGATTCGAGAAATCTGTTTATTTCCTTTTTCTTGAGTGGCAGAATGCGCTCACCGATTCAGCACTCCAGCTGAATCGAACCTATGACAAGACTTCTAATCCACTTTCCAGGAGAGACAATGGATCTCGGCTCGATGAGCAACACCGATTTGCGCCGCCTTCAGACCCGCATAGGGGTTGAATTGCAGCGTCGCAATGAATCCGCCAAGAAAAACGCGCTGAAAAGAATGAAAAAGATCGCCGAGGAAGAAGGTATCTCTTTCGATGACGTGATTAGTGAGATCGCAGGGTCTGCGGCTACCAAGCCCCAGCGCCGCGGCCGAAAGGCGGCCGGCGCGCGGACCACCAAAGTCAGCGCAGCCAAGGGCAGCAAGGTGCCGCCCAAGTATTTCCACCCTGAAGATCCAAAAATCAGCTGGTCCGGACGGGGACGCAAGCCTCAATGGGTCATCGATTGGCTGGCGCAAAACAAGCCGATCGAAGAACTCGAAAAAAAGGCGTCGTGAGTCAATAAACGGCCTGAATTGCAAGACGCACCAGGCGGCTTCGCTGCACGGTGCGTCTTGCCTTGCCCTACAGGCCCGGTAGCCTCGAGTACCACAGGCTCGCTATACCTGCTCCGGTAGCGAGCGGCCGTCTCGGCCACGCTGGATGAAGACACCAACGCGACGTACATCGCGCATCACGGCGATCTTCGCGATTCTCAGTTTCACCCAAGGCGCACCGAAGTCGTCGAAAAGCATATTCACGACGAATTCACCCAAGGTCTCGATCAGGTTGAAATGCTTTTCAGCCAACTCCGTACGAATACGCTCGACGACTTTGGCATAGTCGATCGTGTCGTCGATATTGTCCCGCTCGGCAGCGGCATCGGGCACACCGAAGGTGAGATTGAGCTCGACCATCTGAGGGGCGGCCTTCTCGCGCGGGTAGATGCCGACCCACGCCTTGACCCGCAATTCCTCGATGAAAATGAAATCCATGGGTTTTCCGTAAGTTAGAATGCGAGCCGATTCTACCGCTCCAACCCGCCTCTGCGTGCCAATGCAGACGCTTCGCCGGAACGACCCACGATGACTCTCGTCCTGCTTCTTGCCGCTGCCTATGCCGCTGGCTCGGTTCCCTTCGCCATCATCGCCAGCCGGCTGTTCGGCCTCGAAGACCCGCGCAAGTACGGATCCGGCAACCCGGGAGCCACCAATGTACTGCGCAGCGGCAACAAGGCCGCCGCTATCGTCACACTCATCGGCGACTGCGCCAAGGGGTGGGTCGTGGTGCTGGTCGCCGCGGCCATCGGTTTCGGACCGGGCGAAGCTGCACTGGCCGGTCTGTTCGCCCTGCTTGGTCACATATTCAGCTTTTTCCTGCGTTTCAAAGGCGGCAAGGGCGTGGCGACCGCGCTTGGCGTACTCGGCGGCATCGACCCCTGGCTCGCATTGATCGCCCTGCTCACCTGGCTGGGCGTCGCTTTCGCCACGCGTTACTCGTCGCTCGCCGCGCTGTGCGCGGCCGCTGCCGCACCGATTGCGACTCTGATCCTGATTCCAACGGTCGGCACCTTCGGTGCGGTATTGGCAATGTCCGGCATTCTGGTGTGGCGCCACAAGGACAACATTACACGCCTCAAGAACGGCACCGAACCGCGCATCGGCGGCAAGAAGTAAGCCACGCCAGTTCGCGGCTCACGCCGCTCCTACAGGTGATGGACATGCATCGGGTACCGTGCGGCCACTGCCTGTGGGAGCTCCGTCAGGCGCGAAGGCGGCTTTCGCCAACCACCGACCTGTTCCACCCGCTTCGCTGCTTACGCCGTTCCTGCGGGTTCAACTGGCGGCCGGAGGTCGGCCAAGGGCCAGCGTGGGCGCACGCTCACTGCGCCTCCGGGTGAGCCGCCTGGCCCGCGCTCGAAGCGCAGCGCAGCAGCGAAGGCGATCATTGCGCCGTTGTCAGTGCATAGTTCGGGCTCGGGGTAGAACACCCTCCAGCCCTTGCGTTTGGCCGCGCGGTCGAGCTGGGCGCGAAGGCGTCGGTTTGCACCCACGCCGCCCGCGACGACGAGCTGACTCAAACCACTGGCCTCAAGGGCTGCGAGCGATTTCGCCACCAGCACATCCACCGCCGCTTCCTGAAAGTCCGCGGCGAGGTCGGCCGCGTCATCCGCCTTCCAGCCAACTCCATTGACGACGTTCAGCACTGCGGTCTTGAGTCCGCTGAAACTGAAGTCGAGGTCACCCGAGCGCAGCATCGGTCGCGGCAGCTTGAAGCGTCCGGGCTTTCCCTCGCTGGCCAGCGCAGCGAGTTGCGGGCCACCCGGGTAGCCGAGCCCCATCAGCTTGGCTGTCTTGTCAAAGGCTTCACCCGCCGCATCATCCAGGGTTTCGCCGAGAAGGACGTACTCTCCAACGCCACTGACCGACATCAGCTGGGTATGACCACCCGACACCAGCAGGGCGACGAAGGGAAACTTGGGCGGATCGGCGGAAAGCAGCGGCGAAAGCAGATGCCCTTCCAGATGATGGATGGGCAACACGGGCACGTCCAGCGACATGCCCAGCGACTCTGCAAAACCCGCGCCAACAAGCAGCGCACCGGCAAGCCCGGGGCCGGCGGTGTAGCCGATGGCGTCGATCTGATCGAGTCTGCAGTCAGCGGCTCTCACGGTCTGGCGGACCAGTGCCGGGAGCAATCGGATGTGATCACGGGACGCGAGCTCGGGAACCACGCCACCGTAGGCGGCATGAAGATCGATCTGAGAATGGACAGTGTGCGCGAGCAGGCCTGCCTCGGTGTCGTACACCGCCACACCGGTCTCGTCGCACGAAGTCTCGATTCCCAATACACGCTTGCCCACTTTGCACCTGCCCTTTCAGAGTTCACCGCGGAATGGTATTCAACCGGGAAAGAAATAGCCAACACCTACATTGAACCTGGAAATCGCGGCTGACCGCTCACCATGACCTTGATCATCATGAAGATGCTTGAATTCCTGCCTTTGCGTGGGCTCACCCAGTGAGTGTGTACGCTTCGTGTCCGATTGCACGTCTGGCGCACGGATGGGTTGCTGCACGACCGCCCGGCACCGGCACGATCCCTCTCCGAACCCGACTTGCACTTGACTCAGGATGCAGGTTAGAATCCGCGTTTATTCGAACACCAGACCACCTAAGGATTTTGTGATGCCCGGCATTCGCGTCAAGGAAAACGAGCCGTTTGAAGTTGCGATCCGCCGCTTCAAGCGCACCATCGAGAAAACCGGCCTGCTGACCGAGCTGCGTTCGCGCGAGTTCTACGAGAAGCCCACCGCCGAGCGCAAGCGTAAGCTCGCTGCCGCGGTCAAGCGCAACCACAAGCGCCTGCGCAGCCAGACCCTGCCGCCGAAGCTCTACTGATCGATTTTCCGCACGGAAGTCGGTACACACGCCGGGGCGAACCATCGAGGTTCGCCCCGGCGTAGTTTTTGCGCTCGAAGCGCTGGCAGCCTGCCAGCGCGTAAACCCGTAAGGGAGGCGCCGCGTTGATCCCGCAGTCTTTCATCCAGGATCTACTGTCGCGCGTCGACATCGTCGACGTCATCGAACGCCACCTTACGCTCAAGAAAGGCGGCGCGAACTACTTCGCGTGCTGCCCTTTCCACGGCGAAAAAACCCCCTCTTTCTCCATCAGTCCAGCAAAGCAGTTCTACCACTGCTTTGGCTGCGGCGTGCACGGCAACGCTATCGGTTTTCTGATGGAATACAGCGGCCTGTCGTTCATCGAAGCGGTGACCGAGCTCGCCCGACAGATCGGCGTCGAAGTACCGCGGGAAAGCGGCACCAGTGCCCCGCAGATCGCCAAGGGCGAGCAGGACGCACTGCTCGAGGCAATGAACACCGCTGCCCGCTTCTACCGGGAACAGCTCAAACACCACCCTGCTGCTGTCGATTACCTGAAGCGCCGCGGCCTGACCGGTGAGATCGCCGCACGCTTCGGAATAGGCTACGCGCCTGATGGCTGGCAGGCTCTGGCGGAGGCCTTCCCCGCTTACGACGCCAAAGCCCTTCTCGAGGCCGGGCTGGTCATCGAGAACGAGGCCGGACGGCGCTACGATCGCTTTCGCGACCGGATCATGTTTCCGATCCAGGACCGCCGTGGTCGCATCATCGCCTTTGGCGGTCGAATCATCGGTGAAGGCGAGCCAAAGTACCTCAACTCGCCCGAGACCCCGCTTTTTGAGAAAGGGCGGGAGCTATACGGTCTGACGCAAGCACAACAGGCGATTCGGGAGAATGGTTTCGTCCTCGTCGTCGAAGGCTATATGGATGTGGTCTCGCTGGCCCAGTACGGTGTCGGCAATGCGGTCGCCACGCTTGGCACGGCGACCACGCCGGCCCACCTGAAGTCGCTGCTGCGCTTTTCCGACCGCATCGTATTCTGCTTCGATGGCGACAAGGCCGGACGCAAAGCGGCCTGGCGGGCACTCGAAGCCTCGCTGGAGTCGCTGCGCGACGATGCCACCCTCGCATTCCTGCTGCTACCCGAGAAACACGACCCGGACTCCTTCGTGCGGGCCGAAGGCGCCGAGGCGCTGCTCAAGGCAGCGGCATCTGCCACGCCGCTAGCGGCCTTCCTGCTGTCCGAGCTTTCGACGGATATCGACCTCGGCAGCGCCGAAGGTCGAGCCCGTCTGGTTCATGACGCAGCGCCGCTGATTCGCCGCATCGCTGCGCCGGTACTGAAACTGCAACTCACGAAACAGGTCGCCGAACTCGCTGGCATGACCCAGGCCGAGGTCGAGTCCGTCTGCGGCCTCGCAGCTCCTCTTCGCCCGCCGGCACGTGACGAAGAACCCCCACCCTGGAGCGGCAGTCGCCCGGCGCGACCGCCTCAGCATCGTCGCCCGCGACCAACTTCCCCCATTGCCGCCCTGCTACGCCTCGCGCTTCAACATCCAGGCTGGCTCGCAAGACTCCCGGTCGACCTCGTCCCAGGCGACGATGAACACGGGCGAGCACTGATCGCACTGATCGACGCGATGAGTATCGGCGACGTGGACCCCACCTGGGGGCTCGGAACACTGGTCGAACGCTTTCGCAACACACCGCACGGTGACACGCTCTCAGCGGTTGCGGCAGAACTCGTCGACAGCGACTACGATGAAGCGACCGCCGAGGACTTTCTCGAGGACACGGTGCGCAAGCTGCAGATCGACGCCATAGAGAGGGAGATCCGCGCGGTGACCGAGCGCATTCGCACAGACGGTCACGACGCCGAGGCACGCCAGCGCCTCAAGGAGCTGTTTGTCGACAAGCGGAACCTCAGCGAGAGCAGCAAGACTAAGAATCTATAGTATAATTTACGGTTTCCCGATTTTTAAACCACCGCGATTCAAGGAGTCCCATGGCCC
>NZ_WTVM01000183.1 GCF_012910885.1 Azoarcus taiwanensis | reverse complement strand
ATCCTCATGGGTGGGCGTGCTGCGCTCGAGATGGCCAACGTCGAACTCGGGCTCGCGTTGTCGGATGACGAGATCGACTACCTGGTCGAGAATTTCGGCCGTATGCAGCGTAACCCGACCGATGTCGAACTGATGATGTTCGCGCAGGCCAACTCCGAGCATTGCCGTCACAAGATCTTCAACGCCGACTGGGTGATCGATGCGCGGCCAATGGGCAAGACCCTGTTTGGCATGATCCGCGAAACCCATGCTGCGCACCCGCAAGGCACGGTGGTGGCCTACAAGGACAACGCCTCAGTGATCGAGGGCGCGACCGTGCCCAAGCTCTATCCGGATGCCGACGGGCGCTGGCGCTACGTGGAGGAGATGACCCCCATCCTCGCGAAAGTTGAGACGCATAACCATCCGACCGCGATCTCGCCCTTCCCGGGTGCTGCGACCGGCGCCGGCGGCGAGATCCGTGACGAGGGCGCGACTGGCCGCGGCTCCCGGCCAAAGGCGGGTCTGACCGGCTTCTCGGTGTCGAATCTCTCTATCCCCGGTTTCGAACAACCCTGGGAAAAACCCTATGGCAAGCCGGATCGCATTGCCTCGGCGCTCGACATCATGATCGAAGGGCCGATCGGCGGCGCCGCGTTCAACAACGAGTTCGGTCGTCCCAACCTTGCCGGCTATTTCCGCAGCTTCGAGCAGGAGGTCATGGGCGAGATGCGCGGCTATCACAAGCCGATCATGATCGCCGGCGGTCTCGGCAGCATCCAGGATGGCCAGTGCGAGAAGATCGCCTTCGCACCGGGCACACTGCTGGTCCAGCTCGGAGGTCCTGGCATGCTCATCGGCCTCGGTGGCGGCGCTGCCTCGAGCATGACCACCGGCACCAATACCGCCGATCTGGACTTCGCCTCGGTGCAGCGCGGCAACCCCGAGATCCAGCGTCGCTGCCAGGAGGTCATCGACCGCTGCTGGCAGCAGGGCGAGGCCAACCCGATCCTGTCAATCCATGACGTCGGCGCTGGCGGTCTTTCAAACGCCATGCCCGAGCTGGCCGAATCGGCCGGTCTCGGTGCGCAATTCGAGCTGCGTGAGGTGCCGATCGAAGAACCGGGCATGAGCCCGCGCGAAATCTGGAGCAACGAATCGCAGGAACGCTACGTGCTGGCGATTGCGCCGTCGCGGCTCGACGAGTTCCGTGCGATCTGCGAACGCGAACGCTGCCCATTTGCGGTGCTCGGCGCAGCCACCGCCGACGGCCACCTGACTGTGAGCGACCGCCATTTCGGCAACAAGCCTGTGGACATGGAAATGCAGGTGTTGCTTGGTAAACCGCCCAAGATGACACGCAATGTGTCGCGCCGCGCCACCCACCTGCCGCCGTTTGACGTCACCGACGTCGATCTGCGCGAGGCCTGCCTGCGGGTGTTGCGCTTGCCGACGGTGGCGAGCAAGAATTTTCTGATCACCATCGGCGACCGGTCGGTGGGCGGACTAACCGCGCGCGACCAGATGGTCGGACCCTGGCAGGTGCCGGTTGCCGATGTCGCAGTCACCTGCATGAGTCACACCGGTTACCTGGGCGAGGCCTTCGCCATGGGCGAGCGCACGCCGGTGGCCTGCGTCGATGCGCCGGCGTCCGGCCGGCTTGCGGTGGGCGAGGCGATCACCAACATCGCCGCAGCCGACATCGCTTCGCTTGGCCAGATCAAGCTCTCGGCGAACTGGATGGCCCCGGCCGGGCATCGCGGCGAGGATGCCAAGCTGTACGACACGGTGTCCGCGGTGTCCGCGTTCTGCGTAGAGGCGGGCCTGTCGATTCCGGTGGGCAAGGATTCGCTGTCGATGAAGACCGCGTGGCAGGACGAGGGGGCCGACAAGGCGGTGATCGCACCCCTGTCGCTGGTCGTCACGGCGTTCTCACCGGTGCAGGATGTGCGCCGCACACTGACGCCGCAGCTTCGCCTGGTCGAAGGAGAAGAAACCGAGTTGTTGTTGATCGACCTCGGCAACGGCCTTAACCGTCTCGGGGGCTCAGCGCTTACCCAAGTCTTCAATTCGGTCGGCGAACATGCGCCCGATGTCGCTCCGGCGCAAATGGTCGCCTTCTTCGACGTCATCCGGCGTCTGCGCAGCGAGGACCTGCTGCTTGCCTATCATGACCGCAGCGACGGCGGCCTGTTTGCGACCCTGTGCGAGATGGCATTCGCCTCTCATTGTGGCCTGTCCGTCGTGCTCGATACCGTGTGTTACGACGAGTACATGAACGATGTCGACGGCCTCGACAAGAAGCCGGACACCATCAAGGGCCGTCTGAACGATCGCCTGTTCGCCGGCCTGTTCGCCGAGGAGCTCGGTGCGGTCGTGCAGATCCGGCGCGAGGATCGCGCCCGTGTCACGGGTCCGCTGCGCGACGCCGGCCTGACTTATCACTTCCTCGGCGAGCCGAACGACAAGGACGAGATCCGTCTGTGGCGCAACGCCAAACTGGTGTTCTCGGCGACCCGTGGTGAGCTCGTGCAGACCTGGTCCGAGACCAGTCATCGTATTGCTGCCCTGCGTGACGACGCTGAATGTGCCGTGGAAGAGTTCCAGAGCCTTGCCGACGCGACCGACCCGGGTCTTTCGTTCCAACCACGCTTCGACCCTGCAGAGGACGTGTCCGCGGCGATGATCGTCACCGGTGCCCGTCCGCGCGTCGCCATCCTGCGTGAGCAGGGCGTGAATTCGCACAACGAGATGGCCGCGGCTTTTGAACGTGCGGGCTTCGATCCATTCGACGTGCACATGTCGGACCTGCAGTCAGGACGCTTCGATCTTTCGCAGTTCAAGGGACTCGCCGCCTGCGGTGGATTCTCCTACGGTGACGTCCTCGGTGCTGGACAGGGCTGGGCCAAGTCCATCCTGTTCAACGACAAGCTGCGTGCGAGCTTCGAAGCTTTCTTCGGGCGTGAGGACACCTTCGCGCTGGGCGTGTGCAATGGCTGTCAGATGATGGCGAATCTCGCCAGCATCATCCCCGGCGCCGAGCACTGGCCGACCTTTCACCGCAACCGCAGCGAGCAGTTCGAAGCCCGCTTCGTGATGGCCGAGGTGCTGGAAAGTCCCTCCATTCTCTTCGCCGACATGGCGGGCAGCCGCATGCCTATCGTCGTCAGTCATGGCGAGGGCAGGGCGGTGTTCCGCAATGCGTTCGATCAGGGCAATGTACATGCTGCCTTGCGTTTCATCGACAATCACGGCCAGCCGGCGGCGCGTTATCCGGCCAACCCGAATGGTACGCCCGACGGACTTACGGCCTTTACCACGCCGGACGGGCGCTTTACCATCATGATGCCCCATCCGGAGCGCTGTTTCCGCACGGTGCAGATGAGCTGGGCGCCAAGCACGCTTGGTGAGGATTCCCCCTGGTTGCGCCTGTTCCGCAATGCGCGCAAGTGGATTGGTTGAGCAAGCCGCCCGATATTGACTTGCGTCAAACTGTTTCCGTACAACTTGATGTAATTTTGTAACTATTAATTGACTTTATCCAACACCACAGAAAAAAGGCATGAGCCTCCATCGAACCCGCCGCTATCAGCGCCTAGCCTCATGGATCGCGACTTTCGCGATCGTGCTGGCGACTGTGGCGCCGACGGTCAGCCAGGCAATGGTTGCCTCCGGGATGATGGGGGATGGATGGGTCGAGGTGTGCACGTCCCAAGGGATGCGCTGGGTGGCGGTTGGCGACGAGACTCCGTCCGACGTCCCTGCCGAGTATTGTCACGGTGCGTGCGCCTATTGCTTTACCCATGCCGGCTCTTTCGGGCTTGTTCCCGGGTTCGACCCGCCAGTTTCACTCCATGATGAACATGCTGAACGGCTGACTGTCCGCTGTTCCACTCCACTGAGAGCCTCCAGTGTCTGGTCGTCGCACCTGACACGCGCACCGCCCCTGTCCGCCTGATTCTCCACCGCCTGTCGCGCGTAGTACATTGCTGCCTCGACACGTGATCCACTGGTTTTCAGGAATCGGACAACATGCTCTCAATGCTTCAGACCCTCAATGGGCGCTTCTTGCTTGTTCTTGCACTCGTCTCCGCTTCGCTCATCGGTTGCGGTGAGCAGAACGTACGCTTCAACGCTACCGACATTACCGGCGCAAATTACGGGCAGGATTTCGAGCTTGTCGATTCTCACGGCCAGCTGCGCACGCTTGAGGATTTTCGCGGCGAAGTGGTGATGATCTATTTCGGCTTCATCCAGTGTCCGGACGTCTGCCCCACGGCGCTGATGCGGGCGGTCGAGGTGAAGGATGCCCTGGGCCCCTCAGGTGACAAGTTCCGTGTTGTGTACATCACCGTCGACCCCGAGCGGGATACACCGGAAATCGTCAGCGCCTATCTTGCGGCTTTCGATCCCGGTTTCGTCGGTCTGCATCCCACGATGGAAGAGCTGCCCGAGGTCGCGAAGTCTTTCCGGGTGTTCTATCGCAAGGTACCCACCGGCGACAGCTACACCATGGACCACACCGCAACCAGCTTTGTTTACGACACGCAGGGCCGCTTGCGGCTTGCGGTCTCCCATTCCATGGAAGTGGCGCCGATCGTGGAGGATGTACGCACGCTTCTTCAGGCTGCCCGCTGATTCGCTTTACGTTGCTTTACCCACTTGAAAGGAACTCATCGTGAAAAAATCTCTTCTAGGCTCCATTCTCGCCCTGGCCATGGCACCCCTCTTCGCCCAGGTCACCGTTGAAGATCCCTGGGTTCGCGGCACGGTGCCGAAACAACAGGCTACGGGCGCATTCATGATGCTCACCGCTGAAACCGATGCACGACTGGTGGCTGCTGAGTCGCCGGTCGCCGGCGTGGTCGAGATCCACGAAATGGCGATGGAGAACGACGTCATGAAGATGCGCGAGATTCCCGCGCTTGACCTTCCCGCCGGTCAAACCATGGAACTGAAGCCGGGTGGTTACCATGTCATGTTGATGCAACTGAAGGAGCAGATGGTCGGCGGTACCGTGGTGCCGATCACGTTGATCTTCGAGGACAGCGCCGGCGAGCGCTTCACCCAGGAGATCGAAGCGCGGGTGACCGCACTCGGTGCAGCACGTGAAGGCGCGGACAAGCCGATGCAACATCAGCACGGCCATCGTCACTGAGCCCCTTTACGCGAGCCAGACAAAGCCTGTTGCGATGAACACGATGCAAGCAAAATGTGAAGGACAAGCGGATGCCTAGGCATCTTCGGTTCCTTCCCGCACGCCGACGCCTTGCCGCGTCGGCGTGTGCGCTGCTTGTTCTGTTCAGCGCCTTGTTCCCGCTCATGGCTCAGGCGGGCAACCGCTTCTTCGGCCTAGTCACTTGGGTCGAGCTGTGTACCGGTTACAGCATGGAGGTCATCGCGATCGACCGCGATGGCAATCCGGTCGACCCGGATGAGGAATCCGGCACGCGCTGTCCGATCTGTACGGTCTGCGCAGCTGCTTCGATCCTGCCTCCGTCTACAAGTCCCGCCCCGGCTCCCGAATTCGTCGGTCATTACTTGCCCAGCCGGGGCTACGTCCAGCCGGATACGGCTGAACACGTTCACCACCAGTCACAGCCCAGAGCGCCGCCTGTGGTCGCCGGCTGAGACTCCCTGTCAGCACGCGCCGCTGTATTGGCGCCTGACTGAGTCCCTGACGCTGAAACGCTCCCGATAGCTTGAGGTTCTCCGCGCTGTCCGAACGGCCGTCGGTGCCAGTTCGTGACTTGTGCTGCCGACGCGCTGCTGTCGTGTGCGGGTAAAGCATTCGACAGAGTCCGGGCCTCACGCGGGGGGCGCTACCCCAATCCACTCAGAACACGTTTTGCTGCCAGTCCAGGCGGCAGGGCACCGCTTTATCCACTCACCATGAGAAATGCACCATGAAATCACCTCCGCTGCCTGCTTCCCACTCCGCCGACTTCGCGACTCGTCGCCCGCGTTTGAGCGGACTTGCGTTTGCCATGAGCGTCATGGTGCTTCCTTTCGCCGCTACCGCCAATCCGACTGTACTGAGCCCAACGGTGGTGACCGCATCGCCCATGGCGGAGCCGCTGACTGTGGTTACCGATCCGCGCGCCCCACGTCAGCCGATTCCGGCGCAGGATGGCGCGGACATCCTGAAAACCATCCCCGGATTCTCCGTCATCCGCAAGGGTGGTACCGACGGTGACCCCGTGTTTCGTGGCATGGCCGGCTCGCGTTTGAACATCCTGCTCGACGGCGAACACATTCTCGGTGG
>NZ_WTVM01000182.1 GCF_012910885.1 Azoarcus taiwanensis | reverse complement strand
GGGTGGGTCGGGAGAGAAGTACGTCTTGGTGCTGACGGGTGAGGACAGCCGCGCCCTCGAACGGCACGCACACCAGGTCCAGCACGAACTGCGCACCATTCCCGGAATCGGCGCGGTGACGTCCAGCGCCAGCCTGGTACGCCCTGAGTTGTCAGTCAGGCCCGACTTCTCTCGCGCCGCCGACTTGGGCGTCACAGCGTCAACCATCGCCGAGACGCTGCGTGTAGCCACCATCGGTGACTACGAGCAGGATCTGGCGAAGCTCAATCTGGGCGAGCGGCAGGTGCCCGTCATGGTGCGGCTCGATGATGCCGCCCGGCGAGACTTGGAGACGCTCAAACGCCTGCCAGTGCCTGGCGCACGTGGGCCGGTGGCACTGGAGAACGTCGCCGCACTCGACATCGTCAGTGGTCCGGCGGAGATCACACGCCACAACCGAGTGCGCAACATCAACATCGAGGTCGAACTGGGTGGCCGCCCGCTGGGTGACATCGAGAAAGCAGCCCTGGTGCTACCAAGCCTGCGGCTGATGCCCGCTGGTGTACAGCGCAGCGCGCTCGGCGAAGCCGAGGAAATGAAGGAGCTGGCAACCAGCTTCGGCATGGCCATGCTGACCGGCGTGCTGTGCATCTACATGGTCCTTGTGCTCCTGTTCAAGGACTTCGTTCAACCCGGCACGATCCTGACCGCGCTCGTGCTCTCGGTGCCCGGTGCCATGCTGGCGCTGTTCCTGACCGGATTGACGCTGTCGATGCCATCGATGATCGGCCTGATCATGCTGATGGGGATCGCGACGAAGAACTCGATCCTGCTGGTGGACTACATCGTCATCGCGCGCCGCGATCACGGCCTGGACCGCGCCGAGGCCATTCTCGACGCCTGCCGCAAGCGGGCGCGGCCCATCATCATGACCACCATCGCCATGGGCGGTGGAATGGTCCCGGTGGCCCTGGGCCTGGGCGGCGATCCGAGCTTTCGCGTGCCGATGGCGGTCGTCGTGATCGGCGGGCTGATCACTTCGACCTTCCTGAGCCTGCTGGTTGTTCCAGCCCTCTACAGCTATGTGGACGACGGCGTGCAATGGGCCAAGGCACGCTTCACCGCTAAACATCAGGAACGGCGGCTTCTGGCGGGCGATGTCCTCGCCCATACGCCGGAGCGGGGATCATGACGGACGCCGGCGATTCCCCGCTGCCGCTGGTCGATTCCGGCAAGGCGCCCGCTGAGCAGGACACACTGCCGACGAAGCCGTCGTGGCGCTCGCCAAGCCGTACAGCCCTGCTGACCGTGGCGGCGTTGGTCTTGGGCACCGTGCTGGGTGTCAGCCTTGGCCCTGACCTCCAGAGCGCCGTATCGCATTTCTCTGACCCCACTGGCTCGGCGAGCAAGCCAGCAGGCGCCGTCGCGGAGCAGGCGGTTGCGGCTAACACCGTGGGCGCTCTCGGCAGGCTGATGCCAGAGGGTGACACGATCACGCTGGCTCTCCCTTTCGGTGCAGGCGATGCGCGGGTGGCACGCTGGCTGGTCAGTGAGGGCCAGCGCGTGCGCGCCGGGCAAGTCATCGCCGAGCTGGACAACCTTCCACAACGCCGGGCGCTACAGGCCACCGCGGCGGCGCAGCTCGCCGCCAGGCGGGCTGCGCTCGACCAAGCACGCAGTGAAGCTCGTCTTGGCTGGGCCCAAGCGCAGGCCGCAGCCAAGCGGGCACACGCGGCGCGCTTGGTGGCCGATCAGAACCTGGCACGGCTTCAGTCGCTGGCTCCGTCTGGCGTGACCACGCAGGCACAGTTGGAGCAGGCACGTGCAGTGGCCGATCAGGCTGCGGCGGATCAGGCGCAAGCCGCGGCTGCCGTCCAGCGCTACGCGTATCGCGATGCTGACGCCCAGCCCGACGTGCGGCTCGCCCTGGGCAACCTGCACGTCGCCCAAGCCGCAGTGGCCCAGGCCGAGCAGGACCTGGCCGGTGCCCGTGTGACGGCCATCCTGGATGGCACGGTGCTCGCCGTGCATGTCCGCGTCGGCGAGAAGCCCGGCGATCAAGGCATCGCTACCCTGGGAAATGTCGAACACATGGCCGCGGAACTGGAGGTCTACCAGACCGACATCAGTCGGGTGGCCTTGGGTCAGAGGGTTGTACTGCACTCGTCAGCGCTAGCTGCGCCGCTGACCGGCGTCGTCGTACGGATTGGCATGGAAGTGCAGCGGCAAGCCGTCCTGTCGTCCGATCCGGTGTCCAACACCGACGCCCGCGTGGTGAAAGTGAAGGTGGGACTCGACGCAGCATCGTCCGCGCACGCCCGCGCGCTGACTGGCCTGCAGGTCACCGGAAAGATCGCTGTGGGCACGCCATGAACTGGATTTCCCGGGGGCTGCTCGGCCGCCTGCCGGTCGGCTGGCTGCAGCTTCGCCATCACCGCATGCGCTTGGCCGCCGCCGTGGCTGGCGTGGCCTTCGCGAACATGCTTGTCTTCGTGCAGCTTGGCATCCTCAGCGCGATGAACGACGTGGTGCGCACGAGTTACAGCCCGTTCCGCGCTGATATCGTGATCTCCCCGTATAACACGAACACGCTCACGGATGGCGCGACGCTGGCGCGGCGTGTCGTGTACCAGTCCGTCGCGCAGCCGGGCGTGGCCGCCGCCGCGCCGCTGTACGTCGGACAGGTCGCCTGGGAGCGACCGAATGTGCCGGCGACCTCGCTCATCGTCTACGCGCTGCCACCCGAATCCAGGCGCTTCGCGGGCCCTGCGATCGCCGAGCACCTCGATGCCGTCTCCGTCCCGATGCGCGCGATCTTGGATGGGCTTTCGCGCGACGTCGATCCGGCGTGGGCGGCGCGCGCGTCACCCGACACGCCTCTGGAGTTCGAGGTGGACGGCAAGGCCATCACGGCCATCGGCAGCTACTCGATGGGTGCTGGCTTCGGCTGGGACGGTTCGTTGGTGGTTTCGGATTTGACTTTCATTCGGCTGGTCCGGCAGCGCTCGATGGGCACGCCAAGCCACGTGCTCGTCGATCTGGAACCCGGCATGGCGTTGGCGCCCGCGCTCGCGCAGTTGCGCGGTGCGCTGTCCATGGAGCCCGTCAAGGTGCGCAGCTTCGCGCAGGCTGTCGAGGACAACGTGAGCTTCCAGGCTACAGAGGTGCCGATGGGCAGCATCGTCGGCGCCGGCGTGCTGCTGGGCCTGCTGGTCGGCGTGGTGATCGTTTACCAGGTCCTGGCCACCGACGTCGCCGCCCATCTGCGCGACTACGCCACCTTCAAGGCCATCGGCTACTCGCACCCCTACATCCTCGGTGTCATCTTCGAGCAGGCCCTGATCCTCGCAGTGCTGGGATTCCTGCCGGGTCTGGCCTCGGCCAGCGCCATCTACGCGCTGCTGGCGCATGCCACCGATCTGCCGTTCGGCATGGACGTTGGGCGCTCGCTCACGGTGTTCGTTGGAACGCTGCTGGCCTGCATGCTGTCGGGGGCGCTGGCTGCACGGCGTCTGCGCACGATCGACCCGGCCGAACTATTTTGAGGGACTGGCACGTGACGACATCCATCGTGATGCAAGGGGTGAACCACTGGTTCGGGGACGGCGAGGCGCGACGGCAGGCCATCTTCGATGTGTCGCTCGAAGTCACGCGCGGCAGCCTGACCGTGCTTGCCGGCCCATCGGGTTGCGGCAAGACCACGCTGCTCACGCTGGTGGGTTGCCTGCGCAGTGTGCAGGACGGGTCGGTTCGATTGCTGGGCACGGAACTACATGGAGCCAGCGCGATGAAGCAGCAGGCCATGCGGCGCCGACTGGGCGTGATCTTCCAAGCGCACAACCTGCACGAAAGCCTGACAGCGCTGCAGAACGTGTTGGTGGGTCTTCAGGTCCATGGCCGGGGCGGCGATGCCGATGTCCAGGAAGCGGCGGCCACCCATCTGTTGAACATCCTCGGCCTGGGTGAGCGCATCACCTATCTCCCTGCCAGGCTTTCCGGCGGCGAGAAGCAAAGGGTCGCGATTGCCCGCGCACTGGTGTCCAACCCGGCCGTGGTGCTGGCCGACGAACCGACCGCCGCATTGGACCGGCATTCCAGCCTGCTCGTCGTGAGGATGCTCAAAGCCCTTGGCCGCGACCGCGGCGTGACAACGCTGATGGTCACTCACGACGACCGCATCCACCAGCTTGCGGACCAGGTTCTGTTCCTCCGGGACGGACGAATGACAGCGGGAGCGAACTGAACGCAGAGGGTGTTCGGCAGGTAAGTGTTCAGTAAGAGGTTGGCGCGGAGCATGGAGGTTGCCTTGCTCGCTATCTCGTCGAATTTCGGCTGTACCTCGACGGAGCACCTGAATGAGAGCCTTCCGAACCCTAATGTTCGCAGCGATGGTGCTGGCCACCACCGCCTGCGCCAGCAACGCTATCAAAGATCAGGCCGCGTCCCCTGCGGTCGAAATGCCGCCGGCGACGGCAACAGTGGCCGCCTCCCAGCCCAACGTCCCGCCAGCAACAGGGACTACTGTCGAGGCTGGTGACGCTGCCGCAGCCCAAATGCCCAACCAAGCCGAACTGGATGCCGAAGACTTCCATGCTCAGAAACTCGTTCCCGACCCTTGGGAGGGTTTCAACCGCAAGATGCACGGCTTTAACAACGCTGCCGACAAGTTCGTTCTGCGCCCTCTGGCGGTCGGGTACAAGAAGATCACGCCTGAGCCTGTCCAGGCAGGTGTATCCCGTTTCTTTGCCAACCTGAGCATGCCGGTAACGGTGGTGAACCAGGCCTTGCAGGGGCGGCCCGGCGATGCGACAAGATCGCTTGGTCGATTTGCAGTCAACACGACAGTTGGCATCGTCGGCGTTTTCGACCCGGCGTCCCACTTCGGCATGCCCGGGCGCAATGACGAAGACTTCGGCCAGACACTGGCGACCTGGGGCTGGCGCGACTCGCGCTATCTGGTGCTCCCGCTGCTTGGCCCGCGCACGGTGCGTGATGCGCTCGGTATCGTGGGTGATCAACCGCTGTCGCCCATCGCCCAGATTCAGGACAGCGGTGTAGCCAGCGGATTGCAAGCACTGGAAATAGTCGATGTGCGAACGCGGCTGTTGCCCATAGATCAGTTTCGCCGCGACGCGCTTGATGACTACGTGTTCGTGCGCGACGCGTGGATTCAGCGCCGCAATCACCAGATTCAGCAAGATCTGCAAAGCGACCGTGACTGAGAGTGACCTATGGAGTTACGACATCTGCGATGCTTCATGGCCGTAGCCGAGGAACTTCACTTCGCTCGCGCCGCAGAGCGTCTACATATAGAGCAGTCACCGCTGTCGCGTGCAATCAAGGAGCTTGAAGAAGATTTGGGGGCACAGCTTTTCGTGCGAACCACACGCAGCACCCGACTGACCCGTGCGGGTCGGATGTTCTTGGAGCATGTACCTCGCGTCTTCACTTCCTTGCAACAGGCTCAAGACAGCGTAAAGGCTGCCACCAATGGATTCCACGGTCAGTTGCGTATCGCTTTCTCCGACGGCGTGACACCGTCGTGCTTTTCCGCACTCCTGGCACTTTGCCGGCAAGACGAGCCGGAGATCGAGATTCGCTTGTCCGAAGTGCCGTTGTCGCAGCAGATCAAGGGGCTTCAGGATGATCTGTATGACGTGGGTTTCGGTCAGTCGGATGAGGTTGGTGACGGACTCATTGCGGAGCCCGTTTGGAATGATCCATTGATGGCGGCAGTCCCAGCGCGTCACCCCGTGCTTTCATACAAGCATGTACCTCTAGACGAACTACTGCGGTATCCATTGGCGCTCAGTGATACGAACACGCATGAGGGCCATGCTCGTCAAGTTGAACGCGTGTTGCGCCGCGCTACTCAAGAACCATTGGTTGTCGAACGGGTTGCGTCCTTCGACATGATGATGACGCTGGTTTCAGCGGGTTTCGCACTGGGACTCGCCGGTGCTTCTCAAATCGCCGCCGGCCGGGAGTCAAGTGTCGTAGCGCGGCCGCTGGCCGGCGGTTCGCACATGCTTACGACCTACCTTTTGCGTGTCGCAGGGGAGCCGTCTGATGCTCTGGCCCGATTCATCGAACGGGTCTATGCCGTTGAGCCGCCAAATGGGAAATCCTCCGCTGCACGAGCGCAAACCGATCCATCGGAGGAAACCGAGCCATGAAGAAGACTATCCCACTTCTGCTTGCCGCAACGCTGGTCGCTTGCGGCAAACCCGAGCCGACCGCGACAGACAGCAGCAGCGCCGCAGCCGAAACCGTCGAATCACTCGTGGCCA
>NZ_WTVM01000181.1 GCF_012910885.1 Azoarcus taiwanensis | reverse complement strand
CTGGGCAGCGGCGAGAACTATCACGCGCAGCTCGAGCCGCTGGCGGACAAGCTCGGCGCGGCGCTGGGCGCTTCGCGTGCGGCGGTCGATGCGGGCTACGTGCCCAACGACTACCAGGTGGGGCAAACCGGCAAGATCGTCGCGCCGGAGTTGTATGTCGCGATCGGAATTTCGGGAGCGATCCAGCACCTGGCGGGGATGAAGGACTCCAAGATCATCGTGGCGATCAACAAGGATCCAGAGGCACCGATCTTTCAGGTGGCCGACTACGGCCTGGTGGCCGACCTGTTCCAGGTCGTGCCGGAGCTGACGTCGGCGTTGGACTGAACCGAATCAACCGGGCCGTCCGAGGCCCGACAACGCGAGAAACCGAGCATGCGTGAATCGATGGAATTCGACGTCCTCGTCGTCGGCGGTGGCCCGGCGGGTCTGGCAGCGGCGATCCGGCTGAAGCAACTGGCCGACGAGAAGGGGCAGGCATTGTCGATCTGCCTGATCGAGAAAGGGGCCGAGATCGGCGCACACTCGCTGTCCGGGGCGGTGATGGACCCGCGCGCGCTAGACGAACTGATTCCCGATTGGAAGGACAAGGGTGCGCCGGTGAGCACCGAGGTCAGCGAGGACCGCTTCGTGTTCCTGAGCGAGCGCGGTGCGCGCCGGGTGCCCAATGCGCTGTTGCCGGGCTGCTTCCTGAACCACGGCAACTACATCGTGCGCCTGGGGCATCTGGCCAAGTGGCTGGGCGAGCAGGCCGAAGCGATGGGCATCGAGGTCTATCCGGGCTTTGCCGCGGCCGAGGTGCTGTACGACGAGGCGGGTGCGGTCAAGGGCGTAGCCACCGGCGACATGGGGCTCAACCGCGACGGCAGCCCAGGTCCGGCGCACCAGCCGGGCATGGAGCTGCATGCGCGCTACACGCTGTTTGCCGAGGGTTGCCGCGGCCATCTGGGCAAGCTACTCGAGGCGCGCTTCAGCCTGCGCGACGGCGTCGATCCGCAGACCTACGGTATCGGCATCAAGGAGTTGTGGGAGATCCCCGCGGCCCAGCATGTGCCGGGGCTGGTGATGCATACCGCGGGCTGGCCGCTGGAGACGGACACCTACGGCGGCTCGTTCATGTACCACCTCGAAGGCAATCTGGTGGCGGTGGGCTTCGTAGTCGGGCTCAACTACGCGAACCCGTATCTGTCGCCATTCGAGGAGTTTCAGCGCTACAAGACGCATCCGCAGATCCGCAAGTTTCTCGAGGGCGGCAAGCGCCTGGCCTACGGCGCGCGAGCGCTGGCCGCGGGCGGGCTGCAGTCGTTACCCAAGACCACGTTCCCGGGCGGAGCGCTGATCGGTGACGATGCCGGGTACCTGAACGCCTCGCGCATCAAGGGCATCCATGCCGCGATCAAGTCGGGCATGCTCGCGGCGGAGGCCGCCTTCGAGGCACTGGTGGCCGAGCGCAGCCGTGACGAGCTCGTCGCCTACCCGGAGGCCTTCCGCCAGAGCTGGCTGTGCGAGGAGCTGCACCGGGCGCGTAACTTCAAGCCGCTGATGAAGAAGGGGCTGTGGCTGGGGTCGCTGCTGTTCGGCATGGACCAGATGCTGTTGCGCGGCAAGGCGCCCTGGACGCTGCACAACAGCGCGGACCACACGGCGCTGAAGAAGGCGAGCGAGTGCACGCCGATCGACTACCCCAAGCCCGACGGGGTGCTGACTTTCGACCGGCTGTTCTCGGTGTTCTTGTCCAACACCAACCACGAGGAAGAGCAGCCCTGCCACCTGCAGCTCAAGGATGCGTCGGTGGCGATCCGGATCAACCTCGAGCAATACGACGCGCCCGAGCAGCGTTACTGTCCGGCCGGGGTGTACGAGATCGTGCGCGATGGGCAAGGCGGCGAACCGCGCCTGCAGATCAACGCCCAAAACTGCGTGCACTGCAAGAGCTGCGACATCAAGGATCCGACCCAGAACATCAACTGGGTCGTGCCACAGGGCGGCGAAGGACCGATCTACCAGGGCATGTGATGCCTTGCGCCGCGAGGCGCGATACCACGCTAATCGAATACCGACCGGCGCACCGTGGGTGTGCCCGTCATTCCCCGGAGAATGCTCAGCATGTTTAAACATCTACTCGTCCCGACGGACGGTTCGCAGTTGTCCGATAGCGCGGTCGAGCGGGCGATCGACTTTGCCCGGGAAACCGGTGCGCGCATCACCTTTTTCTACGCCCAGCCGGAGCCGCCGATGCAGATCTACGGCGACGGGCCGGTCATGGATGCGCACGCACCCGAGCGTTTTGCGAAGCTTGCGCAGTCCCGTGCAGACGAAACCCTGGGCAAGGCGGTGGAAGTCGCCACGGCCGCGGGCGTCGCTGCAGAAAGCCGCACACTGGTGAGTGAAACCCCCTACGTCGCGATCATCGGCGCGGCTGAAGCGCAGGGCTGCGACATCATTTTCATGGCCTCGCACGGCCGTCGTGGCATCACCGGCCTGCTCCTGGGGAGTGAAACCCAGAAGGTCCTGACGCACAGCAAGATTCCGGTGCTGGTCTATCGCTGAACGCCCCACTTGCTCGCGCGGCAAAGTTCCGTCAGGACGCAGAGCGGTGTGCATGCGATGTCTTGAGTCGGGAGGGGTACCCTTGTGAGTGTGATGCGGCCGGTGTTTGCAGAAGGAGCGCAGGTAGGCAGAGTGCGGCATCGGCCGCTCTTATCGCGACGTGCGGCTGTTCCGTATCTGCGAAGGCACGACACTAATCCAGCAGCTCGTCATTGCACGCAACATGATCAAGGCGGCGAGCTGAGCGACGGACGTATTGCCAGTGGCATAACCGACCGCAGCGTGCGTCGGCAAGTTCGCGCCGCAGCCGGTTTCCACAAAGGAATATCGAGATGAAGACACGGGTCACTGAACTGCTGGGTTGTCGTTACCCCATCATCCAGGGCGGCATGCAGTGGGTGGGGCGCGCAGAGCTGGTTGCGGCGGTTTCCAATGCCGGGGGCATGGGCATGATCACCGCCCTGACGCAACCGACACCGGATGTTCTGCGGCGCGAGATAGACAGGACGCGCGCGCTTACCGATCAACCTTTCGGCGTCAACCTGACCATTCTGCCGGCGGTCAAGGCCCCTCCGTACGCGGAGTATGTCGGCGCGATCATCGAGAAAGGCGTACGTGTCGTCGAAACCGCGGGAAACAGCCCGCGTGATTTCATCGAGCGCTTCGAGGCCAACGGGATCAAAGTCGTTCATAAGTGCACATCGATTCGCCATGCCTTGTCTGCGGAGCGCAACGGCGTGGACATCATCAGCATCGACGGATTCGAGTGCGCGGGTCATCCGGGCGAGGACGACATCGGTGGCCTGGTGCTGATTCCGCTCGCCGCCAAGGCACTAAAGATCCCGGTGATCGCCTCCGGGGGCATCGCCGACGGTCGCGGCATGGCTGGGGCGCTGGCGCTGGGCGCAGAGGGCGTAAACATGGGAACCCGCTTCATGCTGACCCAGGAGGCGCCAATCCATTACAACATCAAGCACGCGCTGATGAACGCATCGGAGCAGGATACCCGCCTCATTTTCCGGACCCTGCGCAATACCGCACGCGTGTTCGCCAATGCGGTCGCCAAAGAGGTCGTCGAGATCGAGCGCCGTCCGGGGGGGTGCCAGTTCGAGGATATCCGCCACCTGGTGCTTGGCGCACGCGGCAGGGCAGCCCTGGAAGCGGGTGAGGTCGAAGGGGGCGTGGTCACCGCAGGGCAAGTCATCGGCCTGATCGACGATATACCGACCTGCGCCGAACTCATTGAACGGATGGTCGAGGAGTGCCGGGCGCAGCTTGATCGCGCACGCGCGATGATGTGAAGCGCGACCCCCGACCACCAACGGAGACCGGACACTGCCATCGACTTCAGTGGCCGCGGAGGCCGACGCGCCCGTGCGCTCCGATTACGTTCATCGTTCCATCCCGTTGATCGAACTGCTCGGCATCAACCGCGAGTCGGCCGAAAGTGGCCGGTCCCGACTGTCGCTGGATCTCAGTCCCGAGCTTCGCAACATGTGCGACGCCTTCCACGGCGGTGTGATCATGACCTTGCTCGAGTTCCGGCGACTGCTCGAAGCGCAGGGGTTGACGAAGCAGTTGTTCGAGACAATCAACGCGCATCTGGCCGAGAAGGGCTTGATGATGCGCGAGGGCACGATCGTTGACGCGACCATCATCGTCGCACCGCCCTCGACCAAGAACCGGGGCAATGCTCGCGATCCAGAGATGCACCAGGCCAAGAAAGGTAATCAGTGGCACTTCGGGATGAAGACGCAAATCAGCGCCGATATCGACCCCGGGCTGGTGCATACGGTCGTGGGTATGGCCGCCAACGTGGCCGATGTCACCCAAGCTCACGCGCTGCTGCATGGTAAAGAGACTGAGATGTTGGCACTTGCGGGTTATCAGGGTGTTCACAAGCTTGATGAGAACAAGGCGCTGGACATTCAGTAGTCTGGGGTGACCAGTGATCAGCGACCCCCATCAGTTGGGGAATGACAGGTAACCGTCGTGTTGCCGCCCGAGTCGGTCCGGTGGCCCAATGACAGCGTTGGCCGAACACCTGACGACGCCTCTCAGAGCCGTTCGATTCCCCGGACAGCAAACATCGATTACAAGTGGCAGTCCCTCCAGACTCGACCCAGATGCGACTCAGGCCGTGTCCGCATCCAGTTCGATATCCACCATCAGGTCCGCCGACAAGCGTTCGAGATCTACTTGAAGCCGCGCAACGTCCAGTGACTCGGGGGCGTTGAGTGCGATCTCGGCGTGGAACATCGGCTCGGAGGACATTGCTGCGCTGGCGACGTGGCTCTCGAAGCGTTCGATGTTGAGCGCGTGGCTCGCCAGCACTTGGGTGACTTCGCGCACGATGCCGATGCGGTCGTGGCCGATCAGTGACAGGTGGAAGCGTCGCGCGGTTGCCTGCGTGGTGCTGGCGGCGGCGACTTCCAGCGCGATGCCGAAACCGGGTTGTCCCCTGAGGGCGGCTTCGAGTGCGTTCAGCGAGTCTTGTGGTACTTCGAGCTTGAGGATGCCGGCGAACTTGCCGGCCAGTTGTGCAAAAGATGATTCGAGCCAGTTCGCGCCGTGCTCGGAGGCGATGCGCGACAGATTCTCTACCAGGCCGGGGCGGTCGTCGGCGATCAGGGTGATGACCAGTGTGGTTTGCATGGGGTCTGCTCCTTTGCGGCGGGTGGGTGCAGTATCAGCCGGCGAACTGCAGCCGCGCAAGGTGGGCGTAGATGCCGTCGGCGCGGATCAGTTCGGCATGGGTGCCGGTTTCGACGATTCGGCCGCCGTCGATGACGAGAATGCGGTCGGCTTTTTGCACGGTGGCGAGGCGGTGGGCGATGACCAGTGTCGTCCGGTTCTCCATCAGGCGTTCGAGTGCGGCCTGGACCATGCGCTCGCTTTCGGCGTCGAGCGCTGAGGTGGCCTCGTCGAGCAGCAGGACCGGTCGGTCGGCGAGGATGGCGCGGGCGATCGCGATACGCTGGCGCTGCCCACCTGAAAGACGCACACCGCGCTCGCCGAGATCGGTGTCGTAGCCGTCCGGCAAGCGTTCCACGAACTCATGTGCCCAAGCGGCTTCGCAGGCGCGACGCACCTCGTCCAGACTCGCCTCGGGTCTTGCGTAACGGACATTGTCGAGCACGCTGGCGGCGAAGATGACTGCCTCCTGCGATACCAGGGCGATACGAGAGCGAATGTCCGCCGGATTCGCGCTGTCCAGCGCCACGCCATCGAGCAGGATGCGCCCGCTGTCAGGGTCGTAGAAACGCAGCAGGAGTTGAAACACCGTGCTTTTTCCCGCACCCGAGGGTCCGACCAGGGCCACGGTTTCGCCCGGCGCGACGTCCAGCGTCAGGGCGTCCAGTGCCGGACTTTCGGGACGGGTGGGGTAGTGAAAACGCACCGATTCGAAGCGAATCTGGCCACGCGGCGGTGTGGGGAGTGCGACCGGCGAGGCAGGTGCCGCGACGGCGGGCGTGGCCTGCAGGATTTCCATGAGTCGTTCGGTGGCGCCCGCAGCGCGCTGGAGGTCGCCCCAGACTTCGGATAGCGCGCCGACGCTGCCGGCCACCAGTGCGGCGTAGAAGACGAAGGCCGACAACTGGCCGGCGGTGATACGACCGGCCAGTACGTCGTGCCCGCCGATCCACAGAATGAAGGCGATGGCACCGAACACCAGCAGCATGACGGCGGCGACCAGCATCGCGCGGGTGTGGATGCGTCGCCGGGCGGTGGCGAAGCTCGCGGCCAC
>NZ_WTVM01000180.1 GCF_012910885.1 Azoarcus taiwanensis | reverse complement strand
TGGAAACCCTGGTGCGCGGCGCGCTGGCGCCAGCGGTGTTGCTCGATTACCTGCGCTTTTTCGTGCTCTTCGAGGACGACGGGGTGCTGATCAAGAAGATCGCCGGCTACCACCAGTTTCACGCGGTACAGATCGCGTCGGCGGTCGAGTGTATTGCGCACGCTACCTTGTTCTCGCAATTCCTTGAGCTTGTCCAGGTCCAGGTCGGCGATCAGGCTCATCTCGGTGTTGGGGGTGGCTTCGGCCGCAACCGAGTCGTGCGGAAAGGCGAAATCCGACGGGGTGAGAATGGCCGACTGGGAGTACTGGATATCCATGTTCTCGACGTTGGGCAGGTTGCCCACGCTGCCGGTGATGACCACGTAGAGCTCGTTCTCCACCGCACGTGCCTGGGCGCAGGTGCGAACCCGCTGGTAGCCGTTCTTGGTGTCGGTCCAGTAGGGCACGAAGAGGATGTCGATGCCGCGTTCGGCCAGTATCCGTCCGACTTCTGGAAACTCGATGTCGTAGCAGATCAGGATGCCGATCCGTGCCGAGTCGGTATCGAACACCCGCAGGCGCGTCCCGCCGCTCAGCCCCCAGTAGGCGTTCTCGTCCGGTGTGATGTGGAGCTTGTATTGCATGTCCCAGGTGCCGTCACGACGCAGCAGGTGCGAAACGTTGTAGAGGGCCTCGTTCTCGTAGAGCGGCATGCTGCCCGCGATGATGTTGATGTTGTAGGACAGCGCGAGCTTGAGCATTCGCTCGCGCAACTCCTCGCTGTAGGCGGCCAGTTCGCGGATGGCCTGTGCGGGATTCGATTCCTGATGGCGGGATAGCAGGGGTGCCGAGAAGAATTCGGGAAAGACGACGAAGTCGGCTTTGTAGCCGGATACCGCATCGACGAAGAACTCGATTTGCGAGGAGAGTTCGTCGAGTGAGTCGGCCGGACGCATTTGCCACTGCACGGCCCCGATCCTGACCGTGCTCTTGCGCTCGAACTGTAATTTGCCGGGAGCGCGTCGCTCGGGTTCACGGTAGTGGATATTGTTCCACTCGATGAGCGTGGCGAAAGCGCCGGACTCCTCGTCTTCAGGCAGATAGCCGGTGATGAGTCTGCGCACGTGAAAGTCGTTGGCGAGCTGAAAACTCAGAATCGGATCGCGCAACTCCTTCTTCTTCACGAGTTCGATATAGCGGCTCGGCGCCATCTTCTTTGCGTGCTTTGCATAGCCGGGGATACGACCGCCGGCGACTATGCGGCGCAGGTTGAGATGTTCGCACAGCGATTTGCGGGCGTCGTAGAGTCGTCGTCCGAGACGCAGGTCGCGATAGTCCGGATGCACGAATACGTCGACGCCGTAAAGCGTGTCGCCCTTCGGGTCGTGCGTCGTCAGGTAGCCGTTGCCCGTTATCTCCCAATAACCGTGCTGATCACCGAAGCGGTTGTAGTCGACGATCAGGCTGATCGCCGCGGCCACGACCTTGCCGTTGTCCTCGATGCACAACTGGCCGTCTGGAAAGCGCTTGATCTGGGCTGCGAACTGCTCACGACTCCAGGCGCCTCCCATCGCGGGGTAGACCCGGTCCATGATCTCCCGGATATCGTCGTAGTCGCTCAACCGGGAAGTCCGCAGCACCAGTCGGTGTTCGGTGGCCTTTCGCGAGGACCGCCGTTGCTTTTTGCGGGGCTTTGCTTTGTCTTCGAGCTTCTTTGCCATACAACTGAAAGAGTGCTGGGTCGGGCAGTAAGTCTAGCCTTGACTGGTGATGATTGCGTGACAGCGAGCTTGTGACTGCAAATCGCTGAGTGTAGGTGTTTCCCCTGTGAGGCCTACCTGTAGTTCCGAATGAAATCCCCTGCGCGGCCCGAAAAGTCGTCCAGCCGCTGCTGGAGCACGTCGTGTTGCCAGTCCCACCAGCGAATGCGCTCCATTGCCTCGGCGACTTCAGGCGGGAATCGGCGGCGGATGACCCGCGCCGGGTTGCCGGCGACGATGGTCCAGGGTTCGACGTCGCGGGTGACAACGGAGCCTGCGCCAATGACTGCACCATTGCCAATCGTGAGACCCGGCATGACGATCGCGCCGTGGCCGATCCAGGTGTCGTGGCCGATACTGAGGACGCGAGCGGCACGGGCTGCGAAGAAGGACTCGTCGTCGGTCGCTGCGAAGCCGTAGGCCGCACGTCGGTAGGTGAAATGGTGCAGCGTCGGCCGATCCAGCGGATGAGCGGTGGGGCCCAGGCGAACGTGGGCGGCGATGTTGGAGAACTTGCCGATTTCCGTGTTCTGCAGGATGCAATCCGCGCCGCAGTACGAATAGTCGCCCATGACGACATTCTCGAGGGTGCAGCGGTCGCCTACCTCGGTCCAGCTTCCGAGTGTAGCGCTGTTCAGGCTCGTGTCTCGCCCGACGGTGGGTTGTTGCGTCAGTTCAAGCATGGGCGCTCCGGCTCTGTCGGGAAATCACATTGTCAGCGGTGAAGGAACATTGTCGGATCCATTTGAAGGGCTTGTCCCGGTCGGTCTGTTTCACGAGGGTCAGCCCGGCGATGGCGACCGGTGTGCGTAACAGATCGGAGAACAACGCGCGCAGTTCGGACTGCATGCGCGCCAGAAGATCCGGAGGCAATGCGCCGGTGAGCGACATGTGAAAGCGGAAGGCGTCGAGGACATAGGGGTAGCCCCAGCGGGTGAGTAGCTCGCGCTGACGCCTGCTCAGGTCCGGGGTGTCGCGGCGCGCGCGGTCGTAGTTCGAGAGGGGCGCGCGAAAGATATCGAAGGCTCGCAGGCATGATTCGGCGAGCATGTCCAGGTCGGGGTCGGGGACGACGGGCGCTAGTGCAAGAAAGTGATGAAGTCGTTGCACTTCCAGTGGCGTCGTGAATGGGGTGTAGTTGCTGCAGAAGCCGGCGAGCGCGTCGCACAATTGTTGCTCGCTGCGATGGTCCGCAAGCTCGAAAGGTGCAACCAATGTCGCGTGAAAACCATAGCGGGAGGGTGTGGCGATAGCAGTGTCGATGTCGCCCTGTGGCATGCTTAGCTGTTCGATCGCGGGGGTGTCGTGGTCCGTGGAGGCATCCCGGCCTAGCCAGGCACTGGCGAGTTGCCACAGGCGGGTGTCGCGTTCAGGGCAATAGTAGATTGCGTAACGGCTCGTCATCAGGCGACTTCCATCCCCTGACGCCACACCCGGCGAACGACCGGGCCGTGTTCGCTGCGATGGATGCGCACCAGATCAGCCCGACGGCCGGTTTCGATGACGCCCCGATCGTTCAGGCCGAGTGCGCGCGCCGGCTGCCCCGCCACCACGTCGAAGGCTTCCGGGACGCTGAACCCGGACTGGGCGTGAAGCAGCCAGGCTGCCTGCATCAGGCTGGCCGGGATGTAATCGGAGGTCAGCATGTCGAGCAGGCCGTTTTCCGCAAGCTCGCGCGCTGAAACGTTGCCCGAGTGGGAACCGCCGCGAACCATGTTGGGGCCACCCATGATGGTCGCGAGACCGTGTTTGCGGGCGGCGCGGGCTGCCTCGACAGTGGTCGGAAACTCGCACATCGTGGCGCCGAACTTCACCGCTTCGTCGACATGCTCGCTCGTGGCGTCGTCATGCGTGGCGAGGGTAATCCCGCGTGCGTGACACATGTCGGCGACGAGTTGTCTTTGTTGCGCAGCGATTCTGGTCTGAAGCTGTTGCCGCGTGGCGATCATGTCGTCGACCTGTTGGTCGTTCAGTCCGTGCTTGCCCTTGTAATAGACCCTGAACTTGTCGATGTCGACGAACTGCCTCGCCCCCGGCGTGTGGTCCATTATCGATATGAGCCGAACCAGCGGATTGTCGATGGTCTGGGTAAGACTCTCGGTCATGTCTTCGGCGACGATCTCGCAGCGCAGGTGCAGCAGGTGATCGGCCCGGAAGTGGCCGCTGCGCTGCAACTCGCTGATGCCGGTGATGGTCTCCTGGGCGATGTCTTTGCGCCATTCCTTGCCGTAGTCGCTGCCGCAGGCGATCGCGTCGAGCACTGTGGTGATACCGGCGGTGGCGATTGCGGCATCGTGGGCCAGCACGCCCGGACGCGTCGGCCAGCGAACGCCAGGTCGTGGGACCAGGTGCAGCTCGGCGTTGTCGGTGTGAACGTCGACCAGGCCAGGCGTCAGGAAGTCGCCGTCGAGGTCTCGCGCCGCGGCGCTGCGGCAGCGGCCTGTGTCGATCACAGCAATGGTGCCATCGCGCACGACGACATGGCCGTCGATGACCTCGTTGCGAAGAATGACGCGGGCGTTATCGAGGATGAGTTCATGTTTCATGCGGCGAGCCTGTCTCGGGTGACGTCATAGCTGTGGGTACATACCGCGTTACGCACCGCGTCGTCGTGGAAGATGCCGACGACCGCAGTGCCGCGCGCAAGTGCATCATGGATGAGTTCGATGACGGTTTTGCGGTTGGTTGCGTCGAGCGAGGCGGTCGGTTCGTCGAGCAACATCACCGGATAATCGGCGATCAGGCCGCGGGCGATGTTGACCCGTTGCTGCTCGCCGCCGGAGAAGGTGGATGGCGCAAGCTGCCAGAGCGTGCGAGGGATGTTGAGGCGAGCGAGCAGGGCTTCTGCGCGCTCGCGGGCTTCCTCCTTTGTCAGGCCGCGTGAGAGCAGTGGCTCCATGACGAGGTCGAGCGTCGAGACGCGTGGAATCACGCGCAGAAACTGACTGACGTAGCCCAGCGTGAGGCGCCGTACATTGAGTATGACCCGTGGCTCAGCGCCGACGAGTTCGACCATCCCGCCGCAATGACGTACCCGGATGCTGCCTGCCTGGGCGAGGTAATTGCCATACAGGCAGCGCAGCAGAGTGGACTTGCCCGCGCCCGAGGGGCCAGCGAGCACAAGGCAGTCTCCGGCGCGGACCGACAATGCAGCGCTTTCGAATACCGGAATGTCGACGCCGCCCTGCATGTGCAGGGTGAAGCATTTTGCGAGGTCGCGCGCCTCGAGCATGATTGATTGGTCTTCCATGTCTTGCTCCGTTAGACCCGAAGGATCGAGGACACCAGCAATTGGGTATAAGGGTGCTGCGGATCGTCCAGCACCTGGTCGGTAAGGCCGTGCTCGACCACGCGGCCGCCTTGCATCACCATGAGACGATGGGCGAGCAGGCGAACGACGCCAAGGTCGTGGGTCACGACGATGGCGGACAGGTGAAGCTCCGACACCAGCCTTCTGAGCAGATCGAGGAGGCGTGCCTGCACGGACACGTCCAGCCCACCGGTGGGCTCGTCCATGAACATCAGTCGCGGCCGGGTGACGAGGTTGCGCGCGATCTGCACCCGCTGCTGCATGCCGCCGGAGAAGGTCTCGGGCATGTCGGCCATGCGCTCGAGATCGATTTCGACTGCCTGCAACCAATGGCCGGCCTGTGCCCGGATTTGTCCGTAGTGTCGTTCGCCGACGGCCATCAGGCGCTCTCCGACGTTGCCGCCGGCCGATACGCCCATTCGCAAACCGTCTCGCGGGTTCTGGTGGACCAGTCCCCAGTCGGTGCGCAACAACAGGCGGCGCTCGGCCTCGGACAAGGCGAAGATGTCTCGCATTACGCCATCACGGCCACGGTATTCGACGGTACCCGATGTGGGTTCGAGCTGGGTGGCGAGACATCTCAGCAGCGTGCTCTTGCCGGCTCCTGACTCGCCGACGATGCCGAGCACTTCACCGGGGTAGAGTTCGAAGCTGACATTGGTGCAACCGATCTGTTCGCCATAGCGGTGGTCGAGACCGCGCACTGAAAGCAGGGCCTGGTCGCTCACGATACCGCCCTCCGCAGGCTATCGATTTCGTCCGCTTCTGTTGCCTCGCGGCGCCCGGCGCAGTGATCCGAATCGGAGCACACCAGCATGCGGGAGCCTGCGTCGTCGGTGATGACCTCGTCGAGAAAGCTGTCGGTGGCGCCACACAGCGCGCAGGGTTGGGACCAGTTCTCAACGTCGAAGGGATGATCGTCGAAATCCAGACTGCGCACCGACGTATAGGGGGGCACCGCGTACAGGCGCCTTTCGCGGCCAGCGCCGAAGAGTTGCAGGGCCGGACTGCAGTCGAGCTTGGGGTTGTCGAACTTTGGAATCGGGCTGGGACTCATGATGTAGCGGTCCGCGACCGTCACAGGGTAGTCGTAGGTCTTGGCGATACGGCCGTGGCGGGCGACGTCCTCGTAGAGCGACACCCGCATCACGCCGTATTCCTGTAGCGCATGCATCGCTCGGGTCTCGCGTTCGCTGGCTTCCATCCAGCGCAAGGGTTCGGGGATCGGCACCTGGAACACCAGAATCTGCTTCTCCGACAGCGGCGTCTCGGGGATGCGGTGGCGTGTCTGAA
>NZ_WTVM01000017.1 GCF_012910885.1 Azoarcus taiwanensis | reverse complement strand
GAGCTGCTGCGCGCCGACGTCCCGGCCGCCGCCGAAAAGCCGGACTCCGAACTCGCCCACTGGTGCGAACGCCTCGGGGTCGACCACAGCCGCTTCGCCGCCCGCGAACAACCCGCCGCCGATCACTCCCACCCCGGCATCGCCGTCGACCTCTCCGCCTGTATCCAGTGCACCCGCTGCGTGCGTGCCTGTCGCGAAGAACAGGTCAACGACGTCATCGGCTACGCCCATCGCGGCGGGCACTCCAGGATCGTGTTCGACTTCGACGACCCGATGGGCGACTCCAGCTGCGTCGGCTGCGGAGAATGCGTGCAGGCCTGCCCGACCGGTGCGCTCAGCCCCGCGCTTCCGAAGGTGGAACCCGCCGACCGCTCGGCCACCCCACGCTTCGTCCCGACCCGCCAGGTCGACTCCCTCTGCCCCTACTGCGGCGTCGGCTGCCAGGTCAGCTACCACGTCGCCGGCGAAGGCGCCGCGGCACGCATCGTCTTCGCCGAAGGTCGCGACCGCCCGGCCAACGCCGGCCGCCTGTGCGTAAAGGGCCGCTATGGTTTCAGCTATGCGCGCAACCGCGAACGCCTGACCGTGCCGCTGATCCGCCGCCCGGGCGTGCCCAAAACGCTGGACGTGGACCCGGCGAACCCGCTCAACGTCTTCCGCGAAGCCAGCTGGGACGAGGCGCTCGACTTCGCCGCCCGGGGGCTCGCTCGCATCCGCGACCAGGTCGGGCCGAAGGCGCTGGCCGGCTTCGGCTCTGCCAAGGGCAGCAACGAAGAGGCCTATCTGTTCCAGAAACTCGTGCGCACCGGCTTCCGCACCCATAACGTGGACCACTGCACGCGCTTGTGCCACGCCTCCTCGGTCGCCGCGCTGCTCGAGGGCATCGGCTCCGGCGCAGTCTCCAACCCGGTGCGCGATGTCGAGCATGCCGATCTGGTCATCATCATCGGCGCCAATCCCGCCGCCAATCACCCGGTCGCCGCGAGCTTCATCAAAAACGCCACCGAACGCGGCGCCCGCCTGGTGCTGATGGACCCGCGCCGCACCCCGCTCGCACGCCACGCCTGGCAGGTGCTGCAGTTCCGCCCGGATGCCGACGTCGCGCTGCTGCTTTCCATCGCCTGCACCATCATCGAGGAAGACCTCACCAACCCCGACTTCATCGCCCGCCGCACCGAAGGCTTCGACGACTTCCGCGAGGCCGCGCTGCGCTTCCCGCCGGAGCGCACTGCCTCGATCACCGGCATCGCCGCCGACACCGTGCGGGAGGTCGCCCGCGCCTATGCCGCCGGCCCCAACAGCATGATCTTCTGGGGCATGGGTGTGTCGCAGCACACCCACGGCACCGACAACGTGCGCTGCCTGATCGCGCTCGCGCTGATGACCGGCCAGATCGGCCGGCCCGGCACCGGCCTCCATCCGCTGCGCGGTCAGAACAACGTGCAGGGTGCCTCCGACGTCGGCCTGATCCCGATGATGCTGCCGGACTACCAGCGGGTCGCCGAGCCCGAAGTACGTGCCCGCTTCGAAGCCCTGTGGGGCACCGAGCTGCCCACCGAGCCCGGCCTCACCGTGGTCGAGATCATTGACGCCGCCTGCGAAGGCCGCATCCGCGGCATGTTCATCGAAGGCGAAAACCCGGCGATGTCCGACCCGGACCTCGCCCACGCCCGTGCCGGCCTTGCGAAGCTGGAACATCTGGTGGTGCAGGACATCTTCCTCACCGAAACCGCGATGCTCGCCGACGTGGTATTGCCGGCCTCGTCGATGTTCGAGAAGACCGGCAGCTTCACCAACACTGACCGCGCGGTGCAGCTCGCCCGCCCGGTGCTGCCGCTTCCCGGCGAGGCCCGGGAGGACTGCTGGATCATCCAGGAGATCGCACGGCGCATGGGGCTGGAGTGGAATTACGCCGGACCCCACGAGGTGTTCGCCGAGCTGGCCGCGGCGATGCCGAGCTACGCCGGCATCACCTGGGATGCGCTGGAACGCGCGGGTGCAGTGGTCGCACCCAAGGCCGCGGTCGATGCACCGTCCCAGCCGGTGCTGTTCGGGGAGTCATTCCCGACCGCGGACGGACGCGGACGATTCAAGGCGGTTGAACCTTCGTCGGCCGCCGAGCTGCCGGATGCAGAGTATCCGCTGGTACTCATCACCGGTCGGGTGCTCGAACACTGGCACACCGGCAGCATGACCCGCCGCGCAGCGGTGCTCGACGCCCTCGATCCGTCTCCCTGGTGCAGCCTGCATCCACAAGACCTCGCGCACCTGGGAATGACGAGTGGCGACACCGCGACGCTGGAAACCCGGCGCGGCGCGATCCGGCTCGAAGTGCGCGCCGACGAAGGCGTGCAGCCAGGCTCGGTATTCATGGCCTTCTGCTACGTCGAAGCCGCCGCCAACCTGCTGACCCAGCCGGCCCTGGACCCCTTCGGCAAGATCCCGGAGTTCAAGTACTGCGCGACTAGGATCCGGCCGGTGGCATGAATGTCGAGCTGCTAGCCCCGGGAACTCCTTTCGATGACCGGGGCAGTCAGGGGACCGAATTCCAGTTTGACGACCCCGCCCTCACACTCGCCGCGAGCGGTGGCGGTGAACCGCCATTCTCTGGATGGGGGGCGGTAGATCGGACCGGTCCTGACCTCGACGAGTTCGTTCCTCTGGCTCAGGCTCAACGGACACCTCTCAATCACACGCGCGGTAAAGGGTACGTCTGCGGGAACCCGAATGTACTTGTCCGGTGAAGACCCCTGGTCGAAGGCGCCGTAGACGATCACGCGCGTTGGCAACCGGTCGTCCTGCGCACGCTCGACACTCGAGCAGTCCTGACTGGGTGGAAACACCACGGTGCGGCCCACACCGGCCTGGCGCAGGGGTAGACCCAGCCAGTCCGGACCAAACTGAAAGACGGTCTCGAAGGGCTCGCGATACTGAAGCTCAGGCGCGACTGCGCTGTAACTCGCCTCCATGGCAATCGTGCGGCCCGCCGTACTGTCGGCCGGGATGCTGACGTCCACGTACGCCCCATCCCGCGATCCGGGCACCACCCAAAGCTCGGCGGATCGCACCGGCGTGCCCAGATCGACCAGCCGTTCCGCGGCAACCGATGCGGGAACATCGAGCGCGCCGGACGCCATCAACCAGTCCGGCGGATCATCGCAGTCAATCGGCGGATACAGATCGACCGCAACCCGCATCAGGCTCATGAGCGGTTCCGGCTCGCGGGTGGAGTCGATGACAGCCCCGACCACCAGAGGTGGCTGGAGGCGCTTGTTCGCGCTCGATGCAGGGTGGTTGGGCCATCGCTGGTGATGCCGGGGTTCGGTCGTGCGACGATGCTCCAATGGGTCGGCAAGGATGAAACCGGTCTCCTTCGACTCGAGCAGCCTGTCCCCACAGGCACTCAGCGCAACAGCCGTCAGGCACGCCACAGCCAACGCGATGGCACGACGTACGGCGCAGTCTGGGAGTCTCATCGCTTCTCCAGCATGATCCATGAACGGTTTCGTGCAGGGTCGGCAGAGCCCACCTCCAGCACCAGGTTGCGGACGAGGTCATGGCCGCGCGAGGCACACAGCCGCTTGATCTCGCGGGCAAACTCGTCGGCCGAGCACACGGTGTTCCGGCACCAGCCCCCATCGAAGAGGATGTCTCCTTCGCGGAACGGAATCGACGGGTCGCTCGAGACGATCTCACCCTGACCGACGATGCGGATTCCTTCGAAACGCTCGTCCACGATGAAGGGCTCGCCCTGGATCGGCCGCTGGATGCGCTCGAAAGCCCTGCACAGATCGGGAGCGGATGCGCGCTCCCGCGAAGGGTCGCGTCTCATCCACGCTTCGATCGGATCCGGCTCGTCCTCCACGATGAAGATGTCGAATCGCATCGGCGCATCGACGTCGCGCGTCCGGTTTGCTGCCCCCGCCTCGCGTGTCGCAGCCGCGTCCTCTGCGAGGCACGCCTCCGGCTCCAGACGGCAAAGCGCAGGATGCCACACACCCGCACTCCGACTGCGGGCGAGCAGATAGTCGGCAAGCGTCAGTTCGGGCGCCGCGCCCGGAATCAATGCCGGGACGGAATAGGACTGGACCCGGACCGGTGGCGACGAGGTGAAGCCGGGCTCCGGAGTGAAGATCACGAGGTGCCGGGCGAAGTGACTTAAACGCAGCAGACCACCGGCTGACTGGCCATCGTCGCGCGGAATGCCTGGCCTGAATTCGTGGAGTGCCGCGGGGTCGGTCGCATCCGGCCGGGCCGGCGAGAGCTCGCGCGGGGGGAAGGTGCTCGCATCCAGGATGATGGGTCGCCGGTTGTAGCTGTCCCATGCGACCAGCAGCTTGCCGTCGTTGCTTGCGATATAGCGCGAGTGAATGTCGACCTGAATCGGCTCGAGCAGCGCATCGCTCGGCACGAAGGCACGTCGGGCGCGATCCCGCGCGCTCTCCGGCGATTGACTGCATTCGCTGAGCTCACGGCTGTTGTTTGCGGTGCAGGCCGAAGGCGAGTGACGCCGTGCCACCCAGGCCTTCGGGGACCAAGTCCCGCCCCTTGGATCGAACGGCAGGGCGAGAAGACGCAGCGAGGTTTCGTTCGCCCCCAGCAGCCCTGCGCCGAAGGCCACCCAATTGAAGGGATTGCCCAGGCTCCGGCCCGAGTCCTGCAGTTTTACCGGCTGAAGCTCTCCGGCGGCTCCAAGCTCGACCAAGTGGAAATTGTATGCCGGCACCTGCCGTGTCGCGTCTCCGATGAAGGCCAGCCAGCGATCATCGGCCGAAATGACGATGTTCTCGCCCCGATACATGTTCCAGGTGTCGCCGTTCCCGAGCAGTCTCAGCCGCCTGCCTTCTGGTATCGCGATGCGGTGGAGTTGCTGCTGCTCGTGATCCCACAGCATCACGTAATCGTTGTCCAGCGAAAACACCGCGAAACGGGTCGAATTCGTCTGGTGCGCGACAACGCGTCTGGCTTCGGGAAATCGTGCCTTGAACACCATCTGGTTCTGACCGGTGTCCCACACCTGGAACTCGGTGACGGACACCGACTTGTCTTCGGCCAGTACGGCCAGATGATCGCCGTCCTCGCCCAGCAGTGCGAAACCGTAGGCATCGCTCAGCGCAAGGACAAGCTCGCCGCTGGCCAAGCGCCAGACATAGCTGTGCATGCGCCGGCTCGATGCATCGCGACCCATCACGCGGTTGTGCGCAACCGTCTGCCCGCTGGGCGCAACCACGGTCCGGACCGCGGTCCGGTTGGTCGGGTAGAAACGCAGGCGATCGGAGGGGCGCAGATTCAGGTCATCGGGGAGGCGGGGGCTCATCGGCAGCACCTTGAGCATGCTGCCCTCCCGCGGATCGAGGACGACAAGATCCTGGAACCTGAAGCCATACGCGTCCGTGCCGGCTTCCATGATGATGAAGTCCTGCCGGGGCATCGAAAAGCCATCCGCTTCGGTCGCATGGGACAACGGGAGCAGAGCGAAGACGAGTAACGCCACAGCCAGTCGACGGATGCTCGGCCACCGCGCAGTGAAGAGGATTCCAGCCTTCTCCATCAGGCCGCGGCTCGGACCGGCCACCACGAGCGGTTTGGCAACCTTGTGCGTCATGCGAAGAATGTCCTCAACCAACGACCTCGACGGAGCAACTCGACGATGCGGAACGGCATGAAGCCGATCACGATGATGCTGAGCAAGGTAAGCAACCCGGCACCCCGCCAGAGGATGTAGCCATTGATCGCCCAGAACAGCCACTCGAGCGAAGGCCCCCAGAGGATCTGGATGACGATGCCCGCGATCATCCCGATCACAAGGACGCGGGCGACGAACATGAGCTTGTCGGTAACCCTTGGCAAGCCGATGCGTATGACCAGCAATACGCTCACCGCGAAAACGAGGACGAAGGGCAGCAGGGCGAGCAGGTAGGCGAAGACCTCGATCAGCGCAATGCTTACGAACGACTCGATGGTTTGCCTGAAGGTGACCGACCATCGCTCCCAGTGGTGGTCGGCGAGCCAGGCGGGCGCGCTGGCGTTGAAATCGGCCACCCAGGTCGCGGGCATCACGCTGGCAATCAACAGGCCCCAGAACATGCAGTTCAGGCACAGAATGAGAAACAGCAGGGCGGCACGCCCCTTGAAGCCCGGACGACTCCCGTCCGGGCGCTCGTTCCAGCCATCCATTCGGACCCGCCAGTACGCGTGGGCGGCCGTAGTCAGCGCACCCAGCGCGAGCGCCCACTTGGCCTGTGTCACGAGCAGAAACAACAAGGCGAACGGTGATACGAAGGCGATGATCAGGCCGACCAGAATCTCGAGCGAGCGCCACGCCTTGCGCAGCCCCCTGCCGACTGCCGAGACAGGGTCGCCTCCCAAGCTCGATGATTGCAGCAAACCGCTCGAGCCTGCGCCAATCCGAGTCTTACCGCGATCATCGGCTCCGGTCGGCGGAACCCAGGCTTTGCCGACCGCAGCCTGCACCTTGGTGGGCTGGTTGCTCACGGCATGCTGCTGAATGGACGGCGGTTCCGACATGCAACAGACCTCGTCAAAAGTGAGAGCAGGCCCGAAGCGGTGCGCGCCCATATCGCTGCAATTCACGCACACATCTGTCGGTCTGGGAGCGCCTTCGATCCGCAGACTTTGACGTCGCAGACAATGACGCACGGGTTCCCTTCAGAATCAACATGACATGAAAACCGGCGGATTATAATCAAGCTCTCGACGAGCAAGCGTCACTTTATGTTGGAGATGTCGATGCAGGATCCCAATCACCCCGATGAGGAACCGCAAGCCGGTATCGCGAGCATCTTCAAGTTCCTCGCTGGCGCCATCGTCATCGTGCTCGCCCTGCTTGCCATCCTGCTCATCACGGATGTCATCGACGGAGGCCGTTTCGTGCGACTGGCCGGCACCACCATCGCCGTCGGCGCGGTTCTCGCTGTCGCGAGTGCACTGGTTTCAATGCTCGGCAGACGCGAGCGTTAGAAGCGGCCAGGAAAGCGTGACATCAGACGGGGTGCATTCCTGTGCTCACGCAATTTTCCGGCTCAGTCCCACATGCCGCGCATCTTGGCGGCCAGATCGATCGCCGCCTGGCGCGACTCGGGGGTGCCACGGAGTTCGGGCGGTGGCTCCGGCCACGATAGCTGCTCGAAACAGGGCAGCAGACGGTTGGGAATGAAGCGACTGCGGCCGGCATAGACATGGCGGTCGCCCAGTCCCTGCTGCTGGGTGACGTAGAAGCGCTGCGGCACGACGAGGTCGAGCGAGTCGCGTGCGCGGGTCATCGCGACGTAGAGCAGCCGGCGCTCCTCGTCTATCTCCGCCTCGGCGCCGGTCGCCATGTCTGACGGGATGCAACCATCCACCGCGTTGAGCACCGTCACAGCACGCCATTCCTGACCCTTGGCCGAATGCATCGTGGACAGGATCAGGTAGTCCTCGTCGCGCAGCGGGATGCCGGCTTCATCGCTGGTTGCGTTGGGCGGATCCAGCGTGAGTTCGGTGAGAAACGCGCGCCGGCCGGGGTAGGTGGCCGCGATGCGCTGCAACTGCTCGATGTCACCCTGGCGCACTGTGGCATCCTCGTAAAGGCGGGGCATCTGCGCCAGATACCAGGTGCATGCCGCTTCGAACGCCGCCGGCCAGGGCGCCTGCGCCGCGCTCAGCGTCTCGGCCAGGACCGCAAACTCGCGCCAGGCCTCGCGTGCCGCTTCGGGCACCGGTTGCTCGGCGAGCAGGGCACAGCCGTCATGTGCCGCGCAGACGTTGTCGAGCACCTTGGCCGCGGTCTTCGGGCCGATGCCGGCAAGAAGCTGCAGCACGCGAAACCCCGACACCCGGTCGCGCGGATTCTCCAGCCAGCGCAGCAGCGCCAGCACATCCTTGACATGGGCTGCTTCGAGAAACTTCAGACCGCCGAACTTCACGAACGGGATGTTGCGCCGGGTCAGCTCCATCTCGAGGCGTGCGCTGTGGCTCGCGGCACGGAACAGCACCGCCTGCTGACGCAGCGGCATGCCCTGCTCGCGCCGGGCCAGTACCTCGGCGACGATGAAGCCCACCTGATCGGCATCGTCCCGCACCGATACCAGGCGCGGACGACCGCCGTCCTCACGCGCGGTCCACAGGTTCTTGGCGAAACCTTCGCCGGCCATCGCAATGACTGCATTCGCGGCTTCGAGGATGGGACGGGTCGAGCGGTAGTTGCGGTTGAGCACGATGCGCTCGGCAGGCGGGTCGAACTGGGCCGGAAAGTCGAGGATGTTGCGCACCGTCGCACCGCGAAAGGCGTAGATCGACTGGGCGTCGTCGCCGACTACCGCGAGGCCGCGGCCATCCGGTTTCATCGCGAGCAGAATTGCGGCCTGCAGCGGGTTGGTGTCCTGGTACTCGTCGACCAGGATATGGTCGAACAGCCCGCCGAGTTCGGCCGCCAGCGCCGGGTCCGCGACCATATGCGCCCAGTAGAGCAGCAGGTCGTCGTAGTCGAGCACCTGCTGCGTCTGCTTGGCCTCGACATAGGCTCGGAAAAGGCGCTTGAGTTCATCTTCCCACTCGAGGCACCACGGAAAGCTCGCCCGCAACACCTCATGGAGCGGTTTTCGTGCGTTCACCGCGGCCGAGTAGATCGCCAGGCAGGTGTTCTTCAGCGGAAAGCGCCGCTCTCGCGCGGACAACCCGGCCTCGTGACGCGCCAGATTCATCAGGTCGGCCGAGTCCTCGCGGTCGTGGATGGTGAAGCCGGCATCCAGCCCGATGCGCCCGGCGAAATCGCGCAGCAACCGGGCGCCCACCGCATGAAAAGTGCCGGACCAGGGCAGTTGCACCTGGGCGAGCCAGGCATGATCCGCCGCCGCGCGGGCGAGGATACGACGCACCCGACGCCCCATCTCGTCGGCAGCACGCCGCGAGAAGGTGAGCAACAGGATGCGCGATGGATCGGTGCCGTGGATGACGAGATTGGCGACACGATGGGCGAGGGTGCCGGTCTTGCCGGTGCCGGCGCCTGCAATCACCAGCAGCGGCCCACTGGGCGGCGCACCGCCCTCACCAATGCAGTGACAAACCGCAGCGCGCTGCTCGGGGTTGAGCTCGTCGAGCCAGTGGCGGGAATCGCTGGGGGTTCGGGTGGCGGTGGTCATGACTGTAATTATATCCAGTCTCCACGCCACCGACTCGCATCGCGATCACCGGCCGGATGGCAGCGTCCGGCCGGGCTGTCTCAGCCCTCGCGCGCCACCTGATCACGCCCGCCCTGCTTGGCGCGATAGAGTTGCCGGTCCGCCGATTCGACGAAATCCTCGAGCCTGTCGTCCGCACTCGGGGTCACGGTGGCGGTCCCCATGCTGACGGTCAGCAACTGGCCGACCGGCGACGCCCCGTGCTGAATCTGTTCCTTGAACACCAGCTTGCGGCAACGCTCGGCGACGACCGCCGCGGCCTCGGCGTCGGTTTCGGGCAACACCATGACGAACTCCTCGCCACCGTAACGGGCGAAGAAATCCCGCGAACGACTGGCGCCGCCGGCCAGCAATCGGGCCACCTTCTTCAGGCACTCGTCACCCTGCAAATGGCCGTGGAGGTCGTTGTACTGCTTGAAGTAGTCGATGTCGAACATGATGATCGACAGTGGCTGGGAATGTCGTCGGGCGTTGGACCACTCGACCTGCATCACCGAGTCAAACATGCGACGGTTGGCGACCCCGGTGAGACCATCCTTGAAGGACAGTTCCTCGAGTTCCTTCTGCAGCTTCGCGAGCTTCTCCTCGGTCTTCTTGCGTTCGCTTATGTCGAACATGAAGCCGACCAAGGCTTCGACCTCGCCTGAGGCGTCGCGCATCACATGCACCACATCACGAATCCACACATAGTCGCCGTCACTGGTCAGGGCACGGTAGTCGGCCTCGTGATCGACACCCGACTTCGACTGGGACACACAGAAATCGACCACCCGCTGATGATCATCGGGATGCATCCGGGTCGCCCAGTCCTCGACGCTCTGCCAGCTGTCCTGCGTCCAGCCGAGCAACTGCTCGATCTGGGGCCCGATGTAGGCGAACTTCATCGTCTTCCAGTCGATCTTCCACGGAATCGCCTTGGTGGATTCCAGCAGCGTCTTGTAGACCGCCGGATCCTTTTCCATCGAGTGGTTCATCTCGGTCATCGCGCCCTCGTCGGTTCAAGTGTGCCAGCCGCTTCGCAGCGCCTATGGTTACACGAGTCGGGGGATTTCTGCATGTGACGCATTTCGCAAGCACACCGGCTTGCATCGGCTCACCGCGGATGCGGCTCGTCGCCCACCCCGGGCGCAAGCCGTGTCGCCAGGTAATCCATGAGCACCCGCACGCGATGCGGCACGTGCCGGTTGCTCGGCAGCACCGCATACACACCCATGTCGGGCGCGATGAAATCCTCGAGCAGAAGCTGGACCCGGCCATCAGCAATGTAGTCGTCGGCGATGAAATCCGGCTGCATGGTGACACCCAGGCCGGCAACGGCCGCGGCCATCAGCGCATCGCCGTTGTTGGCCGCAATGCGGCAGCGGACGTGGACCTGTTCGGGGCGATCGTCCACCCGGAAATGCCATGACTGGGTTTCACCCCGCGCCGCATAGCCAAGGCATTCGTGCTGGGCGAGCTCGCGCGGTGTCGCCGGCACCCCGTGCGAGTCGAGATAGGACGGCGCGGCGACCACGCGAAGGCGGCTGGCGGCAAGACGACGCACGATGTCACCGGGTTCCAGACGCGAGGTCACTCGGACCGACAGATCGAAGCCTTCCTCGATCAAATTCACCCGGCGGTCGGTGTAGTCCAGTTCCAATCCGACTTCGGGATGTTCGCGACTGAAATCGACCAGCAGGGGCGTCAGCCTGCGCAGCCCGAAACTCAGCGGCACGCTCGCGCGAATGCGTCCTCGCGGCCGGCTCTGATCGTGTGCGACATCGGCTTCGGCGACATCGACCAGGTTGAGGATCACCCGACAACGCTCCAGATAGGCAGCGCCCTCGGAGGTCAGCGACAGCTGCCGGGTGCTGCGGGCAATCAGCTTGACGCCAAGATGCGTCTCGAGGGCAGCGATCCGCCGGGTCACCACCGAGCGGGCCACGCCGAGCTGTTGCGCCACGGCGGCGAAGCTGCCCACCTCGGCGACCCGGACGAAGAGTTGCATCGCATCCAGTCTGTCCATTGTTGCTCCTATTGCAACATAGCATTCTTGATTGTGCGGTATTTCCGCAATTAAGTCAGCGATAGACTGCGAACCATCGCATCACATCTTCACGGACCGATCAGACATGCGCCCACAATCCACGCTCTTTCTTCCGCACGGTGCGCCGACCTTTGCGCTCCAGCCCGGCGCGGCCGGTGCGGCGATCACGGGTATCGCAGATCGTCTGCCCGCACCCCGGGCGGTAGTCATCGCCAGCGCCCATTGGGACACCCCGAGCCCGCGCGTCGGTTTCTCCGTGCGCCCGGACACCATCCACGATTTCTATGGTTTTCCCGAGGCCTTGTATCGCCTGCGCTACCCCGCGAGCGGATGTCCGGAAGTCGCCCGCGAAGTCCTCGCGGCGCTCGATGCAGCCGGCCTCGACGCCACGGCCGATCCGGATCGCGGACTCGACCACGGCGCGTGGGTGCCGCTGATGATGCTCTATCCGGATGCCGACGTCGCCGTCGTGCCGGTGTCGATCCAGTCGGCCGCGGGAACACGCGGTGCCTGGGAACTCGGAAGGGCGCTCGCGCCGCTCACCGAACGCGGCATCCTCGTCGTCGGTTCGGGAAACATCACGCACAACCTGATGGATTACCGCACTGCGGTCTCGGGTGCGCCGGACTATGTGCGCGGTTTCGCCGACTGGTTCGCGGCACGCCTCGAAGAGGGCGACCTCGAGGCCTTGCTCGACTACCGCCGTCGGGCACCGGACGCGGAACGCGCCCACCCGACCGAAGAGCATCTGCTGCCGATCTTCGTCGCACTCGGTGCCGCCGGTGATGCGCCGCTGGCGGAACGTTTTCATGCCGGCATCCAGGACCGGGTGCTCGCCATGGATGCCTACCGTTTCGCACCGGGGAGCCTGGCATGAGCACGAGCTATACCCGCACCGCGAAAGCCCTGCACTGGGTGATCGCACTCGCGATACCACCGCTGATGGCGCTCGGTCTATACATGGAAGGCCTGCCGTTCTCGCCCGAGAAGCTGCAGTACTACTCGTGGCACAAGTGGGCCGGTGTGAGCGTGTTCATGCTCGTGCTGCTACGCCTGGTGTGGCGTTTCACCTACCGGCCACCGCCGTTGCCGCCGCACATGTCGAGCCTCGAACGCTTCGCCGCGCACGCCGGTCACACGCTGTTGTACGCGCTGTTGCTCGCGGTTCCACTCAGCGGCTGGTTGATGAGCTCGGCCAAGGGCGTACCCACGGTGTGGTTCGGCGTGCTGCCGCTGCCCGACCTGGTCGCCCGCGACGAAGGGCTCGGCGATCTGCTGCAAGCCACGCACAAGTACCTGAACTGGCTGTTCGCAGCGCTCATCGTCGGCCACACCGCGGCGGCACTGAAACACCACTTCATCGACCGGGACGACATCCTCACCCGCATGCTGCCAGGCAAACGCTGAGCGTGTGCCTCGAGACCCCACGGAGAAAACCATGAATACCTTGTTGAAACCCCTGAGCCTGGCCCTTGCCATCAGCGTCTTCGCGCCGACGCTGGCGCTGGCCGAAAACTACGACCGCATCCTCGCCGATGACAGCGCCATCGCCTTCACCTACAGTCAGATGGGTGTCGACCTGCAGGGCAGCTTTGGCAGCTTCGATGGCTCGCTGGCTTTCGATCCTCAACAGCCGGAAGCCGCCAGCGCGACCATCGAGGTCGCACTGGAGAGCATTTCCACCGGACTGGCCGAGGCCGACGTCGAAGCCGCGAAACCGACCTGGTTCAACATCGAAAGCTTCCCGGTCGCCCGTTTCGAGTCACAGGCTGTGCGCGTGCTCGACGATGGTCGCTACGAAGTCACCGGTACGCTGAGCATCAAGGGTCACGTCGAACAAGTCGTGTTCCCGGCGAGCTTCAGTGCCACCGACGGCGTCGGCCGCTTCGAAGGCGACCTCACCATCCGCCGCGGCGACTTTTCGATAGGCGAAGGCTCCTGGTCGCGCTTCAACATCCTCGCCAACGAGGTGACGGTGCGTTTCAGCATCGCCGCGGCATCCAACTAACCCCCACCACCCAACCCAAGCAAGGAGAGAAACCATGAACCGTCTTACCAGACTCGCTGCCACCCTCGCCCTCGGCGCCGGCCTCGCGCTGCCCGCCTTCGCCGCGCCGGAAACCTACGTGATCGACGACAGCCACACCTTCCCGCGCTTCTCGTACAGCCACTTCGGTCTGTCCACCCAGCAGAGCAAGTTCGACCGCGCCAGCGGCACAGTCACCATCGACCGCGAGGCACGCACCGGCGAAGTGGAGATCGTCATCGACATGACGTCGGTCAACACCGGCTATGCCGATTTCAATGACCACATCCAGGGCGAGGATTTCCTCAACACGGCAGTGCATCCGACCGCCACCTTCAAGTCCACCCAGGTGGTCTTCGACGGCGACACCCCGACCGCGATCGAGGGCGAGCTGACCATCAAGGGCATCACCCGCCCGGTCACCCTCGAGATCACCCGCTTCACCGCGATGCCGCACCCGATGCTGCAGCGTGACGCGATCGGCGCCGACGCGACGACCACCATCCTGCGTTCGGATTTCGAAGCCGGCATGTTCGCGCCGGCGGTCAGTGACGAAGTCCGCATCGACATCGCGGTCGAGGCGATCAAGGCTGAATAAGCCGGTCTCGCCTGCGGGCGGCCGAAGCGTCAAACGCCGCCCGCTGCCATGCAACCGGATCAGTCCATTGTCACCGCGACGATCCGGTTGCGGCCCGCCCGCTTGGCTTCGTACAAGGCCTTGTCGGCGCGAGCAATGAACTCACCCGCGGTCTTGTCGGCCTGGGCGATGCCGTAGGCCAGACCGACGCTGACCGTCATCGCCGAAACCGGCAGTGCACCGGTACCGGGCAGTGCCTCGACTGCCTCGCGTATCCGCGCGAAGCGTTGCTGCAACTCGCCAGCATCGTCCCAGGTGCCGAACATCACGAACTCCTCGCCGCCAAAACGGGCCAGGCGATCCGTTTCCCGACGCCCGTGAGTCTGCAGGCATAGCGCGAGCGCGCGCAGGCACGCGTCGCCGGCCTCGTGACCGTAGGTGTCGTTGACCGACTTGAAGTGGTCGATGTCGATCATCGCGACCGCGAAGCCCAGGCCATGCCGCTGACACCAGCGGTACATGCGCTCATATTCCTGATCGAAGAACTTGCGGTTGCCGATGCCGGTCAAGGCATCGGTGACGCTGACCGCAGCGAGTCGTTCGTTGGCCTCGGCAAGCTGCCGGTTGAGCTGTCCAAGCTTGCGGTTCCACGCGAACAGCAGCGCGAAAGCGAGCACCGCGGCGGCCAGGCCGCGCCACAGCCAGGTGTAGTCGACCGACGGTTCGGCCAGACGGAGCGCGCGCCACCGCGCGTCGATTTCGCGCCGCTCGTCGTCACCGATGCTGTCGATGAACGCACTGGCGATCTCGAGCAACAGGGGCTCGTCCTTGCGGGTTGCGATCGACAGCGTCCAGTCGCCGGGCACCCGCGCGATGACCTTGAGGTCGGCCAGACCAAGCTCCTGCATGTAGTGACTGGCTGTCGCCAGCGTACTCACGAAGGCGTGAATCTCGCCCCGCCGAAGCGCGCGCAGGCCTTCGACCTCGGTCGCAACGTCGACGAAATTGACCCGGGGGTGTCGATCGGCGAGCAACTCGGCGAACGCGTAGCCGCGCACCACGCCCACCCGACGCTCGTCGAACTCCGCCAGCCCGTCGACGAAGGGCGTCTCAATCCGCCCCAGCAGCACGTTGGGCACGATGTAGTAAGGCGTCGTGAAATCGAGCACCTTGCGCCGCTCCGGCGTACTCATCGCCATCGGCAACATATCGCATCGCCCCGCCAGAATGGCCTCAACGCTCTCGCTCCAGCTGACGGTCCGTACCACCTCGAATTCGACCGCAAACCGTCGGGCGAAGTGTTCGAGATAATCCGCCGACACCCCCACATGCCTTCCGTTCGCGTCGAAACCTTCGATCGGCATCCACTCCGGGTCAATGCACACTCGAAGGGTCTCGCCACGGCTGCTGAGAAATGCGCGCGCCTCGGCGCCGAGTGACACCCGACCATCGGATGATGCCGGGGGCGAGGCCGAGGCGCCCATCCAGCGGTTTTCGATCGTCCGTCGCTCAGTCGGCGAGACGCCTTCCAGTGCCGCGTTCATGATCGCCACCAGGGGCTCCAGCGCCGGTCGAACGCCGAAACGCAGATCTTCGCCCGCACTGCCGTCGTGCGAAAACTCCCCGGCGATCCGCACGTCTGCGAGCCGAAGCTCCCTGACCCAGTGGTTGCCGTTGGGCAGGGCGGCGAGCACCACATCCACACTGCCTTCGGCCAGCGCCTCGAACATCGCGCGCTGAGAAGAGAAACCAAGCACCGCATCGCCAAAGCGCTGGCGCACCCAGGGTTCGTAGTAGATCCCCGAACCAATTGCGATGCGCAGGCCGGCAAGACTGTCGGAATCAAGGTACTCGAGCGCCGGATCGCGTGTGAATACGACATTCGGAATCAGATAGTAGGGTTCGGTGAAACGGGTGTATTCCAGCCGTTCCTCGTTCGCCGACATGTTGGCAACGATATCGATCTCGCCACGGCGAAACATCTCCATCAGCACCGGCCAGCGGTCGGTCACCGTGATCACCTGGAGCCCGGTGAGATCCTGGATGCGACTGAGTACATCAACCGACAGCCCCTGCAGACTGCCACCATCGACAAAGCTGAAAGGTGCATAGTCGCGCATGAGCCCGACCCGCACCGGGCCCAGCCTGCGCACATAGGCCGCCGACTGGTCGCCCAGCCGGAAGCCGCCGGCCTGACGCAAGGGTGCACGACCGCCGAACTCCTGCCATCGCATCAGCATGTCGCGCATGTCCGCCTCGGGCAGGGCGCTGACCGCCGCATCGAGCCGGGAATGCAGATCCGGCCGGTCCGCAAGCACCGCAATTCGGAAATCCTCGAGTTCGTAGCGATCCAGCGCGAAGCGACCGGCGATCGCCAGATGATTGAATCCCGCCTGCTGCGCGAGAAACGCGAGCGTCACCTCGGGGCCGATCACCGCATCGACCCAACCGAAGGCCAGCGCCCGGATCAGGGTGTGAAGGCTGTCGTACTCGATGACGCTCTGACCACGGGAGACAAGCTCGTCCTTGTAGAAGATGTCGCGCACCACGCCGACGCGATACGGATGAAGACCCTCGAGGCCATCAAGCACTGGCAGGGGCCGATTGCCGTCGTGCATGATCACCGTACGGCGATAGTGATAAGGCTCGGTGAACAGCATGCGCTGCGCGCGGTCCTCCCGGTACGAGATCTCGTCGATCGCATCGAGCTCGCCGTCCAGGAAGGCACGGTAGATCTCCGGCCAATTTCCGATGCGGTAACTGAAGCGAATGTTTGCGAGCTCCGCCACCCGCTCGAGCACATCGATCGAGAAGCCGGCGAGCTGACCAGTCTCGTCGATCCAGGAATAGGGTTCGTTCTCGGCGACCACGCCAATGGTCACCACCGGGCGATCGATCTCCCCATCCGTGGCCGACGCCGGCAGCGAAACGGCGGACATTACGATCAGGACCGCCAGCCAGTGGAGCAATCCAAGCGACAGGTGACGGAGTTGCAGCATCGTGTTCGAAAGTCAGCCAGAATGCGATGGTCAGAACGCCCGGCCAGGAATATGGCCAGGTTCCGAGCTCATGTTAAGCAAATCATTATGCAATCCTACGGGACTATTTCACCATCGACGAATACTTCAGCGGAGAACGTGATGGATTCCCGGTACCCGGCAGACCGGCGCAGGCGCTTTGGTTCGCTCCTGGGGACTCTGGTCATTTTGCTGACACTCAATGGCTGCGGCCAGGGCGACAAGCCTCTGGAGATCAGTCTCGCCGAACTGGTCGAACGGCCGGCGGCCTACGACGGCCGCGTGATCCGGACTCGGGGAACGGTGCGCGGTTTCGATGACCCACGTCATTACTGGCTGGAAGACGCCAACCTGAACCGGGTCGGGCTCACGCCGGAAGACCGCATCGCGCCCCACCTCGGCCGCCAGATCACGGTGTTGGGCCAGTTCAGCTACACACGAGACCGCGGTCGCCGCCTCCGCGTCGGCACGATCGAGGATTACGACGGCCGGCGCTAGCAACCTGTCGGCCCGACCAACTGCTAGCCGGGAAAGACCTCGCGGTAGAGGGCTTCGCCGGCAAAGGCCAGCACCGGCAGAATGACGGTCAGTACCGGCGGCAGCACGATCGCAACGATGACCGCCGCGCCAAGCACCAGAGCCCAGACCAGGCTCGCGACCGGACTGCCGAATACCGCCTTGACGCTGGCAGCGACACCGGCGACGAGCGCGGCCCGCCTTTCGACCAGCAAGGGCACCGAATACGCGCTGATGCAGAACACGATCAGCGCGAAAACCGAGCCCATGAACCAGGCACCCAGCTGAAAGCGGAGCAGTTCTTCGCTGACCGGCAGCATCATTCGCCAGCCCGCGCCGGTGTCTCCCACCATGAAGCTGTACAGGATGCCGGCATCAGTCAGCCAGATGATGTAGAGCAGCACGCACACTGCGGAAAGACCAACCAAGCCACGAGGTACCTGCCGATAGCCGTGGATGACGTCACCCCAACCGGGTTTGCGTCCGGCACGCACCGCAGCCGAAAGCGACAGGAAACCGGCCAGCACAACCGGGCCGACGAGCAGGAAGCCGCCGGCGAGCGACCATGCGAGGGGCGCGAGACCGATCCTCGCCACCCCCCAAAGCAGCATCACGCCGATGACCGCGAAGATGGCTGCATAGGCCATCGAGACGCCTGTACAGGCCCGAAAGATTTGCCAACCTGCGGCCAGCGCGCGCGGCACCGACGCTGCGGAAATGGATCTGGGCCGCAATTCGGATTGCATGGGCGTGCTCCTCGCACATTGTGGGGAGCTTCATCGTGACCGAACCATCGACATGCATCCATGATCCAGGTCAGGAAAATACAACAGTCTGACGAAAAACCGTTTTTGCCCAAATGCGACTTGACCGATTCGACTTGCTCCCGGCGGATCATAGGGGCAGGATGAAGGGCATGCCTTCGCGGTACCCAGCTCCACCTCCGGTCGTCGAGCACCTTCACTGCCTGCATCCTCTGCACGGCTGGGGCCGACAGTGGATGCCCGAAGCACACTCCGAAATGGCGACAGACGGCTTCTCCCTCAACGCCGCACCCCCCGCTCCCCCCTTGCGGCCGGTCTGACGGCCTGTCGTCGCTGCGTCTCCCATTCCCTCCAGCAGACGGAAAACCACACCAATGAGTACATACCAATGAGTACATACCAAACCATCATCTATGCACAATCGGACGGCATTGCCGAGATCCGACTCAACCGCCCGGAACGTCTCAACGCGGTCACCGCCAAACTGTACGAGGAATTCAACACCGCGCTGTCGGTGGCCGAGGCCGATAACGACGCGCGCGTCGTGCTGATCACCGGCGAAGGCCGCGCCTTCTGCGTCGGGGCCGACCTGAAGGAACACAAGGCCGGCACCCGTACCGCCTTCGATCGCCGGCAGTACCTGCAGGGCGAGCAGATCGTATGCAAACGCCTGCTGCACCTCAAGAAGCCGGTCGTGGCGGCGGTGAATGGCTACGCGCTGGGCGCCGGCGCCGAGATCGCGCTGGCCTCCGACTTCATCCTGATGGCCGAGAGTGCGCAGATTGGCCTGCCCGAGATCAGCATCGGCAACTTTCTCGGTGGCGGGGTAACCTGGCTGCTGCCACGCCTGGTCGGACTGGCCAAGGCACGCGAACTGGTATTCCTGGGCGAGCGCATCAAGGGCGCCGAGGCCGAGCGCATCGGGCTCGCCAACCGCGTGCTGGCGGACGAAGGTTTCCTCGATGCCGCGCGCGCCTTCGCTGCCCGGCTCGCAACCAAGGCACCATTCTCGATGCAACTCGCCAAGGAACAGCTCAACCTGTCGGCCGAGCGCACGCTGGATGCCTGCCTCACCGCTGAACTCGAAGGCATGACCTTCGTCGGTACCACCCGCGACTGGCAGGAAGGCGTCGATGCCTTCGCCGAGAAGCGCAGCCCGGTCTTCAAGGGAGAATGACATGCAAGCCACCCCACAGAGCCTCGAACGCAAGAGCCCGTTGCACGATTTCCTCGCCCCGAATTCGATCGCCATCGTCGGCGCATCGAGCGATCCGACCAAACGCGGCTACAAGGCCATGGTCGGCCTGATCAAGGACGGCTTCAAGGGCGCGATCTACCCGATCAACCCCAAGGCCGACATGATCCTCGGCGCGCGAGCCTACCCGTCACTCGAGGCAATTCCTTACGGGGTCGACCTCGCGCTGATCTGTACCCCGGCGAACACGGTGCCGGGCCTGATCGAGCTGTGCGGCAAGAAGGGCATCAAGGGCGCAGTGATTCTCGCCAGCGGCTTCAAGGAAATCGGCGGCGAGGGGGTCAAGCTCGAACAGCAGGTCCTGGACGCCGCCCGCGCTGGCAACGTGCGCATCATCGGCCCCAACACCTCGGGCATGTTCAACCTGCACCAGAAGGTCAACCTGCTGGCGCTGGCCAACGTCAAGCCGGGCAACATCGGCTTCATCTCTCAGTCGGGCAACATGTTGCTCTCGCTGGTGCTCGAGGCCGAGCATAACGGCCATGTCGGCTTCTCGACCTACGTCGGTCCAGGCAACCAGACCGACATCGGCTTCAACGACTATCTGCGCTATCTCGGCGAGGAGCCTAACACCAAGGTCGCGACGCTCTACGTGGAAGGCTTTCGCGACGGCCAGCGCTTCCTGAACGTCGCACGCGAGGTCACCGCAAGGAAGCCGGTGGTGGTGTATAAGTCCGGCTCGACCGAGCAGGGCAAGAAGGCCGCGAGCTCGCACACCGGGGCACTGGCCGGCAGCTATGGCATGACGGTGGACCTGTTGCGCCAGGTCGGCGTCAGCGTGGTGCAGGATTCCGACGAGATCCTGCCGGTGGCCGAAGGTCTGGGCCTGATGCAGTTCGCTCGCGGCAAGCGCATCGCAGTGATCTCGGACGGCGGCGGTCAGGCCACGATCGCCTCCGACCGCCTGTCCGAGGCTGGCCTCGAGATCCCCGAGCTGAGCGCCGCAACCCAGGCGAAGCTGCGCGAGGTCCTGTTCCCGCAGGCTTCGGTAGTGAACCCGGTGGATGTGGCCGGCAGTACCGACGCCAACCCGGCACTGCTCGCCGACTGCATGGCGATCGCCGCCGGAGATCCCAACATCGACGCGGTGTTCCTGGTCGGCATGTTCGGCGGCTACAGCATCCGCTTCGCGGAAGACCTGCTCGGCGGCGAAATGCGCGGCGCCGAAGCGATGATCGAACTCGCCAAGCACACCGAGAAGCCACTTGTGGTCTACAGCCTGTATGCCCCGGTCAAACCCCCGGCACTGCGCCGCCTGCACGAGGAAGGCGTACCGGTCTATCCTTCGATCGAGCACGCTGTGCGCGCACTTGCGGCACTCGGCGAGCGTGGCATCTATCTTGCCGGACTCGATGCGCAGGCAACCGGTCCGGCGATCGAGGAGGATGCGGAAATGCAGGCCATGTTCGGCCGCGCCCAGAACGAAGGTCGCGATCTGTTCGAGTACGAAGCGAAGTCCCTGCTCCGGACCCACGGCGTAGACGTGGCGCCGGAGGCCATCGTCAGCAATCCGGCCGAACTCGGTGAAGTCGCCGCGCGCATGGGCGACCGGCCGTTGGTCATGAAAGTCGTGTCCAAGGACATCCTGCACAAGTCCGATGCCGGTGGCGTGAAGTTGAATCTGCAGGGCGAGGCGGCGCTGCGCGAGGCTTTCGACCAGATCATGACGAGCTGCAGAGCCTACGATCCGAACGCCGACATCCGCGGCGTGCTGGTCACCCCAATGGCCAGGAAGGGCACCGAGATCATCATCGGCGTCGTGCGCGACCCGATCTTCGGCCCGGTGCTGATGTTCGGACTCGGTGGCATTTTCGTCGAGATCCTGGAGGACGTCGCCTTCCGTTCGATCCCGGTCAGCCGCGAGGATGCACGTTCGATGATCGACCAGATCAAGGGCCGCAAGATTCTCGAAGGCGTACGCGGCGAACCGCCGGTGGACAAGGAAGCGCTGGTCGACCTGCTGCTCAAGGTCTCGGGCATCGTGTCGGCCTATCCGCAACTCTCCGAGCTCGACCTCAATCCGGTCATCGCCTATCCGGACGGCTATGCCGTGGTGGATGCCCGCATCATCACCAACCGCAGCGTCGCAAGCAACTGAGCCTGCACCGGCCCGAAGGAGAACGACCCATGACTCTTCCCCAGACCACCGACTCACGCCTGAGCCTCGACGGCCGCGTCGCCACCCTCACGCTCGACCGCGACGACGTGCGCAACGCGCTTACCGGCACCGCGCTGATCGACGACATCGTCAACGTCGCCGAGTGGATCAACCGCTGCGACGACGTTTCGGTGTTGGTCGTCACCGGCGCCGGCGCCGCGTTCTCGGCTGGCGGCAACATCAAGGACATGGCCAACCGCGGCGGCGACTTCGCCGGTGATGTGGCCGAGGTCGCCACGCGCTACCGCCGTGGCATCCAGCGCATCCCGCTGGCGCTGCAGGCGGTCGAGGTGCCGATCATCGCCGCAGTCAACGGCCCGGCCATCGGCGCGGGCTTCGATCTGGCCAACATGGCGGACATCCGCATCGCCTCCACCCGAGCGAAGTTCGGCGAGACCTTCCTCAACCTCGGCATCATTCCCGGCGACGGCGGCGCCTGGTTCATGCAGCGCCTGATCGGCTACCAGCAGGCCTTCGAACTGACCCTGTCCGGACGCATCGTCGGCGCCGACGAAGCGAAGCAACTCGGCATCGTGCTCGACGTGGTCGAACCCGACGATCTGATGAATCGCGCCCACCAGCTCGCCACCCGCTTCGCCGCCCAGCCTCCCAAGGCGCTGCGCCTGACCAAGCGCCTGATGAAGATGGCCCAGCGCATGGAGTTGAAGGACTTCCTCGACCTGTGCGCCGCCTTCCAGGGCATGTGCCACAACGAGGCCGAGCATCTTGAGGCGGTCAACCGCATGCTGGAGCAGACGACACGGGGCTGAAGTGCCCGTAAGCCGCGGTTCGCCAGTGGGGGTAGCCATTCGGCTCCAGCTGCCACTCGTGCTGCCGCTGTAAGCCTCGCTTCGCTGCGATCCCTGAACTCGCCCTGACGGGCTCTAACAGCAGGGATCTCGGGCGCTACGCTCGGCAACAGCGGCATGCACTCGGGCAGAGTCGCCTCACGGCTACCCCCACTGGCGAACCGCTCGACCTTGGCGTCTGCCTTCACGGAAATTCAGGGATAATCCGCTGACGATTCACTCACCGGTCATGACCCGATGAACGACCTGCGCGACCTCACCGCCCTGATCCGCTCCCGCACGCCCGTCATCGTCATCGAGACGATGGAAGAAACCCGCGCAATGCGCTTGCTGGAAACGCTCGCAGCCGAGCGCAACCTACCACTTTATCGCTGGTCGGCAGCAGCCGGTCTGGTTTCCCTCGGGAGTCAACCGGACGTGCGCTACGGCAGCCCGCGCGATCCGGGCAGAGGGCCAAGAAGTCTCGAGCTGGTCGATGACGAAGGCCCGGGTACGCCTGTACCGGAGTCAGGCGGAGAAATCCCCGACACCCGGGCCTTGCCGTCGGCGCTCAAGTACATCGACCAGCGCGGCCGGCGCGGCATCTACGTGCTGCTCGACGTCCACCCCTATCTCGAAGACCCGGTGGTGGTGCGCGGGCTGCGCGAGATCGCGCTCGATCACGCGATCGACGACCGCACGCTGGTGCTGATCTCGCCGCGGATGCAACTCCCACCCAAGCTCGGCAGACACGCCGCACACCTGAGCCTGTCCCTGCCGGACGAAGCCCGCATCCGCGAACTGCTCGAAGAGGAGTTCGCGCTGTTCGAACGCTCGCGCGGACGGCCTCGACGCAACCCGAAGCTTGAAGACGCGATGGTGCGCTACGCGAGCGGCCTGTGCGAGGAAGACGTGCGCCAGCTTCTGCGCCAGGCGATTCGCAACGACGGCACGCTGACGCCGGAAGACCTGCAACGAGCGGTGCGCTACAAGGAACAGTCGCTGCCAGGCCTGAGCCTCGAGGCACCGCTGGACGGGGTCGACGCCATCGGCGGCTTGCTCCGCCTGCGGCGCTGGCTCGCGCAGCGCCGGCCGATTTTCCTCGGCGAGGTGGACCGCCCCGGCCTGCCCGCACCAAAGGGTGTGCTGATCATGGGTGTGCAGGGCACCGGCAAGAGTCTCACCGCCAAGGCCACCGCTGCCTCCTGGGGTTTGCCGCTGCTCAAGCTCGACATGGGCGCGCTGTACGACAAATACCAGGGCGAGACCGAGCGCAAGCTGCGCGAGGCCTTGTCGGCTGCCGAGGCGATGCAGCCGGTGGTGATGTGGATCGACGAGATCGAAAAGGCCATGTCCGGCGGCTCGTCCGACCAGGACGGTGGCGTGTCCCGCCGGGTGCTTGGAACGCTGCTGACCTGGATGGCCGAGCGGCGCGCGCGCATATTCATCGTCGCCACCGCCAACGACGTCCAGGCCTTGCCGCCGGAACTGATCCGCAAAGGGCGCTTCGATGAGCTATTCTTCGTGGACCTCCCCGATGCACCGGCACGCGAGACCATCTTCCGCATCCACCTCGGTCGCCACAAGCTGGCGCTGGCAGGTTTCGATCTGCAATCACTCGCTCTGGAGAGCGAGGGCATGTCCGGCGCGGAGATCGAGCAGGCGGTGGTGTCGACCCTCTACGAAGCCCTGCCTGAAGGCCGGGATCCGGACATGGCAATGCTGCTCGCCGAAATCCAGCGCACCCGGCCGCTGTCGGTCGTCATGGCCGAGAAGATCGACCAGCTTCGGGCCTGGGCGCACGAGCGCTGCGTGATGGCGGATTGAAGCAGGAAGTCGGTAATCCCGCGCCTCAACCCGCCATGCGCAATTCCGCGAATGCGACCAGGAACCACACCAGGCTGCCGTACTGGCTGACGCGAATCGGCTGAATCTTGAACGTTTTCACGAAATGATCCTTGGGCAGCAACTGCGCGCCCACCATCAGTGCCGCGATGATACTGGCGAGCGAAAATCCCGCGCTGGCGGTGACCAGATACTGGATGACGTGAAAGACGATCAGCGCGATCTTGATTGCCAGAGGTGGCATCGACGATTCTCCGGGCGGTTTCGGCGGGCTGAAGTTTGACATATTTGTGCCCTGCCGCGCGTTCATGGAGAACTGGCCCGACCAAGCCATCGTGCACCAGACGGTGCGTTTTGCTGCGATTACCCCGGTAGCGGCAAGGTTCTGGTTCAGTCGTTCGCGGCCACCCAAGCGCTTGCGGCCAAGGACCGCGAGCGGTTCAGGCAACGTGTTGGTCAGCCTTCAGCCACTTCCTCCGCCTTCTGGGCTTTCGGTTCGGCTTCGACCGCCGGTGCGCCTCACTGGGTGAAGAAACGGTCGAAGAATCCGTTCTGCCAGGCGACGATTGCCGCGATCACGACCACGGCGAACAGCAGCCAGCCACGCCACGGTGTGCGCTTTTCGGCGTAGGGGTCGGCAAGCGAACGTTCGGCGCCGGCGGGCAGTTCGGCCACACCGGTCAGCGCCGCACCGAACGGAATGTTGATCCGCGCCCGGGTATTGACCGCCCAGCCGTTGGCGTCGAGCAGGGGGCCGAGATTGCGCTGGCGAAGCTTGAACCACGCGAGCAGCATCGACGGACCCGAGATCAGCAGCATGATGCCGGCCAGGACCAGCGGCATCTGCCAGCCCGGCAGCGACAGAAAACCGGCGACGATCGCGGCCAGGGCGGTGCCCAACGCACCCAGCGCGAGGCCGATGGCGGCGAAGATACCGGCGAACTTGGCGATGTCGAAGGCCTGAGGCGCCGCCGAAGCAGGCGCCTCGGCTCTCGCGCCGGCCTCCGCGACACCTGCCGCAGCCTGGTCTTCGACCGCCTTGTCACGCGAGGCGGCAAACTTCTGGATCTGCTCGCCGATCATGCGCCCAATACGTTTGTAGGGCGACCAGAAAGCCTGACGCACACTGATCGGGTTCTCTACCACCTTGATGACGCTGGCGTTCCAGTCCCTACACTGACGATCGTAAAAAACGCCGTTGCGGCCTGGCACCATCATCTCGTCGGCGTCGCCGCCGGTCATCGCGGCAACGATCGTCATTGGCGCCTCGCCCTGACGGACGCACTGGCAATAGACGAGATATGTGCCGGACAGCGGCGAAAGGGCGGCATGGCGGTCCATGTCCGCGACCCGCAGACACAGTTCGCAACTGCGTTGGTCGAGATACAGCGTGCCGGCCTGGAAGATCGCCTTGCGCTCGCCGCAGTAGAAGTCGGACAGGGAGACAAAGTTGCGCAGCAGGCGGACCAGGTCGCGCTGGTAACGCACGAGCCGCTCCACCGCCTCGACCTGCGTGGCGGCAGTCTCGGCGGCGAGGTCCTCGGCGATCAATGCCTCGATGGCCTGCCGGGTATCGTCGGCAAGCATCGTCCGCAGTTCCGCAGGCGGTAGCGAGGCGATCGGTGTGTCGGGCTGTTCTGCGATCCACGCCCGATAGCGGCTGAAACGTTCGGCGAGGGTGCGCCAGTCGGCCTCTGCGAGGCTCGCGCGCTCGCCGAGCAGTGGCGTGACGACCAGCGCCCTCAGCCGCGCAATGCGCTCCGCCCAGGCCGGGTTGAGTCCGGCCTCCAGCGGCAGCGGGCGGTCCTTGGCGACCAGGGCCAGGGGCAAGGCCGCGATGGCTTCGGCGGTCGGCTCGAGCGTGGCGACCGCGAGATCCAGGTAAGCCGCCTCCGCCGGGTTCAGCGCGCTTCCGGCGCGCTCGTCGAAACAGGCCAGCCGGCAACGGGTGAAGTAGTCTTCGATCTTGGCACGTACGGCCTCGAAGGCAGCAGCAGCGGTCGCGGTGTCGTCGCTCAGCGGCAACACCATGCCGGGCTCGGCCTCGGCCTGGGCAAGCCAATCGGATAGCGCCTGCGCCCGCTCGAAGAAGTTCTGCAAAGTCTCGGCATCGACACCGGGCTTGCCGCTGCGGTCTTCCTTGCCACCCAGGCACTCGACGATGCGGGAGATCGCAGTGGCGATCCGTTCGTCGCCGGCCAGTTCGGCAGGCACGATGCCGTCGCCATTGAAATGGTCGGGCGCAAACAGGCGGGTGGTATCGGAGACATCGTCGATGCCGATCGCATCGGCATCCGGCTTGTCGACATAGGCCAGGATTCCTCGTGCGCTGGCCAGCAGACGCGCACCTTCATCGTTGCCCTCGTCCAGCGCCGCCAGCGGCAACACATCCGAGCCGGAGAACAACACGCCTGGATCACACAACACGGTGCAGACCCAATCTACCGCGGCGACGATCTCCGGCGCACGAATGCGGCCATCGCCGTCGGCATCGAGCAACTGCAGAGTCCGGGTGTCGAACTCGAGGCCATTGGTCGGGCAGGCGAGCACCGACCACAGCTTCTGGTCGAGCTCTGCTAGATGCCGCAGATCGTCCGCTGTCTCGATCCTCACCTGGTCGAACCCACCCGACCGGAAAAAGCGCCACCTGTAGGATCCGCTTGCCTGTCCGCCTGCACTCATCTCTTATTCTCCGTTGAACAGTCCAAAGCCAATGCGGTGCCGGATAACAATGAATGTTACGCCCTCAGCATCCCGGAATGCAGATTAGTTAAGCAGGAAACTCAAATTCACCAACTCAGGCGTGACCGCGGAGAATTGATCGGACTTTTGACTGCAAGACCGGATAATGATCGCAGCTGAAGAGGAGAGTGGGTCAATGCATATCTGGGTGGATGCCGACGCGTGTCCGGTGGCGATCAAGGAGATTCTCTTCCGGGCAGCAACGCGCACCGGGTATCCGCTTACGCTGGTCGCCAATCACTACCTGCGCGTACCCGGAAACCCGGGCATCCGCATGATTCAGGTGCCCGGCGGTTTCGACGAGGCGGACAAGTACATTGCCGAGCATGCGCGCGAAGGCGACCTGGTAGTGACCGCCGACATCCCACTCGCGGCGGAGGTCGTCGAAAAGGGCGCGTGGGCCTTGTCACCGCGCGGGGAGGCCTATGGCAAGGACAACATTCGACAACTGCTCGACATGCGCAACTTCATGGACACCTTGCGCAGCAGCGGTGTGGATACCGGCGGGCCAGCCGCCTTCGGTGCCAACGACAAGCAGAACTTCGCGAATCGTCTTGATCGGCTCCTTCAGACGACCAAAAAGGACTGAGGGCGCCAGATTAGGCCCGGGAATCAGCTGCGGTATCTGCGGGCCTCCTCGCAGAGCCAATCCCTGAAACCGGTCATTGCCGCGCTCTCGGCCTTGCGTTCCGGGATGATCAGGTAATAGGCCTTGTCGCTCGGGCACACATGATGGAGCGGCACCATGAGTTTGCCGCTGTCCAGTTCCTCGCGGATCAGGAAAGGCGGGATCAGCGCCACGCCCATGCCCTGCATCGCAGCCTGGGCGAGCATGGAGAAGAGCTCCAGCCGGGTTCCGGTCATGTCGTGCGCGACACGCATGCCGAGCGACTCGAACCACTGACGCCAGGCATAGGGACGGGTGCTCTGCTGCAGCAAGGGCAGGCGCGCAACGTCGTCTGCTGTCAGCAAGGACTTGCCGCCAAGCAGCGCCGGGCTGCATACCGGTACCGACTCTTCCGGCATCAGGTAATGCGCTTCGGTACCCGGCCAGCCGGCATCGCCGTAGTAGACCGCAGCATCGAACTCGGTATCGACGAAAAGAAAGGGCCGCGTGCGGGTCGCCATATTGACGCCGACATCCGGGAAGCGGGCGTGGAAATCCCCGAGACGTGGCATCAGCCAGCGTGTAGCGAAGGTCGGCACCACTGCCAGCTCAATGGTCGCGCCATGGCCATGATGGGCCATCACCGACAAAGTGTCGCGCTCGACCGCGTCCAGACGTGCGGCAATCTGACGGCTGTAACTCAGACCGGCCTCGGTCAGGCGCACCCCGCGACGCGTACGCACGAAAAGGCGTAACCCGAGAAACTCCTCGAGCGCCCCGATCTGCCGGCACACCGCGCTCTGGGTCAGCGACATTTCCTCGGCGGCGCGAGTGAAGCTCTCGTGGCGCGCCGCGAGTTCGAAGGCGATCAAGGCATGGGTGCTCGGGATCTTACGGCGCATCGGTCGGGCTCCTTTGAGTGCTTCACACGACACAAGCATCGGCAAAGCTTTACAAGTGCGTTTCCCGCACAAGATACTTAAAAATCATCGTTTGTTCATCCTGTTGGTTGTTCGCTAAAGTACAAGCAGTGCAAACAACATCTGATGGAGACGACCGATGGCATCGAACCGCGTGACCTTCGACTGGGCCGACCCGCTGCAACTGGACGCGCAGCTCACCGACACCGAACGCATGGTGCGTGACGCCGCCCGCGACTATTGCCAGGACAAGCTCCTGCCGCGAGTCCAGAACGCGTTCCGGCACGAACAGACCGACCGCGAAATCTTCAACGAGATGGGCGCGCTCGGCCTGCTCGGACCGACGATTCCCGAGCAATACGGCGGTGCAGGACTCAACTACGTCTCCTACGGCCTTATCGCGCGCGAAGTCGAGCGGGTCGATTCCGGCTACCGATCGATGATGAGCGTGCAGTCCTCGCTGGTGATGGTGCCAATCTTCGAATTCGGCACCGAAGCGCAGAAGACAAAGTACCTGCCGAAGCTCGCGACCGGAGAATGGGTCGGCTGCTTCGGTCTCACCGAACCCAACCACGGCTCCGACCCGGGCAGCATGGTCACCCGCGCACGCAAGGTCGATGGCGGCTACAGCCTGTCCGGCGCCAAGATGTGGATCACCAACAGCCCGATCGCGGATGTCTTCGTGGTGTGGGCCAAGGACGACGAAGGCCAGATCCGCGGCTTCGTGCTGGAGAAGGGCTGGAAAGGCCTCTCCGCGCCGGCAATCCACGGCAAGGTCGGCCTGCGTGCCTCGATCACCGGCGAGATCGTCATGGACGAGGTCTTCGTCCCTGAGGAAAACGCCTTCCCCACGGTGCGCGGCCTGAAGGGTCCATTCACCTGCCTCAACTCGGCCCGCTTCGGCATCGCCTGGGGTGCACTCGGCGCCGCAGAGGCCTGCTACGAAACCGCCCGCCAGTACGTGCTCGACCGCCAGCAGTTCGGCCGTCCGCTCGCGGCCAACCAGTTGGTGCAGAAAAAGCTCGCTGACATGCTGACCGACATTTCGCTGGGCCTGCAGGGTTGCCTGCAACTCGGCCGCATGAAGGACGCCGGTAACGCCCCGGTAGAGGTCACCTCGATCATGAAGCGCAACTCCTGCGGCAAGGCGCTCGAGATCGCCCGTGTCGCACGCGACATGCTCGGCGGCAACGGCATCTCCGACGAATACTGCGTTGCCCGCCATCTGGTGAACCTCGAGGTGGTGAACACTTACGAAGGCACGCACGATATCCACGCGCTGATTCTCGGCCGCGCGATCACCGGCATCGCCGCCTTCTCCAACTGAGCCGCGGAGACCACGTCATGGCCGGCGCCCTGTCCCACATCCGGGTACTCGACCTGTCACGCATTCTCGCCGGCCCGTGGGCCGGGCAGATTCTCGCCGATCTCGGTGCCGACGTGATCAAGGTCGAGCGGCCGGGCGCCGGCGACGATACCCGTCACTGGGGTCCGCCGTATCTGAAGAATCGCGATGGCGAAGACACCGATGTCGCGTCGTATTTCCTGTGTGCCAACCGCAACAAGCGTTCGATCACGGTGGACATGACCCGGCCCGAGGGCCAGGCGCTGCTGCAACAACTCGCCGCGGAATGCGACGTGGTGCTGGAGAACTTCAAGAAGGACGGCCTGGTGCGCTACGGGCTGGATTACGCCTCGCTCGCAGAGGTCAATCCACAGCTGGTGTATTGTTCGATCACCGGCTTCGGCCAGGACGGACCCTACGCGGCCCGTGCCGGCTACGACTTCCTGATCCAGGGTCTCGGCGGGTTGATGAGTCTTACCGGACGCCCTGACGGCGAGCCCGGTGCCGGGCCGATGAAGGTCGGCGTCGCGCTGACCGACATCCTCACCGGGCTGTATGCCGCCAATGCGGTTCAGGCCGCGCTGGCCTGGCGAGACCGTTCCGGCAAGGGCCAGCACATCGACCTCGCGCTGCTCGACGTGCAGGTGGCCTGCCTCGCCAACCAAGCGATGAATTACCTGACCTCCGGTCGCTCGCCTGGCCGGCTCGGCAACGCCCATCCCAATATCGTGCCTTACCAGGATTTCCCGACCGATGACGGCTACATGATCCTGGCGGTCGGCAACGACGCCCAGTTCTCGCGCCTGTGCGAGGCGCTTGGCGATGGGTCTCTGTCGTCCGATGAACGCTACGCGACCAACAAGGCGCGCGTCGAAAACCGTGCCACGCTAATCCCTGCACTCAACAAGCTCACCATCCAGCACACCACCGCGGACTGGATCGCCCGGCTCGAAGCGGTCGGTGTGCCCTGCGGCCCGATAAACACGCTGGCCGAGGTCTTCGCCGACCAGCAGGTGCAGGCACGGGGGCTGAAGGTTGACATGGACCACCCGGCCATCGGCACGGTGCCACAGGTCGCCAGCCCCTTCCGGATGTCCGAAACACCGGTGGCCTATGACCGGGCACCGCCGTTGCTCGGTGAGCACACGGACGAGGTGTTGGCGTCGGTGCTCGGGATCGGTCCGGAAGAGATCGCCGCGCTGCGCGAGCGCGGGGTGGTTTGAGCGGCTGTTCGCGGCTTACGCCGGTCCCACAGGTAGTGGATGCCTTTGGTGCAGGAGCAGCGTGAGCTGCGAAGCCAGCACTGCAACAGGCAACCGGATGCTCAAGCCGCCTGCGCAAGCGGCTCCGCTACCTTGAGCTCGCCACCAAGCGCTTCGATGACCGCGGGCAGCAACTCGCGCAACTCGCCGGTCATTAGGGCGAAACCGGCATCGAACAGCGCACGGGCATCTTCGGCGCCGGACTCATCGACTTTCTCCTTGACCACGTCGAGAAAGTCGAGCCGTTTGATCTCCATCTTCTCGGTGAGGACGAAACTGACTCTGTCCTCGAAGGTCAGCGCGAGGCGGGTCGGCATCTTGCCTGCTTCGAGATGGCCACGCACTTCGTCGCCTTCCAGCGTGTGGCGGACGTAACGCACCGCCGCCTTCTCCTCGGTGACCGAGCGCAGTTCGCAGTCCTGGTCGATGCTGAAACCGGCCGGTGCTTCGCCAGCGGCGAGCCAGTCGGCCATGGCGCTCGCCGGCGAGCGTTCGGTGCGGACCAGGGCGAGCGGCAGGTTGTCCAGCGTCTGGCGCAGCATCTCGAGCACATCCTCGGCCCGTGCCTGACTCGGGGCATCGATGCCCAGCCAGCCGCCAACCGGGTCGATCCAGGCGAAGACTTTGCGCCGACGGGTGAACGCGCGTGGCAGGAATTCCTGCATGATCTGCTCGCGCAATTCCTTCATCTGCTTTCGACCCGGCTTGTAGCCCTGTTGCGCGGCGATCTCCTCGGCCCGCTCTTCGGCTTCCTGCTTCACGACCGAAGCCGGCAACAGGCGCTGTTCGAAACCGAGCGCGATCAACCAGTGACCGCCGACGCGATGCAGCAACACGTCGTCACCGGTGGGCGACACCCAACCGCGGGTTTCCTGATCCTGGCTGCCGCAGGGGTGAAAACGGCGGCCCGCAAGCTGCGACTCAATGGTTTCGGCGTCGATGTTCCAGTTCTGGGGAAGGCGATAAATCTGCAGGTTCTTGAACCACATGGCTTGATATTTCCGTTGCTGTCGGGTCGGCATGACACTGCCGATACCGGTGAATGAACAGGGGAAGCGCGGTCCGCTTCAGTGACTGATCTCTGACTCGGCAATCATGCGAATCACGCGCACGGTGTCGATATCGGAGGCATGGTAGGCCGATTTGACGAACTCGACGTAGGGACTGTCTGGATCGCTGATCCGCTCGGCAAGCGTTGTCCGATAGTGAAAGCGCAGCACCAGCTGTGCGACCGAAGGCTCCTCGATGCTGATTCGCAAGCTGCCACCGGCATGGTGCTCGGTGGCTTCAGAACGAAAAGTCACCGCCTCCATCGGTTCCAGCGTGACATGGTCCCGGATGACGGTATCCCCGAAATGGAGATCCCTTACCAGAGTCGTGTCGTCCCGCTCAACGATGACGCAATGCTCGAGACCTGGCAGAAAGGGGCGGGGGTTTTCGGCACGGCACAGCAACCCGAACCACAGTTGCTCGCGGCTGAGGTCGATGAGCAGGGGGTTTTCCGGTTCGTTGACGATGACGACGTGTTCGAAATTCAAGGCGCTGCCCGCTCCGTTGAGGCCCGGTCGGAACCGGACATGAACTTTGGCCCCGAGGAATCGGGAGCGGTGGAGTTTAACCCGGATAGAGTGCTTTCGAAAAGCCCGTTGTTTCCTCGAAGTTGTTGTTTTATTTATGTTTTTAATTAAACAATAAAGATGTTAACAGGGGCTCGAAAGCTGTTGATAACCGCCTTTTCGATCGTTATTTCAATCGCTTGGCGTGAGGAAAAAGCGGTGGACAAGGCGTGGGTTTCCTGTGAGGTGAATGTGGGCTGGAAATTCGCCCGCACAGATACCGCGAGGTTTCGCACAGCTCTTCCACCTCCCATACCGGGTTGTCCACCGTTTGCACGCCAAAGCCGGTGCATCGGGTAGTATCGACCGCGTTCCTCCCACCCCCTATCGCCATTTTCATTCCCAGCAGGCCCACACAGATCATGAAAGCAGAACGTATTCTCCAGTCCCAGGGTTTCGGCAGCCGCAAGGAGTGCCGCGCCATCATCCGTGCCGGGCTGTTCTCAGTGGGGGGCGAGGTCACCGAGGATCCGTTTGTCGAGTTGAGTGCCGAGGGGCTCGACTTCGAAGTCGATGGCGTGGCCTGGCGTTACCGTGAGAAGGCCTACCTGATGCTGCACAAGCCAGGCGACTACGAGTGCTCGCACAAGCCCCAGCATCACCCTTCGATCTTCGCGCTGCTGCCGCCGGAACTGGTTCGTCGCGATGTGCAGTGCGTCGGACGTCTGGATCATGACACCACTGGCTTGTTGCTTCTGTCCGACGATGGCCAGTTCATCCACTACTGGAGCTCCGGCAAGAAACGCATTCCCAAGACCTACGAGATCGTCGTCCGTCATCCAGTCAGCGACGAAATGGTCGCGATGTTGCTCGACGGCGTCCAGCTCCATGACGAACCCGCACCGATCCGCGCAGCCGCCTGCGAGCGAAAGGGAGAACTCGCATTGAGCATGACGGTGACCGAGGGAAAGTATCACCAGGTCAAGCGCATGATCTCGGCCGCCGGCAACCGGGTCGAGGCACTACATCGCAGCAAGGTGGGTGGGCTTGAGTTGCCTCAGGATCTCGAAGCAGGTCAATGGCGCTGGCTCACTGAGACCGATCTGGATAGCTTGTCCTCGTTTCCGCCGGTCTGAGCGAGCCGATTGGTTTGTTCTTTTCTTTTCTCTTTAATTAATAACAATAAAGATTAGTTATGTCGGCAAAACTGTGGACAAATCAGTGGATGCCAATAGCCATGGCGTTTTCAGGGCGGGAAAAACCAGTGGGAAAGCGCGGCACAAACTGTGTCGAGAATGTGATCCTTTTTTCATTTCATTGCTTTGGGACCCTTTGTTCACAAGGCATTCACAGCCTTTCAGGTATTTCTTCCCCAACCCGTGAGCACGATTGACAAGCGTTCCGAACGACGCTGGGACATCTTCTGTCGCCTTGTGGATAACATGGGGGATATCGGCGTTTGTTGGCGTCTGGCGCGGGCCCTGGCCTTGTATCACGGCCGTCGTGTGAGGCTGTGGGTGGATGATGTCGATGCCTTCCGGCGCTTGTGCCCTGAAGCGGTGGGCGAAAGTGATCCGATCGTCTTCGAGCGGGTGGAGGTCTGGCACTGGCGCGAGCCTTTTCCCCGTGTGGACGCTGCGGACGTGGTAGTGGAGGCCTTTGCCTGCGATCCGCCATCCGCCTATGTCGAGGCGATGGCATCGCGCCCGTCGGCGCCTCTGTGGATCAATCTCGAGTATCTGACGGCGGAGGCATGGATTGACGGCGTGCATGGCATGGCGTCACCGCATCCTCGTCTTCCCTTGGTCAAGCGCTTCTTCTTTCCGGGTTTCTCGCCCGCCAGCGGCGGACTGCTACGCGAGCCGGATCTGTTTGCGGAACGCGATCGCTTTCTCGCCGATGCGAGTGCAGTCGATGGCTTTCTGCGTCGTATCGGATGTGCGCCAGGCGAACCGGAAGCGCGACGAGTGTCCATGTTTGCCTACGAGCAACCGCGATTGCCGGCGCTGATGGCCGTGTGGGCAAGTGGCGGTGCGCCGATTCGGCTTATCGTGCCGGAGGGGCGTGTGATAGCGGACGTCGCCGCTTTCTTCAGCCGCGATTCCCTGGTGGTTGGCGAGAAGCTGAGCAGCGGCGACCTGTCGGTCGAGGTCGTGCCCTTCATGTCGCAGCGCGACTACGATCGTCTGTTGTGGTGTTGCGACCTCAATTTCGTACGTGGCGAGGATTCCTTCGTGCGCGCTCAGTGGGCAGGGAAGCCTTTCGTCTGGCACATCTACAGGCAGGATGAGGGTGCGCACCGGGTCAAGCTCGAAGCCTTTCTTGATCGTTACCTGAGCTGCGCCGAGGAGCCCATGGCGACAGCAGTGCGCGATATGTGGCGGGCCTGGAACGACCACGACGACGCTGCCGCCGCCTGGCCGGCCTTGTTGGCGGCGATGCCGGCGCTGGCAAGCCATGGAAGACGCTGGGCGGATGATCTCTCGGCAGGCGAAGATTTGGCGAGTGCGCTGGTAAAACTGGAAGAAGTCCCTGTAAAATAGCGGATTTATCCAAATAGCGGTTTCTCGATTGTCGGCGGCTCAGCGGGCCGCGCCAGGCGAACACTCGAAGGGCCGCACGCCACATCGTCAGGAAACAGCATGAAAACCGCTCAGGAACTCCGCTCCGGCAACGTCATCATGGTCGGCAGCGACCCGCTCGTGGTCCAGAAGACCGAATACAACAAGTCCGGCCGCAATGCTGCGGTCGTGAAGATGAAGCTCAAGAACCTGCTCACCGGTGCACCGTCCGAGTCGGTGTACAAGGCTGACGACAAGTTCGAAGTCGTCATGCTCGAGCGCAAGGAAGTCACCTACTCGTACTTTGCCGATCCGATGTACGTGTTCATGGACGAGGAGTACAACCAGTACGAAGTCGAGTCCGAGAACATGACCGACGCGCTCAAGTATCTCGAAGACGGTCTCGCGTGCGAAGTGGTCTTCTACAACGGCAAGGCCATTTCGGTGGAAATGCCCAACTCGGTCGTGCGCGAGGTGACCTACACGGAACCGGCAGTCAAAGGCGACACCTCCGGCAAGGTGCTCAAGCCGGCGAAGATTGGAACCGGCTTCGAGTTGATGGTGCCGGCCTTCGTCGAAATCGGTGACAAGATCGAGATCGACACCCGTACCGACGAGTACAAGAACCGCGTCAAGTGATACCGTCCTGACGCGCCGCCTGATCACCTGTTCAACAGGCTGTCACGGCGTATCGATGTTACGGAAGCCCGCGAAAGCGGGCTTTTTTCACATTGAATGTTATTTTTTCGCAACATATTGTTGTTCGATGGTCACAGAGCTTGCATTTCTCTGCATCAAGCGTAGGGTTGAGTCAGAGAGTTTTTCTTCAGTCAAGCTTTTTTTAAGGATCGTAGCGATGAATCGGGTAGCGGCCCTGGCGGTCGCAATAATCGGCCTGGCGCTGACAGCTTGCTCGCTGGATAAACCGGCAGAGTCGGTGGAGCGTGCAGGATCCGAAACCAGGTTGGCCGGTGCAATGCCGGTTGCGGAGAAACCCGAAGAGCGCGCTGCTGATCCGGTGGTTCAGGTTCGAACCGACGTGTCGGACGATACCGATGCCGCAAGCGCACAAGCGTTGAGGGATCGCGATGCCAAAGAAGCAGCCGAAGAGGCGGCCCGTCGTATTCGCGATGTGACCTTGGGTGCTGCCGCCCGCATCAAGGAGGTGAGTCTCGGTGCGGTACAGGCCGTGCGGGAGCCATCGACGATGGTCGAGCAACCCGTGGCTGACACCGGGTCTGGCGCGGACGAAGGCTGACTCTCGGCATCACAGGTGCCGGGGCATTGGGTACTTGCGGGTAAACGCCGCGTAGAGCTGCCGCAACTCCTTTTCGCGTGCCAGACTTCCTTTCTCTGCCGCGATCGCAATTAGGTTGCGATGCATCTCGTGAATCCGGTAGATACCCTTCTGCGTTGCGAGCAGCTTGTCACCGAGCTCAGTCGCAACCACCGTGGGCAGATGCTCGTGTTCGGCGATGATTTCGACCGTGGCACGGTCTAGATCGATGAAATCAAGGCAGTCGGTCAGGCTCAACATGCTTGTCTCCTCGGGGGTCGTCCGACCCGCGCGACGCACCGGTTTGAACGGCGAGTGCACTCTGATGGTGCATTGAACCGGGTATTTGGTTCCTTGGCAGCCTGGATCTATCCCCGGGCAGAGGTTGTCGACGCAATTAGTGTGCCTGGAGCGTGTTTCTCACGCGTGCACGTTCCGAGGACGCCGAACTGCTCGCAGCGGTACGGGACCAGGAGGAAGTGGTGTCGCCTGTGAAGGCCGTTTCACACGCGGCTGGAAAGCTTCCAGCGCTACTGCCTACGTGATGAGGCAGATTCGGGGTGGATGCCGTGAGGCCGCGATTGCGACCCCACGGATGCGGCGTTTCAGCCGATCAGTCTCTGAGCCTGACCCTTCCAGTCGTCACGCTTGATGCGACCGGGGAAGCGGATCACCGTCTTCTCGAGCTCTTCGATCTGAGCGTCGGTCAGCGCGGCGAGTTGCGCCAGACTTGTGTAGCCACGTTCCTTGAGCTTCTTTTCAAGACCGGGGCCGATCCCCGAGATCTGTTTCAGGTCGTCGTCGGCGACAGCGGCTTCGGGTTTGCTGGTTGCCTTGGTGCGCTTGCCTTTTGGCGCAGTGGCCGGCTCCGCGCTCATCGCGAGGGCGGCTTGCTGGAAACCGTCGAACCACGATGACCAGAGCTTTTGCTGGGTGTCGATAGACTTCTGCATCGACTTCGCAATCTGATCGGCGAGCTTGTTCATCTCTTTCAGCGACAGCGATTCGGCATTACCCATGCGCGACCACTCAGTGAGCAGACCCATCTGGCGCTGGGTCGCGTCACGGAATGCGGCATCGAAGTCTGAGTGACCTGGTAACTGGGCACCGCTACTGCGTACCAGCTCCAGCCAACGGTTCCACAAGTCCTGCTGGTGTTCGAGCCAGCGTTGCGCAGAGCGTTGCGCTTCGCTGTTGAGCTCCGAGAACAGCTTGGGTTTGACCTTCTTGTCGTTGGCACGCCCAGACCACTGATCGAGCCAGGCTCGCTGCAGTTCGAGTGATTGCTCGACGGCTTGCTGTGCCCAGGCGTTCACGTTCTCGAGCAAGCCTTGCTGCCAGCTTTCCACCTCCAGTGGCGTCCTGGTGCTCGCTGTCCAGGCGGTCGATTCGGCCCAGAGCTTCTCCTGTGCGTCACGCATTTCCTTGAACAATGCCTTGTAGTCCTTGAACATTTCGCCGCTCCCCGTCTTAAAAGAAAACCCGAACTCCGCATGGCACCTTGGCCGTCGCAATGCAAACCGATTACCACTGTCAACACTAATCCAGACATGTGACAAGTCAAGCATGTTCCGCCAGGCATCACCATTTGCCGCCGACAGTGCGTTTCAAGATTCTGGCCAAGTCGTGTCCGGGCTGCGCTATCCCGGGACTGCGTTCTGAGGTTATGCTCGACGCGACTTGGAGCCTGATCAAAGCCGCTCACCTGATGAACACCAATCCTCGAAACTGGAACGAGTACTGGAAGCGCCTCACCGATGCGCTGATGGAACCGGCCGTGGATAGCGATCGGTTACGTGACGCGCTGCGCGATGCTTCGGCGCGGATGCCGGTGCCGGTGATCTGGTTGGTGGGCAAGACGCAGGCCGGCAAGACATCGATCATTCACGCTCTGACCGGACACCCGCGTGCCGAGATCGGCAACGGTTTCGCGCCCTGCACCCGTGATGCCGCGTTTTTCGATTATCCGGAAGGCAATCCGCTGGTGCGTTTTCTCGACACCAGAGGGCTTGGTGAGCGGGATTACGATCCGGCGGAGGACATCCGTTACTGCGAATCGAGGGCGCATCTGGTGCTGGCGGTGATGAAGGTTGCCGACCAGGATCAGCGATCGGTGCGTGAGGTGCTGATGGCGGTAAGGCGCAGGCATCCGGATTGGCCAGTCCTGGTTGCGCAGACCGGTTTGCATGAACTCTATCCGCCCGGCTTCCGCCACCCGATGCCGTGGCCGTTCGGTCAGGTGCCGCTATCGTTGTCGCTGCCAGCCGACCTGCGTCGTGCCTTGCTCGCGCAGCGCGAGGCACTGGTCGATCTGCCGGGTAGCGTGCCGGCTCATTGGGTGGCGGTGGATCTGACTTTGGCCGAGGACGGCTTCGAACCGGTCGATTATGGGCTCGACGCGCTGTGGCAAGAGATCGAAGCGGCATCCTCCTTCGGCCTGCGCGAGATGCTGGGCGCCGATGCGGGTGTGCGCGATCTCTACGCCCGAACCGCACACCAGCAGATCGTCGGCCATGCGCTGACTGCCGCTGGTCTGGGCGCACTGCCGGTGGTGGATCTGGTCGCCGTCACAGCCGTGCAGGCGAAGCTGGTTCATGCCTTGGCAAGAGTGTATGGGCAGACGCTGGATCGTCGCATGGCGGGCGAGTTCCTCGGTCTGGTGGGCGCAGGAATTGCCACCGGCTATGTCACTCGGGCCCTGGGGCGGACAGTGGCCAAGCTGGTGCCAGGCTGGGGGCAGACGATCGGTGCGGTCTGGGGTGCGAGCGCGAGCGGCGCCAGCACTTATGCGCTGGGCAAAGCAGCGGTGTATTTCTTCTCGCGTCGACGTGACGGCTTGCGTGTGGATGGCGAGGCCTTGCGTGCGGTCTATCGCGAGGCTATGGAAGATGGCCGCGCGCTGCTTCGCAAGCAGGTCCGAAGATGAAACTGATTCGGGGGCTGGATCCATTGCAGGTCGTGGCGCTCGTGCTGTTGTCGGCGCCGGCGATCGGTGTGGTGTTCCTCGGGCTGTACGCTTTGTGGCGTTCGGACCAGACCCTGTGGTGGCTGGCGGGCTTCGTGCTGAGTGCGATGATTGGCTATGGCCTGCAACAGTGGTGTGTCCGGCGCGATCGGCGGCTGCTCGAGGAAGCGGTCACCCAGGCGGATCCGGACTGGCCGCCGGAAGCCGATGAGGTGTGGCAGCGTGTGGACGCACTGGCCGAATCACTGGAGCCGGACGACTGGCCGCTGGACGACGGCGGCAGGCTGCTGACGCTTGGCCGACGCACGCTCGAGGCGGTAGCCGAGGCCTACCATCCCGGCACCGAGCGCCCCTTGCTCGAGCTCACCGTTCCGCATGCGCTGCTGATCGTCGAACGTGCGAGTCGCGACCTGCGAGGCGACATCGTCGAGCATGTGCCGCTGAGCCACCGTCTGACAATCGGTGACTTGCTGAGGGTACAGCGCTGGAAGGAACAGGCCGAGAGGGCTTATGACTTGTATCGTGCCGGTCGCGTGGTGATCAACCCGCTGGATGCGCTGATCGGCGAGGCTTGGCGACAGCTCCGCAACCGCAGTTTCGGCCTTGCGCGCGTTGAGTTGCACCGCTGGCTCTTGCGCGCTTATGTGCGCAAGGTCGGCTTCTATGCGATCGATTTGTACAGCGGCCGGTTGCCTCTGGACGAGCGTGAGACAAGCCGACCAGCCGGGGCTACAGGCGAGCATCAGTCGTCCACTCAGGCCAGCGAAGCCGAGACCGCGACTGAACTCGCGCCTTTGTCCATCGTCGTGCTCGGACGTGCCGGCGCGGGAAAATCGAGTCTGATCAATGCGCTGTTCGGGCGTCTGACCGCAGCCACCGATGTATTGCCGGGAGCGACATCGGGCGTGTGCGCCTATGAGCTCGAGCGGGAAGGTTTCACCCGTGCACGCGTTTTCGACGCACCGGGCTGTGATGGTGAGGACAGCGATCCAGCGGCGCTTCAGCGCCTGGTGGGCGAGGCGGACCTGGTGTTGTGGGTCAGCATGGTGACCCGGCCCGATCGTGCTGGCGAACGGGCGATGCTCGATGACTTGCGCGCTCGCTCGGCTCAACGTCGCAATCGCAGGCCGCCGCCGTTCATCGTTGTCGCCACCGGCATCGACCGCCTGCGCCCGGCGGCCGAATGGGCACCGCCTTACGATCTCGAGACGGCGGCCCGGCCCAAGGCGGTCTCCATCCGCGCGGCGGTGGAGGCACTTGCGGTTGATCTCGATATTGATCTCGCCGGAGTGGTGCCCGTGTGCCTTGCCGAGGGCCGCGAATACAACGTCGAAGACGGCTTGTGGTCGAGCATGCTGGCGGTGCAGGACGAGGCCTTGCGCGCCCGCCTCCTGCGTTGCCTCGAAAACCGTCGCCGAAACGAGAACTGGACCCTGATGATGCGACAGCTCCGCAGCGCCGGGCGCCTGCTGGGCGCATTGCCCGAGCGCTTCGCCGATCGCATGCGACGCTGAGTGTTGCCGAAGGGAGTATCAGCAAGGGCGATCACCTTGCTGCTGCCATCGCCGTTGAATACCGCTCCAGCATACTGCACTAAGCCAGAGTGCCCTGGTTTGTCATCTATAGTGAAACAAACCGGGGGAGCAGATGATGATTCTTTCACGCGAGTTGCTGCTGGCGCTGGGTGTGAAGCCGACCGCTGCGGATCGTCATCTCGACGCGCTGGTTCCGGCACTGCTGCTGCACGGCGTCGATACGTCGCTGCGCATCGCCCATTTTCTTGCCCAGGTGGTGCATGAGTCGACGCGGATGGCGCGCGTAGAAGAGAACCTGAGCTATTCCGCTGAGCGTCTGCTAGGGAAGCGCTGATTTATTCCGAGTGCGCTGTCCTGTGACCGGATGCGCTTTGAGACAATAGCATCAGCAGATCGACAGCGAGACCTCCGATGCAATCGAGCTTTTCCGACTTCGAGTACGCCAACAAGAAGAAGCTGACCCGACGCGACCGTTTCCTCGCAGAAATCGAGGCCGTGACGCCGTGGGCTGCGATGCTCAGTGCGCTTGAACCGTTCTACCCCAAGGGTGGCGGCCGCGGCAGACCGCCGATTGGCCTTGAGCGCATGCTCAGAATGTACTTGGCACAACAGTGCTTCGGCCTGTCCGACGAGGGGATGGAGGACGCGATCTACGACAGCCAGGCGATTCGCCGATTTGTGGGCATTGACTTGGCACGTGAATCCGCGCCGGATGCGACGACCTTGCTCAAGTTTCGGCGACTGCTCGAAGCGCAGGGGCTGACCAAGCAACTGTTCGAGACGATCAACGCACATCTGGCCGAGAAGGGCTTGATGATGCGCGAGGGCACGATTGTTGACGCGACCATCATCGCCGCACCGCCCTCGACCAAGAATCGCGCCAATGCACGCGATCCAGAGATGCACCAGGCCAAGAAAGGCAATCAGTGGCACTTCGGGATGAAGGCGCACATTGGCGCCGATATCGACTCCGGGCTGGTGCATACGATCGTCGGTACGGCCGCCAATGTGGCCGATGTCACCCAAGCTCACGCGCTGCTGCACGGTAAAGAGACTGATGTGTTGGCCGATGCGGGCTATCAGGGTGCTCACAAGCGCGACGAGAACAAGGCGCTGGATGTTCAGTGGCATGTGGCCATGCGCCCAGGCAAGCGTCGCACACTGCCCAAGGATCGGCTCGGTCGTCTGATGGAAGCGTACGAGCAAGGCAAGGCGCGCATCCGCGCCAAGGTCGAGCATCCGTTCCATGTCGTGAAGAACCTGTTTCGTCACCGCAAGACCCGATACCGTGGTTTGGCCAAAAACAATGCGCAGTTGCTCTCGTTGTTCGCCATGGCCAATCTGTTCATCGCGCGCCGACGCCTGTTGGCGCTCGACAGTCGAATTGCGTCCTGAGAACCGGAGCGCGACGAAAAAGGGGCCAATACGACCTGAATCGACCTGCCCAGCAGCGGTGAGACGCAAAATTTATGCATATTTCAACCATTCAAGCTGAACATCCGTCCGCCTGTACGGTGGAAGCGATTACTTCAGCGCTTCCCTAGTGGTTTTCCCGCGGTATTTCGCCGATCTCGAGGAGGCACGGGCCTACGCCCACCAGCCGGAGCGCATCGGCAGCCGGGTCTACGGCGGGCGGATGGGCAACGGGAACGAGGCCAGCGGAGATGGTTACCGCTTCCGTGGTCGGGGTCTCATTCAGCTGACCGGCAAGTGCAACTACCAGGCCTTTTCGGACTGGGTCGGTGAGGATGTGGTCGCCAAGCCGGACCTGGTTGCCGAGAAGTATGCTGCTCATTCAGCGGTGTTCTTCTGGACCAATTGCGATCTCAATCCGTTGGCCGACATTGACGATCTGACCGCGATCACGAAGCGGATCAATGGTGGGTTGAATGGTTTCGATGATCGCTTTCAGTTGCTTGAGCGGGCCAAGGTCTGGTTTCAGAAAGACAGTGTTCAACCGGAAAGCGCTGCCTCAATCTCTCCCGAGGTCTTCTCGCCTGGCCACCGGGTATGTGCCACCGCGCTGAATCTGCGCTCGTCGCCAAAGGTGACGCCCGCAACATGGATTTCCACCCTGGCGGAGGGTGCAGCGGTTCAAAGGCTTGGGCAAGCCGGGAGCCCCGGTTGGGTGCAGGTTCGCGCCATGGTGGGCGACGCCTTGCGCGAAGGCGTGGTTGCGGAGCGATTTCTAGCGCCGATCGAGTCGCAACCGGAACCGCTCAACGTCACGGAAGCGCTGGCACCCGTGCCGCCAGGGGAGGAGTCCGCGCGGGCGCATCCAGAGGTGGAGCCTGCGCATCTGCGCCGTGATCGCGCGGACATCACCCGCCAGCGCGACGGGGGCTGGGCCTTCTCGCTGGGCGAGAGCGGCAGGCCGGCTCGCGCCGTGGATGCGGCCCCCGCCGACAAGGCGGAAGCCCTGCTCACGATCGTGGACTGGCTGGACGTCTCGAATCCTCAGCACCTGCGTTACCGGCCTCGAGGCAACACCACTTTCTGCAATATCTACGCGCACGATTTCTGCGACCTCGCCGGGGCCTATCTGCCGCGTGTATGGTGGACCGATCGCGCCCTGCAACGCTGGCAGGCCGGTGAGATGCCGCCGGTCCGCTACGACGACACGGTGCGCGAACTCAATGCCAACGCGCTGCACGACTGGCTCGCCGATCATGGTCCGGGTTTCGGCTGGCATCGTGAGATCGACCTGACCACCCTGCAGGCCGCTGCCAACAGCGGAGAAGTCTGCGTGATCATCGCCAAGCGGCGCGATCTCAACCGTTCGGGTCATGTGTCGGTGGTGATACCCGAGCATGGCGAGTGGCTGGCTCGGCGCGACCGGGCAGGCGCAGTGACGCGGCCGGTCGAGTCGCAGGCGGGCACCCGCAATCACCGTGTGATCGTGCACGCGGACCGGCCCTGGTGGTCGAACGATCGCTTCAGCGCACACGCTTTCTGGCGACATCGCTGAAAGGCCACTGCGGAGACTGTCGGGTGATGGTCTGGATCCCGACGATGCGCTAGGCTAACAGGCTTTCCTCGCACATTTGGCTGTATGTCCCTGCCCGACCAGCGTCGCGCGATGTTGCTGGGGCTGTCCGCCGTGGTCTTGTGGTCCACGGTCGCGACCGCCTTCAAACTGTCGCTGCAGCATTTGAGCCCGACGCAGTTGCTGGCGTGGGCGGGGCTGTTCTCGACTCTTGTGCTGGCGGTCTTCGTCAGTCTGCAGGGCAAGTGGAAGGAGGTCGGCGCGACGTTGCGCGAGCGCCCGCTCTACTACCTCGCACTCGGTGCGCTCAATCCCTGCTTCTATTATCTGGTGTTGTTTCGTGCCTATGACCTGTTGCCCGCACAGCAGGCTCAGGCCCTGAACTACACGTGGGCGCTCACCTTGTCGTTGCTCGCGGTACCGATGCTCAAACAGCGGCTCGGCGGCCGCGATGCACTCGCCCTGCTGCTCGGCTATTCCGGCGCCGTGGTGATCGCGACTCGGGGAAATCTCCTGGCGCTGGAGTTCGACAGCGGTCTTGGGGTTGCGCTGGCGCTGGGTAGTACCGTGTTGTGGGCGCTGTACTGGATTCTCAACACGCGTGCGAGCGCATCGCCGTCGGCTGGCCTGTTCCTGTGC
>NZ_WTVM01000179.1 GCF_012910885.1 Azoarcus taiwanensis | reverse complement strand
GTGCCGAGCTTGCCGGACGCTCGCTTGGCCATGCGGGGGACATCGACGAGAGCGCGCGTGTCGTGGCTGACAGGCTTTGTGGCAGCGATACGGTGTTTCGCCCTATGGCGCGCGCCAGTCGTCTGACCATCGACGCCTGCCCATTGGTGTGGTGCGAACCGCCCGCGGTTGCGGGTGAGTGGCTCGAAAGCGCCGATGCCGGAGGCGTCGAGGCGCTGTTTCACGATACCGCCGGCGGCTTGTGCGGATACGTGCTGATCGGCGACAGGATCATGCAAGCGGACAGGCTTGCTCCCCTGTTGCAGGCGGGTTATCGCGCTTGATCGCACGGCTGTCGGGTTGCACCCAGTTCGACATGCGCTTCATCGAGTCTTGTTGTTTCCGGCAGCCGGAGCCACCGGTTAGACCGTCCGGGCCCCCTCACCGCGCCTGATCATCGCTGGGTGGAACGACGCCGAATCCATGCTCCACCGCAAAGACCGCCGCTTGTACGCGGCTCGAAAGTCCCAGCTTCCGCAGGAGATTCTGAACATGGATCTTGACCGTGCTCTCGGCGATATCGAGCGCTCTGGCGATCTCCTTGTTGCTCTGGCCGCGCGCGAGATATTCGAGGATCTCTGATTCCCGCCTGGTCAGGGCATCGATTTCGGGATTCGGGACTTCCTTGCTGCCGACCCGCGACGTCGGCTTAACACCGACCCCCCGAATGCCGGCAAGCAGTTTGTCCATCATGTGGGGCGAGATTACCGATTCACCCTTTGCCGCAGTTCGGATCGCCATCGCCAGCGTTTCAGCTTCGATGTTCTTGAGGAGGTAGCCGCAGGCGCCCGCCTTGAGGGCATCGAACAGGTCTTCCGCCTCTTCCGACACGGTGAGCGTGAGAATCTGGGTATTCGGATGCTCCTCGAGGATCAGGCGCGCGGCGTCGACTCCCGAGAGTCCCGGCATGTGAAGATCCAGCAGAATGACATCGGGTTCGAGCTGCCCGGCTCGTTTTATACCCTCGGTCGCGTCGCCGGCTTCGCCAACCACGCATATGTCGCTGTAGCGCTGGAGCAGTGACCGAATGCCGCTGCGAAACAGGTTGTGGTCATCGATAAGCAGGACACGGACCGGATCACTCATTCACGCGGCCTCCTTGTGGACCCGACTGAGCGTGATACGCACCTCAGTGCCCTTGCCTGGCCATGACTTGATGCTGAAACGCCCACCGATGCGTTGCGCGCGTTCGCGCATGATCTGCAAGCCGATGTGGACCTCGCGATCGACGGATTGATCGTGCCCATCGTCGAAGCCGCGACCGTCGTCACGAATGCTTACCTGCAAGCCGTCGAGCCCACGGCGGATCACGACGCTGGCTGAACGTGCATCGGCATGTTTGCGAATGTTGGAAAGGGCTTCCTGGACGATGTAGAGAAGCTGTGTTTCGATCTCGGGGTCGAGTGGTGCACCACCACCCTGGATGTCCAGGTTGGTGAGCAGGCCGGTCTGCTCCGAGAGCCTGTGCAAGGCTGCACCGACGGCCGAGTCCAGATCCGTATGATCAATGCGGGCACGAAAATGGACCATCAGCTCGCGCAAGTCGTCGTAACTTTCCTGAAGACCTTGGCGCAGCATGTTCAGGCCCGGGCGAATCTCTTCGATGGCATCGCGTTGCAGTGAGTCTTCCAGCATCTGCACCTGGAGATTCATGAAGGCGAGCGCCTGCGCGATCGAATCGTGAAGTTCGCGGGCGAGCAGATTGCGCTCCTCGGAAACCGCCAGCTCTCTCTCGCGGGCCTGCAGGCGAAGGTTGTCAATGGCGGTGCCCAGTTGCTGGCCGAGTGACTCGAGCAACTGGCGATCGGACGCGCTGAACGTACGCGGTCGTTCGAAGTAGAGATTGAATACGCCGGTCTGGCGTCGATTCACGCTGATGGAGGCCACCGCGATCGCTGCAAAGCCCGCGTTCTTGCAGTGATCCATGGTGACCGGAAGATTCTCTGTGGCGCGCATGTCGGCAAGGAGAGTGGCGTTTTGCTGGCTGACGCTACCGCAGAGGCATTCGCCACACTTGAGCAATGCTTCCTGAGTGACAAAATCCTCGCTCAATCCTTCGCTGACTGTAATGCACAGGTTCTCGGCGTCGTGGTCGAGCAGTCGGACGGAGCCCGCGCTGGCCCCGAGCATCTTGATGGCGCGCTCTATGAAACCCCGACACAAGCCGTCGATGTTGTTGGGTTCATGCAGGAAATCGCTCGCGGAATAAAGAATCTGAAGCTCGCGATTCTTCTCGATCAGTGAACGGGTCTTGTCTTCGACGCGCTCTTCGAGTGTTGCGTAGAGACTCTGAAGGTGGTTTGCAGCGCGGTTGAAACCAGTCGACAAGCGCCCGAACTCGTCCTCGCTGTGCACGCCGACACGATGACCGAAATCATCTTTCTCCCAGCGCTCGATGCCCGTCGAGAGTTCGTTGATTGGCCGGATGACTTGCACGAAGAAGAAACGAATCAGCAAGAGGGTGCCGACAATGGCGAGCAACAGCAGACTGACCTGGGTCATCTGGAGGATGTTGGTGCTTCGCGCGTAGCTCGTTTCCATCTTGCGCACGACGGTGTCGATTTCGGCGACGTAGGTCGGGATCAGCTCGGCGAGCCTGGTGTGTGTTGCAGTGGGAGTCGTTAGTGCACGCTCCACCTCCGGCAGCATGACCGTGAACCAGGTGGTGCGAAGTTGCTCGACATCGCCCGGGATGCCGTTGCCACGTGGGATGAAGAGCGGACGTGACGGATCACCGTCACGCAAGGTGGTCAGTGTGGTCTCGAAATGGTAGGTGAGCGCAGCAATTCGTTCTGCCCTGGTGCCGTTCGAGCTCTCTGCAGCGTCGTCTACGCTGAGTGCATGTGCAATCCGATAGATCTTCATGCGGAGGCTGCCGGCGTCGTTGATCGCGGCGGAGGCCCCCTTCAGCTGCCAGGACAGCGACAGCGTCACGCCGATCGATGCCAGGGCGACGAGAAAGAACAGCAGCAGCATGCCTATGATCTTGACGCTCAGACTGTTGCGCAGAAATTTTGGCATGCTGGCAGGGGTATGGGTTTTCCGCCGGTGGATTGATGGAGAATATCGCAAACCGATCCGTCGCTGTGCGCGGATGGCTCAAAGGGCCCCGGGTTTTGCCGGGGCCCCCTGATCAGATCGAGGACTTCACCGGACGCTTGGTGCGAACGATCTGGTAGGCGCGCACCGCGTAGTTGAACGGCGCGGTGAGGATATGCACCAGGCGGGTGAAGGGGAAGATCAGGAACACGGTCAACCCGAAGAAGATGTGAGCCCGGAAGATCGGGTCAGCCTGGGCCATCAGCTCCGGCTTCGGGTTCAGCACCAGAATGCTCCTCACCCACTCGCCCAGCGCCAGCATTACGCTCGGGTCACCCTTGTTCGCATGGCCGATCGAGAACGGGATCGTCAGCAGGCCGAGGATGAGCGTCAGCAGCAGCCAGCTGAGGACAAAGATGTCGGCACGGCGGCTGTTCTTGCGAATCCGCGGGTTGAACATGCGCCGGCGCCACAGCATCACACCACCAACCAGACACGCGGTGCCGAATATCAGGCCGGCCCAGATCGCGAGCCACTGGTGGGCGAGATCGGAGACGCCGAGCGCGACCCACAGCCCGTGCGGCAACACCATGCCGGCAAAGTGGCCGAGAAAGAGCATCAGGATGCCGACGTGGAACAGGTTGCTTGCCAGCAGCATGTTGTCCTTGGAGAGCAGCATCGACGAGTCGGTCTTCCAGGTGTATTGCTCGTTGTCGTAGCGAATCCAGCTGCCGATGACGAACACGGTGAGGCAGATGTAGGGATAAACCCCGAAGAAAAGAGTGTTCAAGGACATGGTGGGTATCTCCTCAGGCCGCCAGCTGAACCAGCGAGCCGTGGTTTTCGATCACGCGGATGAGTGGCGCGTAGGGACTCTCGGCCTTCTCGAGGTTGGCGGCCAGGACCTGGAACACCTTCGCGGCGTCGCTCAGGAACACCCGGACTTCGGTCTCGTCCAGTTGCGAGACGAACTCGAGCATCAGCGGCAGGTAGTCCGGGATCTCCTGTTCGTCGTGCTGCAAGCCATAGGACTTGTAGAACTCGGACAGGTCGATGAGAGCCGGGCCGCGATTCTTGTCGTCGCCGAACACATGATGGGTCAGGTGCAGGCTGTGCTCCGGGGTGAGGTCGAAGGTCTTCACGTAGTCCGCTTCGAGATCGGTCTGGTCGCGACCCAGCATCCACTCGATGAACGTCGCCAGGTCCGCGTGCTCCTCTTCGGAGAAGGTCCGCTCCGGATCCAGCGCGACGAGCAGCGAGGCGGCACCGCCCTCGGCCTTGACGGCCGAGCGCAGATCCGAGACATACTCTCCGCCGGGATAGTCCAGCAGCGTGGCGAGCAATTTATAGATGAGCATTGTCGTCTCCTCAGTAACGTTCGCCGGAAACGTCATGATCGTCCGCATGCGGGGCGAGCAGGCGCGACTCGACGGTTTCCTTGCGACGCTCTGGGAAGAGCGAGTTCGGTGAAATGCCGGTGGACGAGTCGTTGCCGAAACTGAAGCCGGCCTGACCCTGGAAGCCGTAATAGTCTTCCATCCGCATCTCCTCCTTCGAGGTCGGAATCACGAAGCGGTCTTCGTAGTTGGCGATGGCGAGGTAGCGGTACATTTCCTTGGCCATGTCCTCGGTCATGCCGACTGCATCGAGTGCGCGGGTATCCGGTGTGCCCTCGACGTGAATCGAACGCTGATAGGAGCGCATCGCGATCATCCGGTTGAGTGCATCGACGATGGGCTGCTCCTGGCCGGCGGTCAGCAGGTTGGCCAGATACTTCACCGGCAGGCGCATCGCGGACGCCTTCGGGATCACGCCGTCGGCTTCGGTCGGCAGCGCCTTCTGGTCGATCTGCGATTGCACCGGCGAGAGCGGTGGCACGTACCAGATCATCGGCAGAGTGCGGTACTCGGGGTGCAAGGGGAAGGCGATCTTCCATTGCACGGCCATCTTGTAGATCGGCGACTTCTGAGCGGCGAGAATCCAGTCGTCGGAGATGCCGTCTTTCTTGGCCTGTGCGATGACCGCCGGGTCGAACGGGTCGACGAACATGTCCAGATGCTCCTGGTACAAATCCTGAACGTTGTCGGCGCTGGCGGCTTCAGAGATCTTGTCGGCGTCGTAGAGAATGATGCCGTTGTAGCGGATGCGCCCGACGCAGGATTCCGAGCAGACCGTCGGCAGACCGTTTTCGACGCGCGGGTAGCAGCCCACGCACTTTTCGGCCTTGGACGACTCCCAGTTGAAAAACACCTTCTTGTAGGGACAGCCCGAGATGCACATGCGCCAGCCGCGGCAACGGTCCTGGTCGGCCAGTACGATGCCGTCTTCGTCGCGCTTGTAGAGCGCTCCCGAGGGGCACGAGGCGACGCATGCCGGGTTGATGCAGTGGTTGCAGATGCGCGGCAGATACATGTGGAAGGTGTTCTCGAACTGCTTGTACATTTCCTTCTCCATGTTGGAGAAGTTCTTGTCACGCGCACGCGAGGCGAATTCGCCGGCGAGGTCGTCTTCCCAGTTCGGCCCCCAGGTCACCTTGTCCATCTTCTCGCCGGTGACCTGCGACACCGGACGTGCGGTTGGTGCGGCCTCGGACAGCGGGGCGTTCTGCAGCCGCGCATAGTCGAAGGTGAAGGGTTCGTAATAGTCGTCGATCTGCGGCATGTTGGGGTTGGCGAAGATCTGGACCAGTTTCTTGATCTTGCCGCCGGCCTTGAGCTCGAGCTTGCCGTTGAGCTTTTCCCAGCCCCCCTTCCACTTCTCCTGGTTCTCCCATTCCTTGGGGTAGCCGATGCCGGGCTTGGACTCGACGTTGTTGAACCAGGCGTATTCGACGCCCTTGCGGTTGGTCCAGACGTTCTTGCAGGTCACTGAGCAGGTGTGGCAACCGATGCACTTGTCCAGGTTGAACACCATCGCGAATTGCGCGCGGATTTTCATTGGTAATCTCCGTTAGCTGAATCTTCCTCCCCCTTCAAAGGGGGAGGCCGGGAGGGGGATGGGTTTCGGTAGGGCCCGGCGGTCTGGGCTGTCGAAGCCGCCGCCGGAAACCCATCCCCACCCCAGCCCTCCCCTTGAGGGGAGGGAGCAAACCCCCGTTGTTTTTGGTCCTTACTTCGAACCCACGCCCACCGGATTCCTCTGCGCTTCGCGCTCCGGAGTCAGCGGACGTTCGAGCCAGTCGATGTCCTGATCCTCGATCTTGTGGATCACGACCACCTCGTCGCGCTGGCAGCCCACCGTGCCGTAGTAGTTGAAGCTGTAGGAG
>NZ_WTVM01000178.1 GCF_012910885.1 Azoarcus taiwanensis | reverse complement strand
AAAACACAAGGAGAACAGACACCACAACCCGAAACCGGAACCAACCCCGCGTAGCTATACTGTACGCATAAACCGGTGGGTCAGTTTTAGATGAAAACCCCGGGTCAGTTCTGCGTGGAAATCAACATCAGACCGGAATATGGCGGTAATGAGCCAGACAGCCGCCACTCAACTGGCTTCAATCTTACTGGAAGCGGTGTGATTCAGCTGGCTATTGAAGGAACGCATAGACCGCTGGCGGATCGCTGCGGCATCGTCGGTTGCCATAGGCACTGCAAGCATTCGCTGGAAAAGCCGTCTGTCAGCCAGTGCGACCGCCGCGCCTTTGTCAAGGCTGGCTCAGTATCGCTTCGGAACGTACAACTCCGGCGGCATCACGCTTCGTTCGTAGTCCGGGTTGAAAACCCGATCGGGCAGAACGACAGGGGTTTGTGGAACGTCCTCGTAGGGGATGTGCTCAAGCAGGTGTGAAATGCAGTTAAGGCGGGCGCGCTTCTTGTCGTTGGCCTCGACGATGTACCACGGTGCCTCGGGGATGTTCGTCCGTGCGAGCATGTCCTCCTTCGCCTTCGTATAGTCCTCCCAGCGAACACGGGATTGCAGGTCCATCGGACTGAGTTTCCATTGTTTCAGCGGATCATGAATGCGCATCAGGAAGCGCAGCTGTTGTTCCTCGTCGGCAAGGGAGAACCAGTATTTGACTAGACGAATGCCTGAACGCACGAGCATGCGCTCGAATTCGGGAACGTCTTCGAAAAACTGTTGCACCTCGTCCGGTGAAGCGAAGCCCATTACGCGCTCGACGCCAGCACGGTTGTACCAAGAACGGTCGAAGAGGACGATCTCTCCTGCAGCGGGCAAGTGAGGTACGTAGCGCTGGAAATACCACTGGGTCATTTCCCGCTCGGTTGGCTTGGCTAGTGCCGCCACGCGGCAGACGCGTGGGTTCAGACGTTGGGTGATGCGCTTGATGACGCTTCCCTTGCCTGCCGCGTCCCGGCCTTCGAAGATCACCACCACTTTTTCGCCGTGGTGTTCAACCCAGTCCTGCAGCTTGATGAGTTCTGCCTGCAGCTTGATCAGCTCAGTGAAGTATGTGCGACGGTCCAGAGTGTCGGCATGCTGCTTCTTGTAGACCTTGCGCAGTTCGAGTGACAGGACAGATTCCGAGAGTTCGAGTTCGAAGTCTTCGTCAGACTCATCGTCGAGTTCGGCTTTCAACCATTCCAACGCACCCTTGTGGGTTTCCGACATGTCGATCCTCTAATCATTGTCCTCACGAGCCTGCGCCCGCGTTCCCTACTACGAAACTTCAAGAAGCGGGGGCAACCAGATCGACCGTGATCTGATTCCGATTCTGAATGGAAACGATCAAACCGAAGCGTGCTCCATCCTTGACGTATTCATGACGTTCCTCCGTGGTTGTGGCTGACAGGAGGTTCTGCTGATAGCCCTGTGCGGCGAAGCCTCCCGCATAATGGCCGATGACTTCAGGCAGCGCAGCCTGACCTTGATAACGTACCTGAACATGCTGGTCGGTACGCAACCACTGGACCCGGACCAGACCCGGAAAACGAGCGACGGGTCCCGGGTCGGTTCCCGATACGTCGCTGGTTGGCAGAGTGTTCGCGGAAAGCGCCGGTAGCAATGCCCCCAGCGTTTCCTGGGCACCCGGAATGATCTGCTCGACTTGCGCCGTCGCCGACCGCACGGTCTCCTGGGCTCCTGGCATGAATTGCTCGACCTGGGACGAAATCGACCGGACCGTCTCGGGTGCGGCATCCACGCCTTGCTGCGCCATCCCAAAAAGCCAGCCAGCGATGCTGATCGCTGCCCAGGCGAGGAGTCCCATCAACAAGAGCAGGAAGGCGGCAATGAGAATCCAGGTTTTGCGACTGATGGAAGACAGGCCGCTCAAAAGGTTACGAAATAGCGGGTGTGCGAATGCGTTCATTGCTGTGACTCCATCTTGAACAAAGGGTTGAAACAGGCGCCCACCTTAAAGCGTGCCCGGGTTTTGATAAAGACGAATTATGGTTAATAATATTTCGGATAATTCCGATAGGTTGATATGAACCTCAAGCATCTTCATGTGTTCTGGACGGTTTCCCGTCTCGGAGGAGTCAGCCGGGCGGCGGATCAACTCGGTCTCACGCCACAAACCGTCAGTGGTCATCTTCGTCACCTCGAAAAGGAATTGGGGGCCGTTCTGTTTCGTCCGGCCGGTCGCGGTCTGGAACTGACCGAGGCCGGGCACCTTGCCCTGTCTTACACCGATGAAATCCTGAAGCTCGGCGGGGAAATGAAGCAGGCCTTGTCCGCGTCGCTGCAAAGTCCGATGCCGGTGCTGCGTTTGGGGATCACGGATGTCGTTCCCAAGTCGTTTGCCTACCGCTTGCTGGCACCCGTGGGCAAGTTGCCGGATCCGGTGAGACTGGTTTGCCGGGAAGGCAGTCTGGACGTGTTACTGGCCGAGTTGGCCTTGCAGCGAATCGACATGGTCGTGGCAGACCGTCCGATGCCGTCCGGTTTGGCGATTCGGGGTCATAGCCACAAATTGGGCGAGAGTGCGCTGGCTTTTTTCGGGACCGACTCGCTGTGCAATGATCAGGGTGAATTTCCGGGCTGCCTGAATGGCGCGCCGCTGCTCCTTCCCGGATCGCACGCCGCGATTCGTGGTCATATCGATTACTGGTTAAATGACCAGCGTTTGATGCCGCGTTTGATGGGTGAATTCGACGATAGCGCACTGATGAAAGCCTTTGGGCAGGCCGGCGCCGGGTTCTTTCCGGCACCCGCCATCCTTGCTGATGAAATATGCGCGCGCTATGAGGTCCGATGCATCGGCCGGGTCGATGACCTGCATGAAGTATTCTGGGCCATTACCGCCGAACGAAGGATCAGTCACCCCGCGATCATGACGGTGATGGAATCTGCCCGTGTGGCATTGTTTCCCGGGGCGAATCACGCAACAGATCAACTTCCCTGATCAGAAGGCATCATGCAGTCAGACAAACAACGGATTCACAGAGCACTACCATCAATCACCTGGAGCGCGATTCTTCTTGTCTGGAATACGTGCTGATGTTTCGTGACCTCAAACTTGGCGTGGAGTTGAACCATGATCGATGAAGGGTCACCCATTCCGTGGGTCTTGGCAGGCCCGATCCTGCGACAATGCGCGCCGACTCGGCTGGTGTGCTGGCTGGCGGTGCGCGAGCCTGTGCGTTTGCGCATTCGTATCGATCCCGACGAAGAGGCGTCACGCGAACAGGTGCTCGTTCCCGGCGCGCCGGGTTGCCGGATGCTCACCGCCGGAACGCACCTCCACTATCTGCTGATCGATCTGCGCTTCGACACGCCCTTGCCTCAGGATTGCTGGATCGGCTACACGGTGGCACTGCAAAGCCTGACGGCGGTCGATGACGCCTGGTTTGAGCACGCGGACTGGGCGCCCGAGCTGTGTTATCCCGGCAAACAGTCCCCCGGCTTGGTGCTGCCTTCGCGCATTCACAGCCTGCTGCATGGATCATGCCGCAAACCGCATCATGCCGACGGGGATGGCTTGGTTGAGGCCGATCGACTGCTGGAACGTCTGCTCGCGCAGAAGGTGTCGCCAAGAGAAGACGGCGCTTCGCCATCGGAGACGCCAGATGCACCGCCCGCCTGGCCATCGGTGTTGATGATGACCGGCGATCAGGTCTATGCCGACGACGTGGCCGGGCCGATGTTGAACGCGATTCACCAGGTAATCGCCCGACTCGGCCTGCCGGACGAGCCGCTGGCCGGCGGCGAGCTGAGCGGCGCCGACAGCGCGCAGGCCCTTTATCGCCACCCGGCCGGTTTCTACCATCGCGAAACCCTGTTGCCGCGGCATGCGCGCAACTACGCACTGATTGAGGTGTTGTTTGGTGGCGTGGAGAAACCCGTGTTCACCACCGACAGCGCCCACAACCATCTGATCTCGCTTGGCGAGGTGTTGGCGATGTATCTACTGGTGTGGTCGCCGGCCCTGTGGTCGCAGATCGACCTGACGCCGCCTGCCCATCTGGATGCCGATTCGCTGAAGCTCTACAACGCGGAGCGTGACGTGATTGAGGCGTTTGTCGCAGGGTTGCCGGCGGTGCGGCGGCTTTTTGCCCATCTGCCGACTGCGATGATTTTCGACGATCACGACATCACTGACGACTGGAACCTGAGCCGCGAGTGGGAGGAGGTGGCCTACGGTCATCCGTTCTCACGGCGGGTGATTGGCAACGCCGTGTTCGGCTACCTGATCAATCAGGCCTGGGGTAATCAGCCGGACGCTTTCGATGCACAACTGCTGGATCAGGTTCAGGTCAGCCTTGAGACGCCCGGAGCGCAAGCGCATGACGCGCTGATCGAACGGTTGTCGCGCTTCGACCGCTGGCACTACACGTGGCCTACCCAGCCGCCGCTGGTGGTCATGGATTGTCGCACCCACCGTTGGCGATCGGAGTCTGCCGCCCGCAAGCCTTCCGGCCTGCTGGACTGGGAAGCGCTGACCGATCTGCAGCAGACCATAAAGGGATTGCCAGCGGTGTTGCTGGTGTCGCCGGCGCCGATCTTCGGCGTGAAGCTGATCGAGTCGATTCAGCGCGTGTTCTCCTGGTTCGGCCAATCCCTGATGGTCGACGCCGAGAACTGGATGGCCCACCCAGGGGCGGGCAACGCCATCCTCAACATCTTCCGTCACCCGAAAACCCCGCAGCACTTCGTGGTGCTGTCTGGCGATGTTCACTACTCCTTCGTCTATGACGTCGAGCTGCGCGGTCGGGTGCGCGGTCCGGACATCTGGCAGATCACCAGCAGTGGGCTGCGCAACACGTTTCCGCCCCGTCTGCTCGATGTGCTCGACCGCAGCAATCGCTGGCTATACTCGCCGCGTTCGCCGCTCAACTGGCTCACGCGCCGCCGTCACATGCGCGTCATCCCGCGCAAGCCCGACGGCATCGCGCACGGTCGCCGCCTGCTCAACGGTAGCGGTATCGGCCTGGTCGAACTCGACGCGGAGGGCGTGCCGTGGCGCATCCGACAACTTCTCCATGATGGCCGGAACGTCAACTTCTCGCGCCGTGAGGCGGAGTCGCGTTGGGATTGAGCGGTCTGGCGCACTGGCGTCACCCGGAACAGCGGTGAAAAAATGGTGTGCCATCCCTTCAAGGATGCGTGACCCATTGGCCGAAACCGTCACGTCAAATGTGAACTCGCGGAAGTTGATGAAATAGAGTTGGCGTTGATTGACGTTCGCCTCCTATCTCGGATCCCGGCAAGCAGAGACCAGCGCGGCGCGAAGGTGAGGTCGGTGGGTGTCAGGCACTTTGAAGATACGTGCTCGACCCGGTTTTGCAACCATCGACAGGAATCGTTCGGCAGTCCAATACCAAGGGCGGTAAAGATAATCGTCGAAGAAAATGGTTGTGCCAGGTTGGGCGTAGTAGGCCGTGGCCAAAGCGCATGCCAGCCGGAATCGCCCGTCAATCAAGACCAGATCAGGTTGATGTCCCGCCACCCAGGGGCGTGATGGGTAGCGCAGCCAACGGCGCATGCTTTTTAACTGCAAGGGATAGCCAAGCAGTCCGACACGCCCAATATCGACGTGCATGGGGTGCCAGTCCAGGTTTGGCGAGTCCCTTTGAATGTAACCATCTACTGCGTTGAGAAAACGGATATCGGATTCGACCGAGATCAAGGATTTGACCGCATGAGCGGCAGCGAACCGGGTAGATCCGCCCGCCCCATACTCCAGGAAGCAGCGACTGTCTTGCAATAAACGGCCCAGGGCATGAATGCAGGTCTTGGTCATCCATGGTGTGTCACCAATCAAGGGTTCAGCGCGATAGGTCTTGAAAGTCAGGGTCGTCATAGTCATTTGTCAAAAAGTGAATGATGTTGTGGTGTCACGTCGGGTGACTGCTATTTTGATTCGGGAACTGCGCGGCGCGTAAGGCAGCGAGTTCGGCGCGAATCGCCTGGAGCTCGCTCATCACTGCCTGGTGCTCCTCGACCACCAGCGTTCGCGTTTCTTCTTGCTCAACATGTTCCGTGGCACTCATCGCATCCACCATGATCGCGATGAACAGGTTCAGCACGGCGAAGGTCGTGAGCAGGATGAAGGTGATGAAGAAGATCCACGCGAAGGGATGAGCCTCCATGACCGGGCGGACGATGCCCATCGACCAAGACTCCAGGGTCATGATCTGGAACAGGGTGTATAGCGAGGCGCCAATCGAACCAAACCAGTCAGGAAAATCAGCGGCGAATAATTTCGGGGTAAGCGGATTAAATGGTTGATCTTACCTTTGCATGAGAGTGAGACAGACCGGCATCTCATCGGATTATCTGGTTGATGCTTCACCTACTGCTGGTGCATGTTTCCTTCGCTAATTCCAGCAAGA
>NZ_WTVM01000177.1 GCF_012910885.1 Azoarcus taiwanensis | reverse complement strand
CGCAGTTCGGCCAGGCGCAGCGCGCGCTCGGCTTCGCGCACGATCTCGTGCTGCGTCGACTCCTGGCGCCGGCTGCGGTCGACCGCAGCGATTGCGTCCTCGGTTTCCTTGAGTGCGGCGAGGATGCTGCGGCGATACTCCTCGAGCAACTGGCGCTGCTGGGATTCGCTGATGGCGACCTGATTGCGCAGTCGGCCGCCGTCGAAAATCGCCTGCACCAAGGACAGCGCGAGGGTGGCGCTGCCTGCCGGAGTGCCGAGGCCGAGCAGACCGAATTCGGCGCTGGAAAGGCCGACGTTGGCGCCGAGATTGAGTCGTGCCGGGAAGAGGTTGGCGCGGGCGATCGCGATATTGGCCTCGGCGGCGATGAGTCGTGCTTCGGTCGCGGCGAGGTCGGGGCGTCTTGCGAGCAGCTCGGCGGGCAGCATCGCCTCAACTTCCGGCACGGTGAGCGCCTCGAAACCTTCATGGCCGATATCGAAGCCCTGCGGCAACTGGCCGACGAGCAAGGCCAGCGCACGCCGGCTCTGGCGCTCCTGAGTTTGCAGCGGCAGTAGCGCGTCTCGCTGCGCGAGCACTGTGGAGCGCTGCCGACTGACGTCGAGCGCGGATGCCGCGCCGTGGCGGAATCTGGCCTCGACAATCTCGAACAATCGCTCGGCGATAGCCAGGTTTTGCTCGGCGATCTCCAGCCGAGCGCGAAGTGCCAGCACCTGGGTGTAGGCATTGACGACCGCGGCGGTCAGCGACAGCCGTGCGGCATCGAAATCGTGACGACTCGCGGCAAGCTGTGCCTGGCTGCCGCGCAGGTTGGTGATACGGCTGCCCCACAGGTCGATCTCGTACCCGACCGCCAGCCCGACAGAGGAGGACTCGGTGGTGCTCGCGCTGACGCCTCTCGCGTCCGCGACGCGTACGTTGGTCGCGACGTTGAGATCGAGGGTCGGGAAAAGGCTAGCGCCGGCGTTCCGTGCGGCGAGTTCAGACTGCACGACGCGCTCAGCGGCGATCCCGAGGTCAGGGCTGCCGGCGAGTGCTTCATCGATCCAATGCGGGATCTCGCTGGAACCGAACCGGGACCACCAGTCCGCTTCCAGGGTGGCCCGGTCGCTGTCGTCGGCGGTCGCTTCGCTCCATGATGTCGGTAACGCGACCGGTGTCCCGGGGGCGACCAACGAGGGTGCGCAGCCCGCGAGCAAGAGTGAGAAGGCGGTGGCGGCAAGCAGCCGCACCCTGGCAGCCTGTCGGACTTGAGACTGTCCTGCTGCGCCAGTGGGAAACATCGAACCTGAGCTCGCTTTCCCACTCGGGGCGGTTTCCGGACTGGTGAATGTGAGTGCGATGCGATCCATCGTGTGCATGTGTAGCGTCATTCCGAGGCGAGCGCGGTGACCGGGTCCAGGTGCGCGGCCTTGCGTGCAGGCAGGAAGCCGAACACCAAGCCGGTGGCGAAAGCGCAGCCGAAGGCGAGTGCCACCGGCATTACCGAGTACTGGATCGGCGTGCCGAAACGCTCGATGAGTGCGGCGACCCCCAGGCCGGCAAACACGCCGATGAGACCCCCGAGCGCGGAAACCGTCAGCGCCTCGATGAGGAACTGCTGCATGATGTTGCGCGTGCGTGCCCCGGTTGCCATGCGAATCCCGATCTCGCGTGTCCGCTCGGTGACCGAGACGAGCATGATGTTCATCACCCCGATGCCGCCGACCAGCAGCGAGATCGCGGCGATGGAGCCGAGGAGCATGGTCATCGTGTTCTGTGTCGCCGAGACGTTGTCGATGATCGAGGCCATGTTGCGTATGGAGAAGTCTTCGACCCCGTGACGTGTGAGCAGCAGCGAGTGGACTTCCGCCTGGGTTTCGTCGATCAGGGCGACATCCTCGACCGCGATCGTCGCGTTGCGAACATGGCGTTGTCCGAAGAGGCGCAAGCTACCGGTGGACCAAGGGACGAAGATCACGTCGTCCTGGTCCTGGCCCCATGCGGTTGCTCCCATCGGCGCCATGACGCCGACCACCTGGAAAAGGATGTTGTTCACCAGCACGTACTCGCCGATCGGCTCTCGATTGCCGAACAGTGCAGACGAGACCGTCTGCCCGAGCACGGTGACTGCCGCGAAGCGCATCTCGTCCTCGGCGGAGAAAAAAGTACCGTTGGCCACCGGCCAGGTCCGGGCGAGGATGTAATCGGCCGTGGTAGCGGTGGCGGAGGTGCGGTGGTCCATGTTGCCGAAGCGGATCGTGACGGAGCCGCCCTGCTCGGGCACCGCAGCCAGCACATTGGGCAATTCGGCCGCGGCCTTCACGTCTTCGAGCGTGAGGGTCGCGCCTGCGTCACGCCCACGCATGTTTGGCGCGCCCGGGCGAACCGTGAGCAGATTGGAGCCCATCGCGCTGATCCGGTCGATGACCTCCTGGCGCGCGCCGTCGCCGATGGCCAGCATGGCGATGACAGAGGCCACGCCGATGACGATGCCGAGCAGCGTCAGGGCAGTACGGAACAGGTTGTGGCCGAGCGCGCGCACCGCGGTGCGGGTGGCTTCGAGCAGCTCGATGAGCGTCGAGTCATGGTCGGCGTCCCTGCGTGCCTTGTGCTCGAGCGTGCGTATGGACCCGGGGCCCGGATCGGAGAGGATCTGTCCGTCACGGATCTCGATGACCCGGTCGGCGTGCTCGGCGACCTCGCGCTCGTGGGTGATCAGGATCACTGTATGACCCTGCTCCGACAGCGAGGAGAGCAGACGCATCACGTCTGCGCCACTCTTGCTGTCGAGTGCGCCGGTGGGTTCGTCGGCGAGGATGACCCGCCCGCCGTTCATCAGCGCACGGGCAATCGACACTCGTTGTTGCTGGCCACCGGAAAGCTGGTTGGGGCGGTGGTCGAGCCGCTCTCCGAGACCGAGCTCGGTGAGCAGTGCTTCGGCGCGCTCGCGCCGTGCTTCCGGCGCCAGGCCGGCATAGACCGCTGGCACCTCGACGTTCTCGGTGGCGGTCGAGCCGGCGATCAGGTTGTAGCTCTGGAAGACGAAGCCGAATTCCTCGCGACGCAGCCGAGCGAGCTCGTCCCGGTCCAGTTCGGCGACGTCCTGACCCATGAAGCGATAACTGCCCGATGTCGGCCGGTCGAGGCAGCCGAGCAGGTTCATCAGCGTAGACTTGCCCGACCCCGAGCTTCCCATGATCGCGACGAACTCGCCCTCGCGGATCTCGAGGTTGATGCCGCGCAGGACTTCGACCTCGACGTCACCGTTGCGAAAGACGCGGGTGACGCCTTCGAGCCGGATCAATTCGGGCGCCGGTGCCGTTTCGGAGAGGCGCGCGATGTCGGGTTCGACCTTCATCGCGCGGGTGTCCGGGGCTGGCCTGCCTGCGCCTGACCGGGGTTGCCAGTCGTTCGCGTGCCGGCAACCACCATGTCGCCTTCGTTCAGGCCTGATAACACCTGGGCTGCGACCCGGCTGGTCACGCCGATGCGCACATCACGTTCCTGGATAGTCCCGTCGTCGGCCTGAACACGGACCGTCGCGCTTCGCCCCGGACCGGCCGGTCGTGTCGCGCCGTCGGGGGCGGATGTCGCCTCGGGCCTGCGTCCGCCGACGCCGCGTCCGGATGGCGGTGCGAGAGCCGACAAGGCCGCCATCGGTACTGAAAGCGCATTCTCGGCTTTGGCGATAATGAAGAAAACCTGGGCAGTCATCTGCGTCATCAGCCGGCGGTCGTCGTTCGGAACCTCGAACAAGGCGTTGTACAAGACCACGTTGTTGACCACCGTCGGGGTCGGCTCAATGGTTCGCAGCTGGCTGTTCCAGCGCTGCCCGGTACCCCCCAGGGTCGTGAAATACACCTCCATGCCGGGGCGCAAGCGGCCGACGTCGGCTTCCGATACCTGGGTCTGCACCGTCATCGTGCCCAGATCCGCTATGCGCAGGATGGTCGGCGCCTGCTGACTGGCGTTGAGCGTCTGGCCCTGCCGGGCGGAGACCGACACCACGGTGCCGTCCATGGGCGCAAGAATTCTCGAATACTGAAGATTGGCCTCGTCCGCGCGGAGGTTGGATTCAGTCTGCTCGATCTGTGCCTTGAGCGCCTCGATCTGGGCGCGGGCCGAGCGCACGCTGGCCTCGGCGGTCTGCAGTGCCTCCTCGGTGGTGGCGTCCTCCGCCATCAGGTTGCGCTGGCGGCGCTGCTGGATTTCGGCCAGTTGAAGGCTCGCCTCGCGGTCCATGAGCTGAGCGCGCTGGTTGCGCAATTGCGCACGTGTGGCGTCCACCCGGCTCTGCAATACGGTGGGGTCGATTTCGGCGAGCAGATCGCCACTGCGCACCTCGCTGCCAACCTCGACATGGATGCGAGTGAGCACGCCCGAAACCTGTGCGCCGACGTCGACGAAATCGCGCGGCTGCAAGGTGCCGGTGGCGGTGACGAGATCCTCTATCGTGGTCCGCTGGATCTCCACGAACTGCAGCCGCGCGCTCTCGTTGGGTGTGCTCCACCAGTGCTTCCAGCCCGCCCAGCCGCCAAGGCCGGCGACTGCGAGAAAGATGAGGCCGAGCAGGATGCGGTTGGTGCGCCGCGGTCGTTTTCGGGAGCGGGACACTGGCGGGGAGGTCGTCATTTCGAATCGGGCCGGAGGTTCACTGGAGCAATGGATTAGAGCTTAGCGACTGGATGTGTAGCGTTTGTATCGTTTTGCAGCGCAACGTTCGCGGGGCGTCTGGATACGCCATGTGGAGTGGATCACACGGGCGGTCAGTCTTCGGCTATCGTCGCGAAAATCGGAAGTTTTCATGATCTGGATCAATAACGGGGTACGGGCATGGGTGTCTAATCGTCACCAATATTTAGACAGCGTCTAAACAGCTTCCCTCTCTCAAGGAGTGCATCATGAAAGTCAAACTCAGCAGTCTGGCCGTGGCGATTGCGGTGACCGCAGTCAGCTCCGTCGCCTGGGCGTCCGCCGTTCGCGACGAGCCGATTACCCCGATCCAGCCCTATGTCTCGGAGAATCCCGCCAAGGTTCAACTCGGCAAGAAACTGTTCTTCGAACCGCGCTTGTCGATGTCCGGCATCATCTCGTGCAACACCTGTCACAACCTGTCGCGCGGCGGTACCGACAACCTCGCCACCTCCATCGGTCACGGTTGGGCTGCTGGCCCGGTCAATGCCCCGACGGTGCTGAACTCCAGTCTTGCGATCGCCCAGTTCTGGGACGGCCGTGCTGCCGACCTTCAGGAGCAGGCTGCCGGTCCGATCCAGGCCGACATCGAGATGAACATGCCGCACACGCTGGCGCTGGACGTGCTGAACTCCATTCCGGGCTACCAGGACGAGTTCGAACAGGTCTTTGGCTCGCGCGACATCACGATCGACATGGTGACCGCAGCAATCGCCGAGTTCGAAGAAACCCTGGTGACGCCGAACGCGCGCTTCGATCAGTGGCTCAAGGGTGACGACAATGCGATCACTGCCTATGAGCTCGAAGGCTACAAGATCTTCAAGGATAGCGGTTGTACCGCTTGCCACAACGGGGAGGCCGCCGGCGGTACGTCCTTCCAGCGCATGGGTATCGTTCGCGCCTACGAGAGCACCTCGCCGGTCGAGGGCCGTTACTCGATTACAGGCAACGACGCTGACCGCTTCAGCTTCAAGGTGCCGACGCTGCGCAACGTGGAATACACTTATCCGTACTTCCACGATGGCCAGGCCAACACCCTCGAGGAGTCGGTCGACATCATGGGCCAGATCCAGCTCGGCCGTCACTACACAGAGGAAGAGATCGACAAGATCGTGGCTTTCCTGAAAACGCTGACCGGTGACATGCCGCAACTGACGTTGCCGATATTGCCGCCGTCGTCCAACGACACGCCGCGCCCGGATCCGTTCCGGTAATCGGCGCGCGAGACGTGTGAAGCACAAACGAAACCCGCGCGTGCGCGGGTTTCGTCATTGGAATCCGGGGCTGCCCCGCTTGTTTGCGGTGCTGCCCCAGTCCCTTACCGGAAGGAGCGCATATGGTGACGACACGCTTTCCTGGAGCCGCCGAGCGTCTTCGCAAGGCAGGCATCCCACCCACCCGCCAGCGAGTGGCCATCGCCGAAGTGTTGTTCGCTCGTCCGGTTCATTTGTCGGCGGACCAGGTGCTCGCGCGGGTGCGCGAGCACATGCCCGAGATGTCACGTGCGACGGTCTACAACACCCTCAAGCTTTTCCGTGAGAAAAACATGGTCAGAGAACTCGTTGTTGACCCGGAACGGGTGTTCTACGATTCGAACACTGCGCCGCACTACCACTTGTTCGACGTACGGACCGGCGAATTGTCCGACGTTTCGGCCGACGAGCTGCAGGTCATCGGCACTCCGGTGCTGCCGGCGGGTCTCGAGCTGGAAGAAGTTGATGTGATCATCCGGGTGCGAAGCCGGGCACCTGCCTGAGGCCCTCGAACGGTACAGGCCTTGGTGCCTGTCGGCCAAGCAGCATTCGCGGCTCACGCCGCTTATATGGACGCCTCCCGGTTTGGCAAGTGAAGTTTGCATTTTTGACGTTCCAGAGTCTGGCTGCAGTCTTATATCCGGCCTGTTTGGCAGACCCGATGTCTGCTGGCCCTGATGGAATTCGCC
>NZ_WTVM01000176.1 GCF_012910885.1 Azoarcus taiwanensis | reverse complement strand
CCCCAGAACTGGTCGTTGTAGAAATGGTTGCAGTTCAGGCGCTCGATATATTCGCCCAGCGCCGAGGCCAGGGCGCTTTCCTTGCTTGCGCCCTTGCCGTTGGTGAAGCACATCGGCGAGTGCGCATCGCGGATGTGCAGTGACCACACATTGGGTACCAGATTGCGCCACGAGGCGATCTCGATCTTGATGCCCAGATCGGCCAGAACCCGCGACATGTTGGCGATGGTCTGCTCCAGCGGCAGATCCTTACCGGCGATCCAGGTGCTGGCCTGCGCATCCGGCTGCAGTGTCAGCAGGGACTGGGCGTCGGCATCAAGGTTGGCGACTTCCTCGATCACGAACTCCGGCCCCGTCTGCACTACCTTCTTCACTGTGCACCGCTCGACCGAGCGCAGGATGCCCTGGCGGTCCGAGGCGGAGATATCCTCCGGCAGCTCGATCTGGATCTTGAATATCTGCTTGTATCGGTTTTCCGGGTCGACGATATTGTTCTGCGACAGGCGGATGTTGTCGGTCGGAATATTGCGCGTTTCGCAGTACAGCTTGACGAAATAGGCCGCGCACAGCGCCGAAGAGGCGAGGAAGTAATCGAAGGGTCCCGGCGCCGAGCCGTCGCCCTTGTAGCGGATGGGCTGATCGGCGATCACCGCGAAATCATCGAAGCGGGCTTCGAGGCGAAGCTTGTCGAGAAAATTGACTTTGATTTCCATGCGGGAATCCTGAAATGGCGCTGAACGCGAAAAATGGCCGCCATTATCACCGCTTTCTGCGGTCGACTCCGCGTCGTGGCGCTGTTCAGGCGTTCGGGCGCGGCGCATCAGCTGCGTGCAGATGAGGCTACACCTGCTCCGCTGCAGTGGAAACGCCTGATCCTGTGGCTGCACGGTACGCCCGCGCCATGTCGACGAAGGCGCGCAGGTAGTCGGTGTCGCCGTCGGCCTCGCGGTAGCCGAGGAAGATCTGCTTGTCTACGCCCTGCGGCCCCAGCCTCACCGGCACCACGCCGAAGCGTTCGGCGTTTTCCTCCACCAGCCAGCGTGGCAGCGCGGCCACGCCGCGGCCACTGGAAACCAGTTGCAGCATGATGTCGGTGGTCTCGATGGGTTTGTGGCGCTTGGGCGTGATACCGGCCGGGGTGAGAAAGCGGGTGTAGATGTCGAGCCGGTCGAGGCTCACCGGATAGGTGATCAGGGTTTCGTCCGTGAGCTGTTCGGGGCGCACATGGCGGGCCGGGCTCAACGCGTGCTGGCGGCTCACGACCAACACCTGCTCGTAGTCGAACACCGGCTCGAAGACAAGGCCGCGCTTGTGCAAGGGGTCGGGTGTGACGAGCAGGTCGATCTCGTAGCCGAACAGCGCGCCGATGCCACCGAACTGGAATTTCTGCTTTACATCGACATCCACCGCCGGCCATGCGACGAGGTAAGGCGAGACGATTTTCAACAACCACTGGTAGCAGGGGTGGCATTCCATGCCGATGCGCAGCGCGCCGCGCTCGCCCTGGGCGAACTGGCGCAGGCGTTCTTCGGCCAGCGCCAGTTGCGGCAGCAGGCGCTGCGCCACCGCCAGCAGATACTCGCCAGCTTGAGTGGGGCGCAGGCTGCGCCCCTCGCGATACCAGATCGCGGTGCCGAGCTGGTCTTCCAGCTTGCGCACGGTGTGGCTGAGGGCCGACTGCGTGACGTGCAGGGTATCCGCCGCGGCGGTCAGCGAGCCGTGCTGGTCGACCGCGTGGATGATTTCCAGGTGGGTACGCTCGAGGATGCTCATGTTTGTGTTGCGTGAGATGTATTCATGAATCAATGAAACAATACCATTTTTCTTCATGGATTAAGCCGCCTAGGATGGCAGCACGATTGTTCATCCCTGGGTATTCATCATGGCTTTTACGCACAACCTCGGCTTTCCGCGCATCGGCGCCAGGCGCGAACTGAAGTTCGCCCTCGAATCCTACTGGCGGGGCGAATCCTCTCTTGACGCACTCAAGGCCACCGGCGCCGCGCTGCGTCAGCGCCACTGGCAGGAACAGGCCGGCCTCGACCTTGTGCCGGTAGGCGACTTCTCGTTCTACGACCAGGTGCTCGACATGAGCTTCACACTCGGCAATCTGCCCGAGCGCGTGCAAGGTTTCGAAGGCGACGCGCTCGACAACACCTTCCGCGTCGCCCGGGGGCGTTCGGCGGCGTCCGCCGAAGCGCATGCGGATTGCTGCGGCGGCGTGGCCGCGGGCGAGATGACCAAGTGGTTCGATACCAACTACCATTACATCGTGCCGGAGTTCACCGCCGACACCGTGTTCCGCCTGGATGCTTCACGCCTGCTCGCGCAACTGGCCGAGTCACAGGCACAGGGGGTGCGCGCCAAGCCGGTGATCGTCGGACCGGTGACCTATCTCGCCCTCGGCAAGGCCAAGGATGGCTCCGACCGCCTCGCGCTGCTGCCGCAGCTGCTCACGGTGTATGCCGAGCTGCTGGAAACCCTGGCGACCGAAGGCGTGGAGTGGGTGCAGATCGACGAGCCCATTCTGGTCACCGAGCTCGACGCCGATTGGCGCCACGCCTTCGAGACCGCCTATCACCAGTTGAAGAGTTGCCGCGTCAAGTTGCTGCTGGCGACCTATTTCGGCCAGCTCGCGGAAAACCAGTACCTCGCCGCCAATCTGCCAGTGGCCGGGTTGCACGTGGATGCGATCAACGGCCGCGACGACGTGTTGCCGCTGATCGGCCTGCTGCCGGCGCACAAGGTGCTGTCGTTGGGCGTGATCAACGGCCGCAACATCTGGAAGACCGACCTCACCACCGTGCTCGACTGGCTGGAGCCGTTGGCCGAGCGCCTGGGCGACCGCCTGTGGATCGCGCCGTCGTGCTCGCTGCTGCACGTACCGGTGGATCTCGCCAGCGAAGAGAAGCTGGACCCGGAGCTGAAGTCCTGGCTCGCCTTCGCGCGGCAAAAGCTCGATGAACTCGCGGTGCTCGCCACCGCTCTGAATCAGGGCCGCGCCGCCGTGGCCGAGCCACTCGCCGCCAACCAGGCCGCGCTGGCCGCCCGCCGCGCCTCGCCGCGCGTGCACAACCCCAGGGTGCAGGCTGCGGTGGCGCGCATCGACGCCCACCTTGGCCGGCGCGAAAGCCACTACGCCCAACGTGCGCCCAAGCAGGCCGAACGCCTGCGGCTGCCGGCCTACCCGACCACCACCATCGGTTCGTTCCCGCAGACCGCCGAGATCCGTCAGGCGCGCGCCGACTTCAAGGCAGGCCGGCTCGATGTCGCCGCCTACAAGGCCGCAATGCAGGCCGAGATCGCCCGCGCGGTGCGCGAGCAGGAGACCCTGGGGCTGGACGTTCTGGTGCACGGCGAAGCCGAGCGCAACGACATGGTCGAGTACTTCGGCGAACAGCTCGACGGCTATGCCTTCAGCCAGTTCGGCTGGGTGCAGTCCTATGGTTCGCGCTGCGTCAAGCCGCCCATTCTGTTTGGCGACATCAGCCGTCCCAACCCGATGACCGTGGAGTGGATCACTTACGCCCAATCGCTCACCGACACGCCGATGAAGGGCATGCTCACCGGCCCGGTGACCATTCTCAACTGGTCCTTCGTGCGCGACGACCAGCCCCGTTCGCTGAGCTGCAAGCAGCTCGCCCTGGCGATCCGCGAGGAGGTGCTGGACCTGGAGAGTGCCGGCGTGAGCATCATCCAGATCGACGAGGCCGCGCTGCGCGAAGGCCTGCCCCTGCGAAAGGCGCAATGGAAGGGCTACCTCGACTGGGCGGTGGAGAGCTTCCGCATCACCGCCAACGGTGTGCGCGACGAAACTCAGATCCACACCCACATGTGCTATTCCGAATTCAACGACATCATCGAGGCAATCGCCGGCATGGACGCCGACGTGATCACCATCGAGACCTCGCGCTCGGACATGGAGCTGCTAGACGCCTTCGACGACTTCAACTACCCCAACGAGATCGGGCCCGGCGTCTACGACATCCACTCGCCCAACATCCCGAACGAGGCGCACATCGTGCAGCTGATGCAAAAGGCCGCCGAGCGCATTCCGCCCGAGCGTCTGTGGGTGAATCCGGATTGCGGACTCAAGACCCGTCAGTGGGCGGAGGTGATTCCGGCGCTGCGAAACATGGTGGCGGCGGCGCAGAGGCTGCGCAGCCCCGTCTGAATGCGACGCTCATCTTATGTGTCCAGCAGGACGCGCGTGCACAGGGCTTCAAGCATTCTCAAGCGCTTCCGCCGCTTGAAGCCCAGCGACGCGCTCGGCGAAAGCGCGCAGCGAGGCTTGGACATGCGCGGTCGGCATGCCGCCGAAGGCGTGCATGCTCATGACTTCGGTCACCCCGATGCTCGCCAGCCACTCGAGCGTGCGACGAACCTGGCCAGAGCCGCCGATCAGTGTCAGGCCGGCTTTCGTCAAGGTTTCTGCGTCGGATCTTCTGGGGTAGGGGCGGCGTGCCAGATGGGCGCTGAGATAGGGGCCGCACAGGCGCAGCGCGTCGGGCAGCGTGTTGGATACATGTGCCGGCAGGCAAACCGCGACCAAGGGTCGGACAAACTCTCCAAGTACCCCTGGTTGGAGACGAAGTCGTTCAAGGAAGCCTTCTCGATGTGCGTCGATGATTTCGATGAGGTCGCGCCGCTCACAGCAGGTGGCATGGGGCATCAGCCACAACGCAAGGCCTTGCGAACCGATCAGGTGGGCTGAATCCGGGTTGAAGGTCGCCACCGCAAGCTGGGGGCCGAAGGGTTGATGCGTATATAGCGGGAGTTGATCGCGTTTGAGCAAACAGTCCGGCTCGGCGTGGCTGGCGAGTCGCCCGGCTAGCAGCTTGCGGACGGTTGTGAGCCGCTCAGCGAAACGCGAGCCACGGCGCTCGTCGTCTACGCCAAAGGTGGCCAGTTCGTCGGGTAGGTAGCCGGACCCGATTCCGAAGACTAGCCGGCCATCGGAAAGCTGGTCGAGCAGGGCGTAGTCCTCGGCCACCGTCAGCGGGTTTCGGGCATTGAGGTTTGCGATGGCAGGGCCGAGCCGTATGCGCGTCGTCTGTGCTGCCAGATGGGCCAGGAAGACGGCGGGATTCGGCACAAGTCCGTAGTCCGACAGGTGATGTTCAGCGCAGTAGACTGCGTGAAACCCGAGCGCCTCCGCCAGAACGCCTTCGGCGAGGGCTTCGCGAAGACGTTCCCGGGGTGGGCGAGCGGGTTCGACGTAGTTGTCGAGGGGTAGGAACAGAGAGTGTGTCAACGACATGTTTCGCTCATTGCCAGGTTCATCTGATTTGCGTGATCGCGACCGAGGCAATCGATTCGATGTGAGGGCTTGAATGCGCCTCGCTGCTTACCGGGCATGCGCGATCATCGCGAGCCGAGTGGTAAAGCGAGCCCCGAAATCATCACTCCCAGCTCAAGGCCCCACCGGTCTGATACTCGGTGACCCGGGTCTCGAAGAAGTTCTTCTCCTTGCGCAGGTTGGCTTGTTCGTCGAGCCAGGGCAGCACGTTCTCGGCGCCGGGGAAGGGTTCGGCGAGGCCGAGCTGGCGGGCGCGGCGGTTGGCGACGAAGCGGAACTGGGCCATGTGCTGGGTGGCGGAGTAGCCGAGCACCGGGTCGGCGAGCAGGTAGTCGGCGTAGGCCGCCTCGGCGGCTTCGGCTTCGGCCCACAGGGTGGCGATGGCCTGCGGGTCGAGCTGGAGGTTTTCCTCGGCGATGAGGGTGCGTACCACGCGGATGCCGAAGGCGCAGTGCAGCACCTCGTCGCGCATGATGTACTGCAGCTGTTCGGCAGTGCCCTTCATCAGCCCGCGGCGCTGCAGCGCGAAGATGGGGGTGAAGCCGTTGTAGAACCAGCAGCCCTCGAAGATGCCGGCGAAGAACAGGTACGAGAGCGCGAATTCGTGCAGGTTGTCGCGGTCGGTGAGGTCGAAGTCCGAGCGCATGATGCGCTCCAGCCGGCGGTTGGCGAGCGCGATCTTGCCGTGGATCTGCGGCACGACGCGGTAGCGGTTGTAGATTTCCTGCTGGTCCAGGCCCAGGCTCTCGATGCAGTGCTGGTAGGTCCAGGTGTGCAAGGCTTCTTCGTAGACCTGGCGGGCCTGGTAGATCTGCAGTTCGGGGGCGCTCATCTTTTCCATCACCGCGAGGCCGATGTTGCGCATGGCGAGGATGTCCGAGGTGGTGAGGTAGGACAGCACGTTTTCGAACACATGGCGCTCGGCCGGGGTGAGCTTGTGGTGGTAGTCGTGCACGTCCTGCGCCATGGAGATTTCCAGCGGCGTCCAGTGGTTCTTGTTGGCGTTGAGGAAGAACTCCCACGCCCACGGGTACTTGAAGGGGGCGAGCTGGTTGATGTCGGCCTTGCCGTTGACGATGCGCTTGTCGGCCGCACGCACCGGGGGCAGGGCGGTGAGCGTCGCACTTGTTGAGACGGCGGCCGTGGCCGCGCTCGCGGGCGACTCGGCGATCGCGATCTCGTCGAGCGACCGGATTTCCACCGAAGGCGCGGTGGGTGTCGCACGGGCGACGGGCGGTGGCACGGACTGGTTACGTGCGGGGGCGGGACTGTCCCAGTCGTCGAAGAAGGCGGTCATTGGCAGGCCTCGCAGTCGGGGTCGAGAATGGAGCACGCC
>NZ_WTVM01000175.1 GCF_012910885.1 Azoarcus taiwanensis | reverse complement strand
CAGGAGCTGGCCCATGGCCACCGCGAAGCCCTCGGTGAGGCCGCCGTGGATCTGCCCGTCGATGATCATCGGGTTGATCCGGGTGCCGCAGTCGTCCAGCGCGTAGAAGCGTCGGATCTTGGTCTCGCCTGTGGCCTTGTCGATGTCGACCACGCACAGGTAGATACCGAACGGGTAGGTGAAGTTGGGCGGATCGTAGTAATGCACCGCCTCGAGCCCCGGCTCCAGCCCTTCCGGCGGCTGGTTGTAGGCCGCCCAGGAGATGTCCTTCATGGTCTTGAAGCGACTGTCGTCGCCACGGACCTTGAATCGGTCCACCTCCCACTCGAGATCGCCTTCGGCCACTTCCAGCAGGTGGGCCGCGATCTTGCGTGCCTTGGCGTGGATCTTGCGCGCCGCCATCGCGATCGCGGCGCCGGCGACCGGCGTCGAACGCGAACCATAGGTGCCCAGACCGTAGGGCGCGGTGCTGGTGTCGCCCTCCTCGACCTGAATCACCTCGGAGGAGATCCCCAGCTCGGTGGCGATGATCTGCGCGTAAGTGGTCTGGTGGCCCTGGCCCTGGGTGATCGTACCCATGCGCGCGATCGCGCTGCCGGTGGGATGCACCCGGATCTCGCAGGAGTCGAACATGCCCACGCCGAGGATGTCGCACATCTTGCTCGGCCCGGCGCCGACGACTTCAGTGAAGGTGACCAGACCGATGCCCATCAGCGTTGGCGAGTTCGGATCGGCCCGCTTGGCCGCCTGCTCGGCACGCAGCCCCTTGTAGTCGACCGCGTCGAGCACCTTCTGCAGCGCGGTGTGGTAGTCGCCGGAGTCGTACTCGAAGCCGAACGGCGAGGTGTAGGGGAACTGGTCCTTGCGGATGAAGTTCTTCGCGCGGATCTCGGCCTTGTCCATGCCCAGCTTCTGCGCCAGCACGTCGACCATGCGCTCGATGAGATACACCGCCTCGGTGACCCGGAACGAGCAGCGGTAGGCCACACCGCCGGGCGCCTTGTTCGTGTAGACGCCCTTGACGCTGCAATGCGCCGCCGCGATGTCGTAGGAGCCGGAACAGATGTGGAACAGGCCGGCCGGGAACTTGGTCGGGTCGGCGCAGGCGTCGAAGGCGCCATGGTCGGCCACCACCTCGACGCGCAGGCCGGTGATCTTGCCGTCCGGCGTCGCGGCGAGTTCGCCGGTCATGTGGTAGTCACGGGCGAAGGCGGTGGCGGACAGGTTCTCGATGCGATCCTCGACCCACTTGACCGGACGGCCGAGCACGATGGAGGCGACGATGGCACAGACATAGCCGGGATACACGCCGACCTTGTTGCCGAAGCCACCGCCGATGTCCGGCGAGATGATGCGAACCTTGGACTCCGGAATGCCGGACAGCAGCGACACCACGGTGCGCACCACGTGCGGCGCCTGGCTGGTGATCCAGGTCGTGAGCTCGCCGCGCACCGGATCGAAGCTGGCCACGCAGCCGCAGGTTTCAAGCGGGCACGGATGCACGCGCGGGTAGAACATGTCCTGCTTCACGGTCACCGGTGCGTTGGCGAACGCGGCGTCGGCCGCGGCCTTGTCGCCGGCTTCCCAGGTGAAGATGTGGTTGTGATGGGTGCGGACGCCGTGGGCGCCTTCGGTCTTGCCGGCGAGATCCTCGCGGATCACCGGCGCGTCCGGCTTGAGCGCGTCGAACGGATTGATGACGACCGGCAGCTCCTCGTACTCGACTTCGACCGCCTCGACCGCGTCGGCCGCGATGTAGCGGTCGTCGGCGATGACGATGGCGACCTCCTGCATCTGGAAGGCGACCTTCTCGTCGGCCAGCACCGCCTGCACGTCGCCGGCGAGCGTCGGCATCCAGTGGAGCTTGAGCGGCTTGAGGTCGTCAGCAGTCAGTACTGCGTGCACGCCGGGAATGGCGAGCGCGGCCTCCTTGTTGATGCGTTTGATGCGGGCATGGGCGAGCGGCGAGCGGACGATGTCCATGTGCAGCATCGCCGGCAGCTTGATGTCGTCGACGTAGTTTCCCTTGCCCTGGATGAAGCGCGCATCCTCCTTGCGCAGTCGGGACTCGCCGATGCCCATCAGGGCTTGTTCGCGTTCCTTCAGTGGTGCGTTCATTCTGTCTCCTCCTGCGGGTCAGGCCGTTGCGGTGGCCGGCTCGCGCAGCTTGCGCGCGGCGTACTGGACGGCCTTGATGATGTTCTGATAGCCGGTGCACCTACACAGGTTGCCGGACATGCCGACCCGGATCTCCTCTTCGGTCGGGTCCGGGTTCTCCTGCAGCAGGCGGTAGGCTCGCATCAGCATGCCCGGGGTGCAGAAGCCGCACTGCAGGCCATGTTCCTTGTAGAAGCCTTCCTGCACGGCGTGGAGCACACCACCGGAGGCCAACCCCTCGACCGTCTTGATGTCGGCGCCGTCGCACTGCACCGCGAGACAGGTGCACGACTTCACCGACTCGCCGTCGATATCCACGGTGCAGGCGCCGCAGTGGCTGGTTTCACAGCCGATGTGCGCGCCGGTGAGGCTCAGCTTCTCGCGAAGGAAATGAATCAACAGGGTGCGCGGCTCGACCGCTTCTTCCACCTTGTTGCCGTTGATGGTCATCGAAACCAGTTTCTTGCTCATCTTCGTGTCCCCTTCGGTCAGCGGCAGCGTTCGGCGGCCTGGCGCAGCGCGCGCTTGGTCATCTCGCCGGCCATTGCAGTCTTGTATTCTTCGTCGCCACGCAGATCGGCGGCGGGCTCGGCAACGCCACGTACCAGACGGGCAACCTCATCCAGGGTTGCGGCGTCCAGGGTCTTGCCGACGAGGGACTGCTCGGCATCGCTGGCGCGCAGCGCGGTGGGAGCGACGTTGGTGAGGCCGATGCGCACGCTCGCGACACGGTCGCCGTCCATAGTCATCACCACGGCCGCCGCGGCGGTGGCCCAGTCGCCGGTCTTGCGCTTGAGCTTGGTGTAGGCATAGCCGGTTTTCGGGGCAAAGGGCTGCACCAGGATCGCGGTCAGGATCTCGTCGGCCTCGATGGCGGTGTAGTAGGTGCCGAGGAAGAACTCGGTGGCCGGCACCTGGCGCTCGCCGTTCGGGCCGGTGATCACGAAGGTGGCGTCGAGCGCCATGGCGATGGCGGGATGGTCGTTGGCCGGGTCGCCGTGGGCGATGTCGCCGCCGATGGTGCCGCGGTTGCGCACCTGAGGGTCGGCAATCTGACGCGCGGCCTCGGGCAACAGCGGCACCCTGGTCTTGAGCAGGTCGGACGCGATGAGCTGGTTCTCGGTGGTCATCGCCCCGATTCGGATCTTGCCACCCTCCTCGCTGACACCGCGCAGGGCGTCGATGCGGTTGAGGTCGATCAGCGCGCCAGGTTCGGCGAAGCGCAGCTTCATCATCGGCAGCAGACTGTGACCGCCGGCGAGAATCTTGGCATCGTCGCCAAGCTGCGCCAGCAGTCCGACCGCCTCGGCCACGGTCGACGGCGCGTGGTAGTCAAAGCTCGGTGGGATCATTCGTGTCTCCTCGTTGTGCTTGTATGGCCCCAGACCGGAAAACCCGGAAGGATTCAGGGCTGTTTCAGTCTAGGGTTTGTCCAGGACATTGAAACTGTCAATGAACCAAACCCCGGATGAGGAGCACGAAACGCAGCTTCAGTGCATGAAGTGCAAAACGAGGAGGATTTGCGTTACCGACGCTTCAGCGCCAGCTCACCGTACCGCCGAGGCCGAGGTGTTCCATCAGACGCGAGACGCTGGAACGGGCCACCGGAATCTCAACATCCTCCGGCTGTGCGAGCTTGAGCAAAACCTTGCCGTCGTCGCGCACGATCTGCTCGGCCTGCTCGAGATTGACGATGTAGCTGCGATGCACCCGCAGAAAACGCTCCGGGTCCAGCCTTGCCTCGAGGTCGCCAATGGTGAGGTTGCAGAAGTAGTTGCCGTCCGCCGTCTGCACCCAGGTGTAGTGTCCGTCGGAGCGGATGAACGATACCGAGGCCACATCCACCAGCACGATGCGGTTCTGGCGCACAGTGGGAATCTTGAATAGCTGGCGCTTGAAATCCCGCTTGTTGCTCGCGCTGTCGTCACGACTCACCGCTTCGGTAATATCATGAAAAACAAGCGTATAGCCCTGCACATCACCCTGACTGTCGCTCATGCGCGAAACCTTGATCAGCAACACCCGCTCGGGAATATTGATGATCATGGTCATCGGGGGCGGATTGGATACCGGGCATTGCGCCTGATCGAGCAGAAAGGCTACCTTGGCGCGTGAGATCTCGGGATGGAACTCGGTGACGATCTTGCCGAACGGCTCACGGTCATCGACCGGCAGCGTGCGCCGGGCGAATTCGTTCATGCTCGCAACACGCAGATCGGCGTCCAGGTTGATCACGCCGACGTCGAAACGCTCGAGCATGTACAACCACGAGGCCCCCCCTGCGGCGGACGCGTCGACTGGACAACTGGCCATGGGACACCCTCCTCCGGTGACTGGTCCCACTGTCGGCTGACCGACAGTTAATGTCTCCACCGATGCATTTCGTGCACCGGACTTGCGCATTCGTTCATTGCGGATGCGCTCTTGAATATGTGGATCTATATTAACAGCACTCGTTCCCGGATATTCTTTGTCCAGGACAAATAAAGCAAGCATCCGGAACCGAGCTCAGCTCGCCGGATCGAACTTGCATCTTAGACCACCGGAGGAGACCTGGTGACCACGACCTTGCTGCGATCGAGCATTGGCTCGCAGAAGCACACCCCGCTGTTGCTGCTCGCAATGGTGTCGGTGGCCTATTGGCTGGTCGGCACCTCGCTCGCGGATATCGACTGGGCCCTGCTCGCGCTGACCTGGGCCATGGTGATCTCCGGGTGCATTGCGCTGGTCGCGATCCGCCCGCAGCGCGCGGGACTGTCACCACCTCACGTGATGCTGACCCTCGGCTTTGGCGGCATGGTGGTCGGCCTGAGTTGGGACGTGATGCAGAAAACCGTACCCCTGCTCGAAGACCTCTGTGCCGCGACTGACGGCCTGCCCTTTGGTGCAGCGTTGCAGGCGCATCTGATGTTCTTGCCCGGCATGCACGCCGGCATGATCGCTGGGGGCCTGGCCGCAATTCCGGGTCTGCGCATCCTTCGCCCCGACTGCGGCCGCTACCTGTGCGCCGTGTTCGCGCAGAATCTGATGTGCTCGGCCTGGATGCTCATCGGCATGACCGCCGGCGCATTGTGGCTGTCCCGCATCGCGACCGGTGGCAGCTACGGCCTCACCGAAATGCTGGGCGGCATGTTCGCCGGCATGACCTGGGGCATGGTGATCAGCGTGGCACTGTATCGCGGTTACTTCGTGCTCAAGGACCGGCGCGCCGGCGCAACCGGCAGAGCCTGAGCATCGAATCAGAAACAGAACAAACCCAACGGAGACGACAGAACATGGACAGCACCGACCTCTCGGTACTCAACACCACCATCGATTGGCTGGAAGCCGGTCGCCGCACCGCGCTGGCGACCGTCGTGGAAACCTGGGGTTCGTCGCCGCGCCCGCTCGGCGCCTGGCTCGCGATCCGCGATGACGGCCAGGTGGTCGGCTCGGTCTCGGGCGGCTGCGTGGAGGACGACTTGATCGACCGGGTGCGCAATGGCGAACTCGCGAACGACGTACCGGAACTGGTCACCTACGGCGTGACCCGCGACGAAGCCGCCCGCTTCGGCCTGCCCTGTGGTGGCACAGTACGCATCGTCGTCGAGCCGGAACCTGATCTGGCGACGTTGCGCATCCTGCGCGAACGGATCGCCTCCAAACGCCTGACTGCTCGCGAACTCGATACCTGCACCGGCCGCTCCACCCTGCGCGACGCCACCCGTGGCGACGCCTTCAGCTTCGACGGCCGCGTGATGCGCACCATCTACGGCCCACGGTGGCGGCTGATCGTCATCGGCGCCGGGCAGCTGTCGCAATACGTTTGCGACATGGCGCTGGCGACCGACTACGAACTGATCGTGGTCGACCCACGCGAGGAGTTCGCCGAGGGCCTCGCCAATCAGGCGATCACCTTCCGCCGCGACATGCCGGACGACGCCATCCTCGACCTCGGCGTCGACACCCACACCGCCATCGTCGCGCTGACCCACGACCCCAAGCTCGACGACATGGCCCTGCTCGAGGCACTGAAGTCGCCCGCGTTCTACATCGGCGCGATCGGCAGCCGCACCAACACCGCCAAACGGCGTGAACGGCTCGCGATGTTCGACCTGTCGCAGCACGAGATCGACCGCCTGCACGGCCCCGTCGGGCTGTTCATCGGCGCCCGCTCGCCAGCCGAGATGGCGGTATCGATTCTGGCCGAAATCACCGCCGCCAAATACCAGGTACCCATTGTGCAGAAGCGCGCGATCGCGCAGGACGACCTCGCCCAGCGCCATGATCGGCTCGATGCGATGTCTTCGGCTTGCAGTGTTTGAGTGAACGGACGCGGTGCCAACACCGCGTCCTTTTCGCGGCTTGCGCCGCTCCTACAGGCAATGGACGCACCCCCAGCAACACCGCACCCACCACTTCTGGGAGATGTAATGGACGCCTCCCTCCCCTCTGGGGTGGTGTGAGGCTGCAGGGGTTCAGCAGAGAGGAGCCCTCACGTTACCTGACGGCATCGATGTGCCAAAGTGATGGTGTTGAAACATTCACA
>NZ_WTVM01000174.1 GCF_012910885.1 Azoarcus taiwanensis | reverse complement strand
TCGAAGAGAAAACGGGGCGACACCGCAGAGAAAAGCGGTGATTTGCCGGAGAAATTGAACCGAGTTCGGTCGCTGTCATTGTTTGGCGGCGGGATTCAACGAAAACCTCGCGTTATTCGAGGTGCCCTGCAATCAGTTCCAACCATTCCCGGGGCTTTGGCTTGAGGCCGCTGGAGGCCAGTATCTTTGCGTCCTTCTGGGCTAGTTTGGTGTAAACCAACTTCCATGTCACCAGTCCAATTCCTCATCGCATTCATCCACGGGGGTATCCATTCCCTCACGAACAGACTCCCGCATACCCGGTAGGGAGAGCAGGTAAAGCGTTTCCTGAATTCCAGACCAGTCTTCCCCGGAAATCAGGACAGCCTTGTTCCGCTTACCCATGATGACGATTGTTTGGTGGGATTCGGCGGCCTCGTCAATCAACCGATAAAGGTTGCTGCGCGCCTCAGTTGCTGTGATTCCGTTCATGACGCACCTCTTGCGTGTTCAACTTACCGCGGACTGCACGCTTTCCCGCACGTACGTTCAGACGCACACACACGATAACACCCAAGCTCGCTGGACGCGGCGACGCCAGCTGGCGTGTTCCGCCCAACCGCGAAGTTAGGCGCGGCGACGTGCAAGCGCATAAGCAACCGCTCCCACGGCTAGACAGGCCATCGCCACAAGGTCAGCCGCAAAGACACGAGCGACCTGGTCGTTGTAGCCCCCAATGGCCAAAGCCAAGTAGAGGAACGACAAGACGCTAATGAAGCCAGCGATCAAGGCTACCAGCTGAAAGTTCGGCCTGAACGCGGCGTAGGTCAGAAATCCCCAAGCAGGCCGAACAACACCGCGCGGTGGCGCATCGGGATGACGGTCTTCGGCTCATCGAACGCGATCCCGTACAGCGATGCCAACCGATCTGCTCCCAACACCCCGGCGAGCGGGAGTAGGTGGATGATCCCGACAATGATCCCTGCCGACGGTAGCAGGAACCTCATCGGGAGCGTCCTTTGTTGGGTCTAACGTTGAGCTGAGCGGCACTGTGTGGCTCTATCGCGCAGCGCCCAGCGAGCGAAGGGAGCGCGGCCGGCCACCATGTTATGCGCCCCTGTTCATTGCTCGCTCCCGCCAGAACTCCTTAGCTTTCCTCACCGCTTCAAACTCAAGTACATTCGACTCGAGCTTGATTTCCTCAACCAATTTCGCATTCTCTGAGCTCGATATAAAATCGTAAATTAGGCCTTGTATTTCCACCGCAGGCTCAGTCTTTGCCGTCCTACACAGCTGAAAATCTCCAAAGCCCTCAAAGGTGATGCCCCTTCTAATCGTTACGCACTCGAAACTGTAGCTTATCAGACCCTTCTTAGGCTCGAGGTTACACATCTTAGATACCCACCTGGACTCCCTGGTTTCTTCCAAGTTGTATGAGGAACCTCTAATCACCAAACCATCAACATCCTGTTCATATTGCTCGACGATCAGAAAGACCTGCTTATCCTCGTCGACGAGATAGCCAACCCAGGTTCCATCGAGGTAGGAGGGGCCGAGAATAATTCGTCGGACTTGCTTGTTGCGTCTAAGAAGCCACCTCAGAACTCTGCTAGTGGAAAAATATGTGCCGATTGAAGCTAGTACAGATACCGACAACGACACTAGATAATTCTGCGCCGGCAAGTTTGTCTTCGTACTCACCCACGTGATCCCCGCAAACATTAGTGCGACCGTGAGTGTGACAACGATCAGGTGGAACTTGCCCTCGCTTTCCATGCTTGCTCCTCAACACACATAACGCAAGGCACACGGGCGCCAAGCTGCGTAGCGCCATGGCGCCCCACAGCGACCAGCGAACGCGAGTGCTGCGTTTTGCTGGAGCTATAGACCACCTAAAACAAACCACAAATAAAAGCCAATAGAACATGCAAACAGTATTGCAGATACCACTGACTTTACATACTCCACTTCATTTGTAGTTGAACCCAACCCATACAACCATTTCCAGAAACGATTCTTAAAATTGAGCGTTGGCGAGACCCTTTTCACTGCAACATCAGAAATTGAAAACGCTGCAAGGCTAGCTAGGAGCATAAAAAAGATAGCGGCTATAGCGAAACCCCTTTGAGGATAATCACTAAACAGCGAACCCAACAGCGTAATCTGCCCACCTAGAATCGCCATAAAATAAATGGATATACTTCTATAGTGGCCAATTTTCAATTTCTCTACTTCCATTCTTCCATCCAATTAATTGATTGCTATAACGTTGGCGGTGAGCGGCATACAACGACAGGGCGCCGCGAGGCGTACGATCAAGAGCGTGCCTCGCGGCGCCCTGCCGTTGCATTTCCCTCTCGACAAACCTGTTATACGTCATACAGCTTTTGGCCTGGCGGCAGGACTAAGGGAACCGAGAACTTGACCTTGGTCATTGCAACCCGCTCGACTCCGGAATCGCTCTTCTTTCCCAAACTGATGCTCCCGAGAAAAACTCCGATTCCCTCCGAAGAGCCTCGTCTATCTGTGCTGGTGAGCGCCACATCGAAGATGACTTCCTGAGGCATGGCATGCCTATACTTGCTCCACGATCCATCCTTCAGGAAGCTCATGTTCGAAGGATTAACGATACCTCCGCGCGCCTCAATAGTTTCTTGAGCAGCGGCAACCCCTTCAACGATTTGTTCCAGGGTCGCCTTAACAAAGTCCTTCAGCTCCAAAGCGCCTCCCCTTTTGACTGACAACGCCACAGGTAGCAAGGGCGCGCGCGTCAGCGCGAAGCATCCTTGCTGACCTGATTGCTACGTTGTTTTTCCTTCTTGATTCGATCAGTATGCATAAGGTCATACCATGATGAGACTCTAAGAATTGCCAAAGTGGCTGCAATCGCGGTTAACAATGCATATATGAACACACTGTAGCCGAGAAAATTCCCTACGAGCACTAACTTATCTAGCGGAATGCAGAGATCGTTAATAACCCCTGCGACTCGACCATTCGGATCAAGTTTAAAATAGTATGCGGACGAAAACAGCGCGCAAATAACAGAAGCTAACTGCATGAGAATAAAGTGGACGAATGCAGCGTTAACCTCCATATATGGAGATGGCTCGCCATCTTCATCTTCGCCGCTAATCAGCGAGCGAAAACTCTCGTCACCTATTGCCACCAATAGCGCATAGCCACCTAGTGAAAAGCCCAAGACATTGGGCATGACCGACAGTACGGTTTCATGCCATGGATTATTGATCCAAGCTGGAGCCATCGCAGCCGACAGAAAAAAGGCAGAGTATAAGTAACCAGAACTGAACAGAGCTCTTGCGCCACCGTAAGATCTCCAATATCTCGCTAGAACGCTTTCATTCATCTTCTTCGACGATCCAGCTTTCAACATCCTCGCGAACCGCAAATACTGCATTGGCGAATGTGTTGTACGCAGTCTCAACACTTGGATCGTAATACTCCGAATGCTGCCATGGATGATCGACGGTGTTGTACTCAACAGGATGATCAGTGTTATCTCGCCCCTTGACATGAACCAACCCGTTTCTCGCCGCCACCTGAGCGAGTGTTCTTGTATCCGGATCAGGAGCGATACTGGCACCTGGGATCGAGGTCAGTTCATGTTGGTATTTCGCAATATTCTGCGCGTTTAGCCTTTCAAGAACTTTTCTTTCTGCTTTCTTATGACTATCAGGGTTTGGGCGCTTAATTAGAATTGTAAGCTTGTCCATTCGAGCGATGGACAAGGCCTTAGAGAGGTGTTACCTAGATGGAATAACTGTTACGTCAACCACCCCATACTTTTGAACCAACCTCGGATCATTTAATGATCCTTCGATGAGCTTTAAAACACTACGATTGCTTAAGCTATGGCCATCGTAGTAAGACTCGTAGAAAAGAACGTGGGTTTCGGGAAAAAATATGTAGGAGAATCGCGATGAGTTCGGTTTTAGATGCTCGGGAATGGACACACCTTTCAGGTCATTCTCTTCTGCATGTTGATTCGTCTGAGTGTTGAACCAGTTCCCCTCAAGATCGATATCACTAAATCTATAAAGATCGCCGGTCAGCGGGGAACTTCTTCCCTTTGACTTGTCGTGATAGTAGACCGAAGCGATTAATCCAGCTTTGTCTTTCGATAGACGTGAAAAGCACTTCAGTTTTTTCGCATCTTTGATCAGCTGAGCGTATAAGTCTGGGCTATGAGGGTGCATCGTGATATTCACCGCACCAATCCCAACCTTTTTTTCTCTTGCCATAGTGCTGCCCTATATTCTTTTTATAAAAAATTACGCAGAAGTGATCGGCCTGCGCGACTTTTCGCGTAGGTCCGCTCGACTGCCGGGTTGGGCATAGGCGTACGCGAAGAAGATGGGCGGCGCGAACGGAGAAAAGTCGGGGCTGGCACGGCGGCGTTGCCGGCGAAAGGCGAAAAAGGCAATTTGCTTGGCGAAGGCAGAAAGGCTCTGGATTGCATTAGGTTCTCGGGATATACCCATCTGTGATACAGCCCTTTCTTCCGACCTTCTTGCTCCAGACTACGTCAATTCTTCTATTCCTATAGTTTTGATTCATAGACCCAACATGAGCTTTCGCCTTTTCGACCGCGCCGGGTTCGTCATCGGCAGCAACGGTCGTTATTGCGAGACCTTTGTCGTTTCCCTCAATGTCGAGACACACTTTGTATAAGTCAGTCATTACCGTTCCTTTCAGCTTGGTAGGAGAGTGGCAAAGTCAATGCCCATGGTGTTGCAGAGGTCAAGAATGACGAATATTTGGGATGCTGCCGGATATTCCACTGCACCACAATACACACAAAGTCATATAGCTCAAGCCCTTACACGATCGAACCCCGCTGCGAAAAGCGTCGCAACTTGGGGCAAACCCGGCAACCGTTGGAGTCCGGCGCTCTGCAGCCTTCTCGTGTGATCGACGAATCGATCACAACAATTCCATGGTCGAAGCTATCCAGCCTCACCGAAATCCGGAGCCGCACCACTGCTGTTCGCACGGAATACCGTTGCCATCGCCGTCCATCTTCACGTTCGGGCAGTTGCGGAGGAAGAACTTCGCTTCTTCGCAGGAGGTCATCTGCGAACAGTACTGGCGGCCGTCGCAGCGGAATGAGGACACTTCGAAGCTGCTTTGGACGGCTTGGGCTGAACGGGGCGGGACAGGGGAGCTGGCCGCGTAGCGGCTCGCGCTGCGTTCGCTGTAGAGGCCGTAACCGTAGGTGACCAGCGCAACGAGCAGCAGCACGGGTACGAGGCGACCGAAGAGACCGCTTCGTGGGCCCGGGCGATGACGTTGCTGTGCATGGCGTGGCCTTGCGGGGGCTTGCGTACGGCGGTCGGGGCAGACGACGCTCTGCGCTTTCTTCTTGCCCTCTTCCACCCGGATCTGGAAGAGCAGGCGCTCTCCAAGCTGAGGACGTTGGCCGTCGCGGGGAAACGCGGAGATGTGGACGAAGACCTCCGGACCACCCTCCGAGGGCTGGATGAAACCGAAGCCTCGGTCATCGTTCCATTTTGCGAGTTTGCCTTCGATACGCATCCGATCCTCCGCCCCATTACTTCGGCATAGGTCACAAGGGTATCGCATGAAGCGCCGCACCGGGTAAGGCGCTGGTCGGAGCAAAGGAGCGCGGGCGATCAGACCTGGAAACGGAGCATTTGCTTGAACGCCAAGCCTTGCGCCAATCTCATATCTTCCAGCGCAATGGCACGCGAGGGTCGGGCTGGTAGATGAAATAGGTGCCGGTGTGTATCGTTCGCGTCAGGTGCTCGCCGAGACTCGGATGATGCCGCGCGATGCGTTTGAGGGCATAGCGAAGCGAGCGGGTGGCGCTGGTGCGGGCGCGCTCCAGGCCGCCACCGACGGTGCGGGCGCGACCATTCAGGCCGACGCCGCGGCAGAGTTCGTCAACCAGAAACTGGCGATCGGCGCGCGCGAGTTCCGCGCGGTGTAGATCGTTGTTCGCCTCGGCCTCGGCGATATCCTCTTCGGTTTCGGCGAGGCGCTGCCGGTAAGCCTCGCGGGCCTTGGAGTCGAACACCTCCAGTCCGCATTGCGCATCGACCGGGGGCGCGTCGGATGATGCGCCGACGGGGAGCGCGCCGCGCTCCACCGCCACCAGGTCGAGAACATGAAAGTCCCGGCCGGGTTCCGCCAGCAGGCGCTCCAGGTAGCGCATCCCCTTGAGGTCTTTCAGGCGAACGGTGGTGGCGCCGAAGGTGACTGTTCGCATCTCTCCTTCGAGGCGGAAAACGCAACGCTCGGGGTCGACATCCTGCCGCGCCGGCTTCGCCGGGAGATGCTTGCGCGCCAGTTCCGCCCAGGGTGTGGCGTTGAGGTCCTCGAAGGCCTGGCATGCGGGGTCGAGTTCGCGGTCGGCCGTTTTGTTGTCACCGGCGGCGCGGTGCGCTGCTGCGAGTTCGATGCGCAGACTTGCCGCCTCGAAGGGCATTCGCAGCGAGATCCATTCGAGCATGGCCTCGCTCAGCAGCTGGATGGCTTCGTCTTCCCGTCCGTCGTGCAGCGCCAGGCGTCCCCTGGCGGCGAGTGCCGCGTTCTGCAAAGTGCGGCTCTGGTACATCCGGGCGATTTCTGTCAGCGGTAATCCAATAATCCCCACCTGTGGTAATCGAATTTTCCCCACCCATCGACTTGAAGGAGTCAGAGATGGAAAGGGAATCAGTGGTGTTCGATGTGGAAGCTGTCCTGGACCCGAGG
>NZ_WTVM01000173.1 GCF_012910885.1 Azoarcus taiwanensis | reverse complement strand
CCTCGGGTCCAGGACAGCTTCCACATCGAACACCACTGATTCCCTTTCCATCTCTGACTCCTTCAAGTCGATGGGTGGGGAAAATTCGATTACCACAGGTGGGGATTATTGGATTACCGCTGACAGAGGGCAAGCGGTGGTGATGGCAAAGGCTGCAACCTGCTGTTCTTCGTGCACGGATTCAACAACGATGTCTCCGCTGTCCTGGACCGCGCGGAACACCTCGCTCAAACCTTTGGCGTGGAAGTGCTCCCCTTCACCTGGCCCGCCAACGGGGGCGGCGCGCGCGGCGTAGTCAGCTACAAGAGCGACAAGCGCGCTGCGCTGGCTTCGACCGGCGCACTCGACCGCGCAATCGCGCGCATGGAGGAATTGCTGCTTGGTCTGCACGAGGAGCACGTCCGTCGAGTGGAAACCGAGGCCAATCTGCGCTTTCCGGACGACGCCGAGAAATGGGATCGCTTCTTCACCAGCCAGGCCGAGAAGTGGTGCCCCTTCAGCATCAACCTGATGCTGCACAGCATGGGCAACTATGTCTTCAAACACCTGTTGAAGTCCTCGGTATATCGCGGTGATCACCTGGTGTTCGACAACGTGGTGATGGTCGCGGCCGACACCAACAACGAAGACCACGCTGAATGGGTGGATCGCGTCCAGTGCCGCGGACGCGTCTATGTCACCATCAACGAGCGTGACAGCGCCCTGGCCGCCTCCCGCATGAAGCTCGGCGAGAAGCAGAAGGCGCGGCTGGGTCACTACCCCTGGCGGCTGGACTCACGACAGGCGGTGTATATCGACTTCACCGACCAGCCGCACGTCACCAGTTCGCACGCATATTTCGAAGGTCGCCCGCTGCGCAATGCCAAAGTGCAGCGCTTCTTCAACGACGCGTTCAACGGCAAGTTCGCCGAAACCGGACTCGAGTTCGACATTGCTCGCAACATGTACCGGATACGTTGAATCCCTTGGATGTCAGATATGCACGCGCACTGCGAATCGCAGTGGGGCACAATGCCGGAACGATAACAACAAGACAGGGCGTCGGCCGGACCGTCTGAACCGTTGATCAAGACGGTCTCGCGTTTCCTGGCGCCATGCACCATGACCGACAACCGAATGCTCGTCGATGCCCGCCGCGGTGCCCTCAGAATTGCGTGGATCTACGCCCTGTTCGCAACGTTCTGGATCCTGCTCTCCGACAAGATTCTGTTGCTGTTCATAGATGACCCCACCTTGCTCGTCCGCACCAGCATGGTCAAGGGTTGGGCTTTCGTGCTTGTCACGGCGGCACTGCTCTATTTCCTCGTCTCGCGGCTGTTGAACGCGTTAACAGTCGCCCACGAACGTGAACGCGACCTCCAGGCTCAACAGATTCGAACTCTTCGGGTCTTCCAGACCATCTGGGAAGGGTCCGATGAAGCGGTCTTTGCCAAGGACCTGAAGGGCTGCTACACCCTCGTTAACAAAAAGACGGCCGAGTTTGTCGGCAAGACAAGGGACGAGCTGATCGGGCGTGACGACAGCGCCCTGTTCCCCCCGGAAGAGGCGGCCACGCTCGTCGAGATAGACCGGAAGATCAGGCTCGACAAGTCCACAATTGTCAGCGAGGAGCAGCTCAGCATGCCGAACGGCACGCGCTTCATGCTGACAACGAAGGGGCCGTTGCTCGATGAACATGGCCGAGTGACCGGTACCTTTGGTATCGCACGCGACATTACGGTGCTCAAACAGAACGAAGCGGCGCTGAAGGCGGCCTATGACGCGCTTCAGGAGCAGAAGACACAACTCAAGCTGTTCATCGAACATGCACCGGCAGCGCTGGCGATGCTGGACAGGAACCTCGACCACATGTTCGCAAGCCAGCGCTGGATGGATATCTACGGGGTCAGCCATGAAGACATGAGCGGCCCCAATCACTACGACATCTTCCCCGAACTCCCGGAGGAGTGGCGAAGGGTTCACCAGCGCGCGCTCGCCGGAGAGGTCATTCGAAGCGACGGCGACTGTTTCGAGCGTGCCGATGGACGCCGGCAATGGGTGCGCTGGGAAGTGCGCCCATGGCACGCTGTCGACGGCACCGTTGGCGGCATCGTGATCTTCTCGGAAGACATCACCGCCCAGCATCAAGCCGAAGAAGAGGTTCGCTCGCTGAACGCCCACCTCGAACAGCGGGTGCTGGAGCGCACCGCGGAACTCCACGCGGCCAACCGTGAGCTCGACGCATTCGCCTACGCGGTATCCCACGATCTGCGTGCGCCGCTGCGGGCGATGGATGGATTCGCTCACGCACTCACCGAGGATTATGGCGACCGGCTCGATGGAGAGGCTCGCGTCTTCCTCGATCAGATCTCGATCGCAAGCAAGAAGATGGGCGAGCTGATCGAGGGCATCCTGACCCTGTCACGCAGCACCCGCGGGGCGCTGCGACGCGAACCGATCGACATTTCCGGGCTCGCACTTCGTGTTCTGTCCGAAATGGCGCGTCTGCACCCAGGCAATCGGGTTAAGGTGGAGGTCGCCCCCGAGCTCACGGTCGATGGCGACGCGCGCATGGTAGAGATACTGATGACCAACCTGCTGGACAACGCCTGGAAGTACTCGAGCAAGACCGAGTCGCCCTTGATCCGGGTCGATGCGGCCGAAGTCGCAGGCCGTCCAGGCATCTGCATCGAGGACAACGGCGCCGGCTTCGACATGGCCTATGCACAGCGTTTGTTCGTCCCCTTCCAACGTCTTCATCGACAGACGGAGTTTCCCGGCACCGGCATCGGATTGGCGACGGTGCAACGCATTGTGCACCGACATGGGGGCGAGATTGTCGCAGAAGGGGTTCCCGGAAACGGCGCAAGATTCTGCTTTACCCTATCCGCCGCAGGCGATCACTATGACACCGAGAGCGAGGACTCATGACGCAAGACAAGACGATTCTTCTCGTTGAGGACAACCCACAAGATGAGATGCTCACCTTGCGCGCCCTGAAGAAAGCGAACGTCGTCAATCGGATCGATGTTGTGCGCGATGGTCAGCAGGCCCTGGATTATCTGTTTCGGCAGGGGGAGTTCGCGCAGCGCGAAGGACCGGACCTGCCCATGGTTGTCCTCCTCGACATCAGTCTGCCAAGGCTCTCCGGCCTCGAAGTCCTGGAGAGGCTGCGGGAGGATCCGCGCACAGAACTGCTGCCGATCGTCATTCTGACATCGTCCGACGAAACCCAGGACAGGCTCCGCTCCTACAAGTCCGGCGCGAACAGCTTTGTGCGCAAGCCAGTCGAGTTCGCCGAGTTCGCCGAGACCGTCGCCCGCCTCGGCGTGTACTGGGTCGCGACAAACGCCCCGAGCGTCAGTGGCTGACATGACGCACCAGGGGACTCGAACGACTGAGCGGGCGCTTGAGATCCTCGTCATCGAGGACGTACCCGCCGACTACATGCTGCTCGAGCGCGACTTGCGCAAGGCCGGTCTGCTGGCACGTTCACAGCGCATCGACACGAACCAGGCTCTCCGATGCGCACTCGAGGACAACTGGGACATCGTGCTGTCGGACTACAACGTTCCCGGCATGGATCTGAAGGAAACGCTTCGTATCATCCAGTCCGGGCGCCCCGAGCTCCCGGTCATCCTGGTCTCCGGCAGCATCGGCGAAGAGCTTGCGGTGGAGCTGCTGCATCTGGGCCTGAACGATTTCATCCTCAAGGAACGTCTCGCGCGCCTGCCCAACGCAATCCGCCGCGCAATCGGCGAAGCTGACGAGCGGCAGGCCCGCCAGGCGGCCGAAAACGAATTGCGCAAGCTGGCACTGGCCGTGGCGCAAAGCCCGGGAAGCATCGTCATCACCGACACGAAAGGCCAGATCGAATACGTGAATCAGGCTTTCGAGCAAATCACCGGCTACGCGGCGAAAGAGATCATCGGTGAGAACATACGCATCCTCAATCGCGGCGACACACCACGGGAAACCTACGATTTGCTGTGGCAAACGCTGACCCGAGGCGACATATGGAAGGGTGAGTTCCACAACACACGACGCGACGGTACGCGCTATGTGGAATTTGCAACCATCGCGCCGATGCGAAGCCCGGACGGCACCGTCACCCATTACGTGGCGGTCAATCAGGACATCACCGAGAAGCGTCAAAGCGAGGCCCTGATCCGTCGGCTCGCGTATTACGACACCCTCACAGAACTCCCGAATCGCGCTCGATTCAACGAGCAACTGAGTGCTGCATTGTCCGATAGCAGGCACCGTGGAGAGTACGGCGCACTCATGGTGCTGGACATCGAACGCTTCAAGTTCATCAACGACACGCTTGGCTACGAAGCAGGTGACCAGCTATTGCGGGAGTTCGCACGGCGGCTCCGACAATCGCTCGACGGCGAGGATGTGGTCGCGCGCATCGGTGGAGATGAGTTCGCCGCACTGTTGCGGGGTCTGGGCCGAGACGCAGACCAGGCTCAGACCAGGGCGAAGGCAGCCGCGCAGCGCTTGCATGCGCATATCGACACCCCCTACCGAGTCGGCGTCGGTGGCGGGAGCGACGTTCGGCGCGCCTTCAGAATCGGTCTCTGTCTGTTCGGCCCCGAAGACGACAGCGCAGACGTCGTGCTGAAGCGGGCAGAGGTCGCGTGGCGAACCGTCAAGGCTGAGCAGCAGGACACGATCCGAGTGTTCAACCCGGAAATGCAGGCGGTTGTCGATATACGTGCTGAGCTCGAAACCGGCTTGCGCGCCGCTCTCGAACACGCCGAGCTCGCGCTTTTTCTGCAACCGCAGTTCGATCGTGAAGGCGGCCTCATTGGAGCAGAGGCCTTGCTGCGCTGGTTTCGCTGTGGCACGGACATGGTCTCCCCCGCCGATTTCATCCCGCTGGCCGAAGACACCGGCCTCATCGTGCCGATCGGCCAGTGGGTCATCGGCGAAGCCTGCGCGCTGCTTCGCAGCTGGGGAAAACAGGCACGAACCCGGCATCTCAGGCTGGCGATAAACGTCAGCGCCCGCCAGTTTCACCAACCGGACTTCGTCTCCCGGCTTGCCGAAGAGATTGCGGCCAGCGCGATCGACCCGAGCCGGCTCAAGCTGGAGTTGACCGAGACGGTGATTCTCGCTGATCTCGACTACACCCTGCAGCGCATGAACGAAATCCGAAGTCTCGGTGTCTGCCTGGCACTGGACGATTTCGGAATTGGCTACTCGTCGCTGAGCTACCTCAAGCATCTACCATTCGACCAACTGAAGATAGACCAATCGTTCGTCCGCGACATGCTGGGCGACCGCCGCAGCGGCGCGATCGTCTCCGCGATTCTCGCCCTGGGTCGCGCCCTGGGGATGGAAGTCATCGCCGAGGGCGTCGAGACCCACGAGCACCACGCTTTCCTGCAGGACAACGATTGCGGCTTCTATCAAGGCTACTTGTTCGGTCAGCCATTGCCCATAGACGAATGGACGCAGCGGTGGACCGATCCTGTTACTACGGACGACGCATGACGCAACCCGCGAAACCACTCGCCGGCCTCAAGGTCGTCGAACTCGGCACCCTGATCGCCGGCCCCTTCGCATCGCGCATCCTCGCCGAGTTCGGCGCCGAGGTGATCAAGATCGAATCGCCGGACGGTGGCGACCCGCTGCGCAAGTGGCGAAAGCTTTATGAAGGCACCTCGCTATGGTGGTACGTACAGTCGCGCAACAAGCGCTCGGTGACAGTCAACCTGAAGCACCCGGAAGGCGTCGAGGTGGTGCGCAGACTGGTGGCCGAGGCCGACATCGTGGTCGAGAACTTCCGCCCCGGCGTGCTGGAAAAACTCGGTCTCGGCTGGGAGGCACTGTCGACAATCAACCCGGGGCTCATCATGGTGCGCCTGTCGGGTTTCGGCCAGTCCGGCCCGATGGCAGGGCAACCTGGTTTCGGCGCGATCGGCGAATCGATGGGTGGCCTGCGCTACGTGACCGGCTTCCCCGACCGCCCGCCCGTCAAGACCGGCATCTCGATCGGTGACTCCATCGCCGCACTGTGGGGCGTGATCGGCGCGCTGATGGCGCTACGCCACCGCGAAGTCGCGGGTGGCAAGGGCCAGGTGGTCGATGTCGCGCTCTACGAGGCGGTGTTTTCGATGATGGAGTCACTGGTGCCCGAATTCGACGTGTTCGGTTTCGTGCGCGAACGCACTGGCAACATCATGCCCGGCATCACGCCATCCAACACGCACACCACACGCGACGGCAAGCATGTCGCGATCGGCGCCAACGGTGACGCGATCTTCCGCCGCCTGATGCTGGCCATGGATCGCGCTGATCTCGCTGACGACCCGACCCTCACCGACAACGCCGGCCGGGACGCACGCCGCGACGAAATCTACGCGCTGATCGACGCCTGGGTCGCCGGGCGGGACGAGGCAGACGCGCTCGCCGCACTCGCTGCAGCCGAGGTGCCGGCATCACGGGTGTTTTCGGTGGCCGACATGTTCGCCGACCCGCAATTCCTCGCCCGCCAGATGCTCGAGCAGGTCACCCTGCCCGGCGGCCAGCCCTGCCGCATACCCGGCATCGTGCCCAAACTGTCAGAAACACCGGGGGGCACCGAATGGCTGGGCCCGGCACTTGGCGAGCACACCGACGAAGTGCTCTCCGCCCTGGGCTATGAACCGCACCAGATCGCTGCGCTCCGTGCCGCCGGCACTGTCTGACTGCTAACATGTCCTGACCACTCGGCGACATTAAGGCCATGTCCCC
>NZ_WTVM01000172.1 GCF_012910885.1 Azoarcus taiwanensis | reverse complement strand
CCCAACGCATGGCCACTAGACCGAATGAAAGCGCTCCTCGAGACGCTGCGGGACATCGATGCCTTGGTCAAGCGTCAGGGTTTCATGGAGATCGCCTGAGGGCGGTCGTGCTGGAAGGCCAGTCTGCTGATGAAGAAGCCTGCCTATGTCGTTGTCGATGTCCGTGTCAGTGACCCGGAGCGCATCGTGCGGTACCGGGAGCTTGCGGAAATTGCGGTCGGGCACTACGGTGGCCGCTACCTGGCGAGAGGTGGTGCCATCGAAACGCTGGAAGGTGAGTGGCAGCCGGAGCGAGTGGTCATTGTTCGCTTCGACGATGCCGAAGCGGCGCGCCGCTTTTACGATTCGCCGGAGTATCGTGCCGCCCGTGAGGCGCGCGCCGGCGCAGCCGAATTCGACATGCTGTTGGTCGAAGGGCTCTGATTTTTCAAGGCAATATCTACGGGAACAATTATGAGTGCAATCGTTGATGTGATCGCCCGCGAGATTCTGGATTCGCGCGGCAACCCCACGGTCGAGGCCGATGTGCTGCTCGAATCGGGCGTGATGGGGCGCGCCGCCGTGCCGTCCGGTGCGTCCACCGGTGCCCGCGAGGCCATCGAGTTGCGTGACGGAGATGCCGGCCGTTATCTCGGCAAGGGCGTGCAGCGGGCAGTCGAGAACGTCAATACCGAAATCTCGGAGTGCATCATCGGACTTGACGCCGAGGAGCAGGCCTTCATCGATCGTACCCTGATCGAGCTCGACGGCACCGAGAACAAATCACGTCTCGGCGCCAATGCCATGCTCGCGGTTTCCATGGCGGTCGCTCGCGCGGCAGCCGAAGAGGCGGGCCTGCCGCTCTACCGTTACTTTGGCGGCTCGGGGCCGATGACCATGCCGGTGCCGATGATGAACGTGATCAACGGTGGCGCACACGCAAACAACAGCCTCGACATCCAGGAATGCATGATCATGCCGGTGTCGATGAAGAGCTTCCGCGAGGCGCTGCGCTGCGGCGCCGAGATCTTCCACCACCTCAAGAAGCTCACCGACAAGCGCGGCTATCCGACGACCGTCGGTGACGAGGGCGGGTTTGCACCCAACGTCAGCGGCACCGAAGAGGCGCTCAACCTCATCCAGGAGGCAATCTCGGCCGCCGGATACGAGCCGGGCACCGACGTGGTCCTCGCACTCGATTGCGCTGCCTCCGAGTTCCACAAGAACGGCCAGTACCTGTTGTCGGGTGAAGGCCTGACACTGAGCTCCGAGGGCTTCGCCGATTATCTGGCGACGCTGGTCGATCGCTTTCCGATCGTTTCCATCGAGGACGGCATGGCCGAGGACGACTGGAACGGCTGGAAAATTCTGACCGACAAGCTCGGCAAGCGTATCCAGCTGGTCGGTGACGACCTCTTCGTCACCAACACCGCAATTCTCGAGCAGGGCATCGACCAGGGGATCGCCAACTCCATCCTCATCAAGATCAACCAGATCGGCACCTTGTCGGAAACCTTCGCGGCAGTGGAAATGGCCAAGCGGGCAGGCTATACCGCGGTGATCTCGCATCGCTCGGGCGAGACCGAGGATTCGACCATTGCCGACATCGCGGTGGGCCTCAACGCGATGCAGATCAAGACCGGTTCGCTGTCGCGCTCGGATCGCATATCCAAGTACAACCAGCTGCTGCGGATCGAGGAAGATCTCGGCGATACCGCGACCTACCCGGGCAAGCGGGCGTTCTACAACCTGCGGGTGCGCTGAGCGCCCTTGGGCGCAGGCCGGAGGCCCGATTGCCCGAGCATTTGCACTGGTCAGTGTGGCCGACCGCATCGAGGTCGGCCACCTTGCGTTTACTTTCCGGTTTCAGGTCATGCGGTTGACGGTGTTTCTTCTCGCTCTGCTCGTGCTTGCGTTGCAGTATCCACTGTGGCTCGGCAAGGGCGGCTGGCTGCGGGTCTGGGAGGTTGACGCCCAGTTGCAGTCGCAGCGAGCGGTGAATGCCCAGCTCGAACAGCGAAACGCCGGTCTGGATGCCGAAGTGCGCGATTTGAAATCAGGCAACGAGGCGCTGGAAGAGCGTGCGCGCTTTGATCTGGGCCTGACTCGTCCCGGCGAGATCTTCGTGCAGATTCCGGCCGAGGATTAGGCCTGGAAGCTCCTCAGTTCAGGCTCGCAACGATGCGTCGCGCACCGTCGATGCGCGGTCGAAAGTAGGTGTTGTCCAGTCGCTCGATCCTGATCTGGCTTCGGCTGTTAGGTGCATGGACAAAGCGACCGTCGCCCATGTAGATGCCCATGTGCGAATGGCGGCGGTTGAGAGTGTTGAAGAACACCAGGTCGCCGGGGCGCAGTTCGGCGACACTGATCGGACGGGTCATGTCCGCGATCTGGGCGGCATTGTGCGGTAGGGTCTGGCCGCTGACTTCCTGCACGATATAGCGAACCATGCCGCTGCAATCGAGACCGGCTTCGGGATTGTTGCCGCCGAAGCGGTAGCCGGTGCCGAGTAGCCCCAGGGCGTAGAGGACGATCTCCTCGGCGGCCTTCTCGTCCTGTAGCTTGAAATAGCGCCCATCGCGTTGTGACAGCGTTGGCTGAGTCGGCGCACTCAGACTCCGAGCGTTCGACGCTGGCTTGGGTGCGGTGCTGCAGGCGGTGAGGACGAGCGCGGTCGCTGCCACGATGATCAGACTGGACTGGCTGCTGCGCATGGTGCTCTCCTCGAACAGGCGTGGATCAGGCCTGGAGCCAGAAGGTCACTGGCCCATGGTTCTGCAATGAAACAATCATCTCTGCGCCGAAGCGACCCGTTGCGACCGGTGCGTGCGATTCTCGAAGCCGTGCGACCAGCTCTTCGAACAGTCTGGTCGCCCGTTCGGGCTCCGCGGCAGTTGAAAAGCCTGGCCGGTTGCCCTTGCGAGTGTCCGCAGCCAGCGTGAATTGCGGCACCAGCAACAGTCCCCCGCCAACATCCTGCACTGAAAGATTCATGCGGTTCTGTTCGTCCTGGAAGATTCGGTACGCCAGCAGGCGTTCGGCGAGACGCATCACATTACGTTCGCCGTCCTCACGCTCCACGCCGACCAGGGCCAGAATGCCGGGCCCGATTGCGCCGACCGTTTCACCCGAAACCTCTACCTTCGCCGAAAGAACGCGCTGGATCAGGGCAATCATGTCCGCTGCTGATGCGGCCGCATCGCGAGATTCAGGTGTCGAGTCCGATCGGGCGGCAGTTCTCACTGCTGGTCGGCCCGGCGTGCTTGAGGGTGGCGACGCCGTTTCTCGAGACCAGCACCAGGTTGCCGTCGCTGAATCGACTGACCTCGCCTTCCGACTGGGCTGTCAGAGAGAACACGCCAATGCCATGACGAACCCGGGCCTGGCCATTCCGATACTCGACGCTGAACCGGTCGCCATCTCCACAGATGTAACTCACGCTCTGGACACTGTCTCGTGTGTAGGCAGTGGTCGCCAGCGTTGCGGTGAGCAGCACTGCCAGGGTGATGCCCGCGTTGCGTGGCAGACGGTTGGTTGAAGCGGGAGGGGTTTCGAGCATGGGATTCAATCCAGAAGTTCGATGGTGCCGGTTACGGTGACCGAGACGCGGCTCTCACCACTCTCGAGCACGGGGGCGGACGCGGCCTCTGCCATCATGGCCGAACGCATCACCGGGTAGGGGGGTGGCATGAATCCACCGTAATTGACCGAGAGACTGCGGATTCGGAAATCGCGGCCGAGCGTGTCGGAGATCGCCCGCGCACGGGCCTGGAAGGCGCGAAGAGCGTCTTCAGCCGCAAGATCCGCCACCGCATTGCGAGTCTCCGGCGCAGGCTGCATCGACAGACCACCAATCGCGAGGCCAGCCTGCAATTTGCCGAGCAGTTCGGACAGTGCCGCAACGTTGGTCGTCTCCAGCGAAATGTCCGACCGCATGCGCCACGCATCGATCGTGCGTCCGTCGCGCGAATGCACTGGCCAGGTGCGTATGCCGGAGCTTGCAGCCTTGACGTGCGGGTAGGCGCGGATCTGTTCGAAGGCTTCGGCGATTGCCCGATTGACGCGCTGCGCAAGCTCGGCGGGGTGCGAGTGGGTGTCCTCGAAGTACACCGTCGCGGTCGCCAGGTCGTTCGGTGCGTCGCGCGAAGCTTCGGCCGACAGGTCGACGGTCGGCAAGCGCGGGTGCTCGTCGGCCTGCACTGGCAACGAGAAGAGCGCAATCAGCAGCGCCGGCAAGATCGGGCGGAACAGGGCGAAGCTGAAGACTTGATGCATGACAAGGCAACCCCGTGTTTATGGTTGCCTACATTCTAGTCATATTCGAGCAAATTATCAGCTAACGCAGGCAACATTATGTTGCATAAGCGTTAATCGCTTCATTGCCAGGCGCTCAATCGCCCTTCTTCAGTCGATTCGCCGCGCCGATTCAGCGTAGAGCTTGGCATTCTCAACGTAATTGGCCGCATTTACCTTCAGCGAGGCGATGTCTTCATCGGACAGTTCTCGGATGATGCGCCCGGGGGAGCCGACGACGAGCGAGCGGTCCGGAATCACCTTGCCTTCCGGGATCAGCGCGTTGGCGCCGATGATGCAGTTTTTGCCGATTACCGCATGGTTGAGGATTACCGCATTGATTCCGATCAGCGAGCCGTCGCCGATCTCGCAGCCATGCAGCATCACCATGTGGCCGACGGTGACGTCGGCGCCGATCCTGAGGGGCACGCCGTCATCATTGTGGAGAATCGAGCCATCCTGGATATTGGTGTTGTCGCCGATGATGATCGGATCGTTGTCGCCGCGGATCACCACGTTGTACCAGATGCTGACGTTTCGGCCGGTGAAGACACGACCGATCACGGTCGCGTTGTCGGCTACCCATGTGTTTTCGCCGAGTTGGGGTTCGCGGTCGCCCAGCGCATAAATAGGCATGTGCTTGATCTCTCGTGTTGTATCGTGGTCGCTCGCCACGTCTGCTGTGAACTGACTTGTGCAACCGTCAAGCGGCGATGATAACGCGTGTCCCCCTCTCTTTTGTATCCGCACTCGATCGAGCCCGTTTCGGGCGGGGTGGCAAGGCTTCCCGGTCGGCTGGATGGTGTAGCATTCCGCCTCACATCATTGTGTCCAGACCTCATGCTCAGCTATCGCCACGCGTTTCATGCCGGCAACCATGCCGACGTGCTCAAGCACTTCGTTCTCCTTGAGGTGTTGCGCTATTACTGCCGCAAGGACAAACCGTGGTGGTTCATCGACACCCATGCTGGAGCCGGTTGCTATGCCCTGCAAGGGGAGCAGGCTGGTAAGACCGCCGAGTTCGAGCAGGGGGTGGGGCGCCTGTGGGGCAGAGACGACTTGTGTGACACGCTTGCAAGCTATATCGAGGCAGTCGCGCAGTTCAATCCACATGGCGGACTCAATTTCTACCCGGGCTCGCCGGCACTGGCGATGACGCAATTGCGTGAACAGGACCGGATGCGCTTGTTCGAGCTTCATCCGGCCGATTTCACTTCGCTCGACAAAACCTTCGAGCGCGACCGCGATCGCGTGCTTGTACGTCGGGCGGACGGATTTGGTGGTCTGCGGTCGCTGTTGCCGCCACCGAGCCGCCGCGCCGTCGTGCTCATCGATCCGTCCTACGAAGTCAAGGACGACTATCGGAAGGTGGTCGATGTGCTGCGTGAGGCTACACGCAAGTTCCCCGGCGGCACCTACATGCTTTGGTATCCGCTCCTGTCCCGACCGGAGGCCCAGCGTCTGCCGGATCGTCTGGCAACTCTTGACGCGGGAAGCTGGCTCGACCTGCGGCTGGTGGTGCAGACGCCGTCGCGTGATGGCTTCGGCATGTTCGGCAGCGGCATCTATCTCATCAACCCGCCGTGGACACTGCCCGAGACGCTGGAATCGGCGATGCCCGAACTGGTGAAGGCACTCGGGCTCGATGAGCAGGCCGGTTTCGATCTCGAGTATCGAATCGAATGAGCGACGAGTCGCAGGACTCTCTCGAGCATTTACGCACTGCTCTGCGCAGCTTTGCCGCTGAGCGGGACTGGGAGCGTTTTCACAGTCCCAAGAATCTTGTCATGGCCTTGTCCGGCGAGGTCGGCGAGCTCATCGAGCATTTTCAGTGGCTCACCGAGGACGCTTCACGTTCCCTCGAACCTGAACAACTGGGCGAGGTCGAGCTGGAGATGGCGGACGTGCTGCTTTACCTGATTCGTCTGGCCGATGTGCTCGGCGTCGATCTCGTGGATACGGCGCAACGCAAGATGAAGCTCAATGCCGAACGCTATCCCGCGGACAAGGTGCGCGGCCGGTCCACGAAGTACAGCCGCTTGTAGGCCGGCCACCACTCTGTTGCCAGAACGGCCGCCTGGACTGCCCCTGCACGAATCGTCTGCACGATTTCGCAATCAGGCCTGATCATTACAGTCATGTTTCTGCCACAATTATATTTTGTGACAGCCAAAGGTGATGCGTGGAACTCCAGTCCTCGATGAAGGCGCCGAATCTCGGCAGAAAGAAGACAAACGGAGACGGTAGTCACAGCAGGTATTTCAGTTTCGGGATCGCAATCGCGTTCCTGATCGGCGTTTCGATCTACGCGAAAATCATGCTTGGCGCCCAGGCGGGGGTCGGGTTCGTCGTCGTCGCAGCCGCGATCGGCGCCTATATGGCGATGAACATCGGCGCCAACGACGTCGCCAACAACGTCGGTCCTGCAGTGGGCTCGGGTGTGCTGACGCTGGGC
>NZ_WTVM01000171.1 GCF_012910885.1 Azoarcus taiwanensis | reverse complement strand
CGTCCAAGGGGTCGCAGCCTAGCATTCGTGCTCCCCAACCCCCTTCGGAGCACGCCATGAGCGAACTGCCCATCCTGGATAACACCACCTTCGCTTTCGATGCGCGCGGCGTCGCCAAGCGCTTCCGCCATGCCGCCATCTTCGGCGCGCTCGAATCCCTTCACGACGGCGAGACGATGCGCTTCGTGAATGATCACGATCCGGTGCCGCTGCTGCAACAGATCGAACAGCGTTACGGGAAGCAGGTCGCCATCGAATACGTCACCCGCAACCCGGGCGAGATCGTCATCCACTTCACGATCACGATTACGAAACAGGAGGCAGCACCGGCAGCCGCCGCTGCAGCCGGCACGCAGGCGGGTGGATGTGGTGGCGGTGGCGGAGGCTGCGGCTGCGCGGGACAGTAAGACGGAACTCTAGGGCGTGTTCTCATACGCCATGGCGTATGAGAACACGCCCTACCAACGCAACACGAGTCTGGCACCGCCGGCAGGGGTCAGATCGACCCACTGCTCGAGCACACGCCCCTCGTGGCTTGCGGTGATGCGGTACTGGCCACGGGCCGGCACGTCCACCAGGCCGATCGGACCGCATGAACGTTGGGTGGAAAGCCCCTCGAGCGGCGCTTCGATACGGATATCGACACCGGCAAGATAGCTGCCATCGTTTGCAGCGAAAATCAGCGTGAGCGCGTGTGCTGGCTGCAAGGCCAGCATTCGCGCGGACTCATCCTTGCCAATGCCGCCACACGCAAGCGTGATCCGCCCGTCGTCCGCGCCTTCCGCCTGCACCGCGGAGGTCACACCGCCAAGCGCGACTACGAAGCCGAGCGCGAGACATCGAAGCGCATGCCAGGCCGACGCTTTCATCGGCCTACTCGCGCACGCTGTCGATGACGACTTCAACACCAACGGCATCGATCGCAACAACGTCGCTGCTGCCTTCCAGATCGCCCGAACGGGCCGTGGCATCGCCACCCCGTGACAATCGCGCTGCGATCACGACTTGGTCGGGCAACGAAGACTGCGTCATCAGATCGGCGTTACGGAAATCGAACTCGACCGGCAAGTCGGCAACTCTGAAGCGCAATGCGGCGATAGGAATGCCGCCAGCCGCGGGTCTCACGAATACGAAGATCGCCTCGTCGGGAGACACTTGGTCGTGCAGGTTTTCGGCCAGGGTGAGCGTTCCGGTCAGGCCAAGCGTCGAAGCGGCCGTGGGCGGCTCCAGAACCGCTCCGTTGTCCGCCATGGGAGACAGTCCAGCGCGCGTCCGCGCTTCGTTCACACTCGTCAGCACCTGCTGGTAACCGTCCTCGCTCGGCGGAATCTGGGCCAGGATCTTCTCCCAGTGGTCCGCTGCGACTTGATACTGGCTGCGCTGGAACGCCGCGCTGCCTGCGAGCGCCAGCGCCTTGAAGTTGTCGGGTTCGAGCTCGAGCGCACGTGCAATGAGGCGGTCCGGTTCGCCCGAGAAATCACCATCCGAACCCGCGACCAGAATGTCCGCCCAGTCGACCAGAATGCCTGCATCGTCGGGCGCCTTGTCGCCGATGCGGCGCCAGGTCGCGGCCGCGGCGTCGAGATCGCCCATCATCGCGTAAGAGCGCACCAGCATCAGCCAACCGGTCGGGTCGCTCGGATCAGCCTCCAGCCGCTGTGCAAGCTGAGCGACCAAACCGGCCATCTGTTCGGTCGAAATCTCGTGCGAGGGCTCACCGGCGACTTTTACCGGGTCAAGCGCATCGGGCTCACCAATCCACAGGTAGAAAAACACTGCCAGCGCCGGGATCGTGAGCGCAAGCGCGACCGCCGGCATACGGGCCGGCGACATGTCGGAACCATCTTCGGCGGCACGGCCCTCCTCGAGAGCGCGTTGTTCCAGTTCGTCACGGGCCCGCTGATACTCGGCGTCCGCCAGAGTGCCCGCTTCGCGGTCGGCCTCGAGCTCGGCGAGTTGCTCACGCAACACGACAAGCGCGATATCGGCCTGACGTTGGCGCACGGCATGCGCTCGACGACGGCGGCCAAAGCCAAGCATCGGTGGAACGACGAACAGAAGCGCGCCGACCAGAAGGGCGGCGGCCAGAATGGTGAAACCTGTCACGGTTGTTGCTCCTGGGAATCAGACGGTGCGCCCTCGAGCAGGGCGCGTGCGCGACGACGTTCCTCATCGCTGAGCTGAGGCAAGGGCTCCTCCGCCCTTCTGCGCAGGCGGAACAAAAGCCAGCCGACTCCGCCAAGAAGGAGAAACCCGGGGCCAAGCCACAGCAGCGCGGTGCTGGCCCGGAAAGGCGGCTTGTACAGCACGAAATCGCCGTAGCGGGACACCAGAAAGTCGAGAACATCGGCTTCGGACTTTCCGGCACCGAGCTGCTCACGGACCTGAGCGCGCAGGTCGACCGCCAGTGGCGCCCGCGATTCGGCAATCGACTCGTTCTGGCAGACGAGGCAGCGCAGGTCGCGTGCCAGCGCCATCACACGCGCCTCGAGCTCGGGGTCGTCGGCCATCGGCTGCGCCACATCGGAGGCCGAAATCGAACCAAACGGCGCGATCAATGTGAACAACGCGATCGCCGTTGCGCGTCGAAGCGCGGCACAGACATCCAAACGATCAACCTGCACTGGACAGCTCCGCGATCATGGGCATCAGCACCTTGCGCACCGTGTCCCGGTTGATCGGACCGACATGCTTGTAGCGAATCACGCCATCGCGGTCGATGAGGAAGGTCTCCGGTGTGCCGTACACACCGTACTCTATGCCAACCCGGCCGTCGTTGTCGGTGACCGTCGCAACGTAGGGGTTACCGTGATCACGCAGCCACTTCAGGGCTGCGTCGGACTCGTCCTTGTAGTTGAGCCCGATAACCGGCACTCCGCCCGAACGTGCAAGCTCGACCAGATACGGATGCTCCGCACGGCAGGAAACGCACCACGAGGCCCAGACGTTGAGCAGCCATACTTCGCCGCGCATGTCTTCGACGCCGAAACGCTCATCCGGCGCATCGAGCTTTGCGAGCCGGAACTCCGGCGCAGGCTTGCCGATCAGCGGCGACGGCACCACCGACGGATTGAGCGTCAGGCCGTAGCCGAGAAAACCGGCGAGGGCGAGGAAGATCGCCAGCGGTACGAGAAACTTCGCTTTCATTGCAACTCCCAGACGTCAACCAGCCTGTCGCGCAGCATCCGCTGGAGCGGCGCGTTCGGCCAGACGGCGGTAGCGACGGTCGGATGCGGCGAAAATGCCGCCGAGGCCCATCAACACGCAACCGGCCCAGATCCAGCTGATGAAGGGTTTGATGTGCAGGTTCACCAGCCAGGTTTCGGCGTCCAGCTGATCACCGAGGGACACATAGAGGTCGCGGAAGGGGCCGATGTCGAGCGAAACCTGGGTCATCGGCATCGCGCTGGCGACGTAGAAGCGCTTCTCGGGCGTCATCGTGGTCCAGGGGCGATCGCCGCGGAAGACTTCGATCAAACCGCGCGCGGCTTCGTAGTTCGGCCCTTCGACGAACTTCGCACCGCGGAAGACGAAGGTGTAGCCCCCGAGCTCGGCGCGTTGCCCCTCGCTCATGCGAACATCGATATGAGACTCCAGACTGCCGATCATCGTTACACCGATAATGAAAATGCCGATACCCAAGTGGGCGATCCACATGCCCCACCATCCGCCCGGAATGCCGCGAAGCCTTACCGCCAGCGCGGTCCCGGGGCGATCGGCGAAACGCTCCTGCAACAGCTTTGCACTGGCCAGCAACACCCAGGCAGCAAGCGAAAGGCCGAGCACGGTGCGCCAGGTGACATGGCCGATCGCGAATGCCCAGCCGACACCGATGACGACACTGAGGAGCAGGCCGGGACCCACTTTGCGGACGATGCGCGCTACGCCATCACGCTTCCAGCGGACGAAGGGGCCGACCATCATCAGAATCACGACCGGGGCCATCAGCGGCACGAACACAGCCTCGAAGTAGGGCGGGCCCACCGAGATCTTGCCGAGGTTGAGCGCATCCATGAACAACGGGTAGAGCGTCCCGAGCAGGACTGCGCCGGTGACCACCGCGAGGAGCACGTTGTTGGCGAGCAGGCTCGAATCACGCGACACGAGATCGAAGCTGCCGCCACCGGCCAGCTTGGGCGCACGCCAAGCGAACAGCACCAGGGAAATGCCGATCACAAGCACGAGCAGCGCAAGGATATAGAGCCCTCTGGCTGGATCCACCGCAAACGCATGCACTGAAGTGATGACGCCCGAACGCACGAGGAAGGTGCCCAGCAGCGACATCGAGAAGGTACTGATCGCGAGCAGAAGCGTCCAGCTGCGGAAGGCACCGCGCTTCTCGGTGACTGCCAGCGAATGCATGAGAGCAGTACCGAGCAGCCAGGGCATGAAAGAGGCGTTCTCGACCGGATCCCAGAACCACCAGCCACCCCAGCCGAGTTCGTAGTACGCCCAGCCCGAGCCGACCGCGATCCCGGCGGTGAGGAAAATCCATGCGACCGTGGTCCACGGCCGGGACCAGCGCGCCCATGCCGCGTCGAAACGGCCGGTGAGCAAGGCGGCGATCGCGAAAGCGAAGGCGACCGAAAAGCCCACGTAGCCCATGTAGAGCAGCGGCGGATGGATGATCATCCCCGGATCCTGCAGCAAGGGGTTGAGGTCACGACCTTCCGCCACCGCCGGCAGCAGCCGCTCGAAGGGGTTGGAGGTGAACAATGTGAAGGAGATGAAGCCGGCGCTGATCCAACCGAGCACGCCCATGACGCGTGCCATGAAGGCCTCCGGGAGACTGCGGCTGAAGATGCTGACCGCTACGGTCCACACCGACAGAGTCATTGCCCACAACAGCAGCGAACCTTCGTGGTTGCCCCACACCCCGGTGATCTTGTAGATCAGCGGTGTCTGTGTGTGCGAGTGCGAAGCCGCGAGCTTGACGGAGAAGTCGCTGGTGATGAACGCATAGGTGAGCAGAACATAGGATATGACGATGAAGAGCAGTTGTCCGTGCGCCGCCGAGCGGCCTACGGACATCAGCGCGATGCGGTTCTTCGCCGCACCGACCATCGGCACAATCGCCTGAACAATTGAAAGAACAAGCGCCAGGATCAGCGCGAAGTGACCGAGTTCGGCAATCATCTGTAGGGTCCGCTGGGTTCAGTACTGAACGGTCTGCTGCGCTTTGTGCGCCTGATCCAGCGCAAACTGCGCCTCGACCGGCATGTAGTTCTCATCGTGCTTTGCGAGCAGTTCAGTAGCACGAAAGAGCCCGTCTTCACCGAGGATGCCCTGCACCACCGCACCCTTGCCTTCCTGGAACATCGCCGGCAGTGAGCCGCGGTAAGTCACCGGAATGACGTGTGCGGTATCGGTGATCGCGAACCGCACGGTGTAACCGTCGTCTTCACGCATTATCGACCCTTCTTCCACCAGGCCACCGATGCGGAAAGCGCGCTCCTGCGGGGCCTTGCCCTCGGCAACCTCGCTCGGCGTGTGGAAGAACACCAGATTTTGCTGGAAGGCGGTCAGCACGAGCGCCACCGCGCCGATGAGCAGTGCGCCTGCGCTGCCCAGCAACAAGAGTCGTTTGCTACGGGGTTTCATTCAAAGATCTCCTCAGTCGTACGCCGCGCACCGGTACCGGTTGGGGCTGCACGACGCAGCCGCAGCAGTCGGCGCACGGTATCTCTACGACGGCGTATCACCAGGACGAGTTCCACTGCAACGCACAAAAACGTCACCGCATAACTGCCCCAGACGAACAGGCCGTTGCCTCCCATGCTCCAGAAGGCACTCCAGGATCCCCACTCCATCATGCCCGGCTCTCCTGTACATCGAGTTCGGCCTTGACCCAATCGGTGTGACGCTCACGTTCGAGAATGATCGAGCGCACCCGCCAGAGAGCGACCGCAATGGTGTATGCCCAGGCGGCAAGCGCCATGACGAGCATGCCCCAGAGCATCGTGGTCGCCATCGAGGGCGCCTGGGTGAGGCTCACGGAAGCGCCCTGGTGCAAGGTGTTCCACCATTGCACGGAAAAATAGATGATCGGCACGTTGATCGCGCCCACCAGCGCGATGATGGCGCCGGCCCGGTCGGCGCGGCGCGAATCCTCGATTGCCGAGGTCAGCGCGATGAAACCGAGATAGAGAAAGAGCAGCAACAACTGCGAAGTCAGGCGTGCATCCCACACCCAGTAGGTGCCCCAGGTAGGCTTGCCCCACAGCGCGCCGGTCCACAGCGCGAGAAAACAGAAGATTGCACCGGTCGGCGCGAGCGCCTGGGTCATCATGAAGGAAAGACGGGTATTCATCACCAACCCGACCGCTGCCCAGAACGCCATGATCAAGTAAATGAACATCGACATCCACGCAGCCGGCACGTGGATGAAGATGACACGATAAACCTCGCCTTGCTGGAAATCGGTCGGCGCGACAAAGAAACCGATGTACAGACCAATCACCGTGAGCACCCCAGCGATCCCCGCAAACCAAGGCGCCAGTCTGCCCGCCAGGGGGTAGAAAACCGGGGGAGCCGAAAAACGGAAGAGCCCCTTGCCCTGTCCGCTTCTGTCTTTGATGTCAGTCGTCATTCCATTGCAATCCTCAAGGCCGCCGCACAGGCGAACGGCGCAAGTGCGATGGCACCCAGCAGGCCGCCTGCAAGCAACAGCATGTGCGCCTCGGCACCGGTACCGCCTAGATGCGAATCCACCGCCCCTGCGCCGAAAATCAGCACCGGCACGTAGAGCGGCAGCACCAGCAGAGCCAGCAACACACC
>NZ_WTVM01000170.1 GCF_012910885.1 Azoarcus taiwanensis | reverse complement strand
GTCGGGCGACTGTGTCGTTGGGGCGCAGGTTGGCGCGGACGACTGTGGTCAGGTGAATCAGCGCATCATCGCCGGCCTGGTGGCCGTAGGTGTCGTTGAGTCGCTTGAAGTTGTCGATGTCGAGCAGCGCGACGCACAGCGGCACGCCGTTGCGCTGGGCGCGGGCGCATTCCTTGTCGAAGGTCTCCTCCAGTCCGCGGCGGTTCAGTACGCCGGTGAGCTGGTCATGGCGCATGGCGCGGCTGGTGGTCTCGAGTTCGCGCTGCAGTTCGGCGATGCGGGCTTCGGCTTCTCTCGCTCGATCGCGAGCGGCGGCAAGTTCCTCGCGTGAGCGGCGGGCCTCTTCCTGGATGTGGCGGGTGTCGCGCATGACTTCGTCGAGTACCGGGCCGATCTCGCCGATGTCTCTTGCGTTGGCGATGCGGGTGGCGTGCGAGGCGATCTTGTCATGATAGCTGCCGGTGGTTTCGCTGAAGTCGGCGAGCTGGTCGATGAAGCCGGCGAGCATGTCGCGCAGGCTGCGCTGAGTGGCTTCCAGATTGTGCTTGAGCTGGCTCTGGCGGTAGATGACGTCCTTGAGCCGTCGTTCTGCGTCCTCGATGCGGCGCACGTTCGCAGGCTGGGTGACCACTTCGCGCAGGGTTTCGATCTGGCCCTGCAGCCACTGGTCGTCCATGACGATCTCGTCAATGTTCTCGAGCAGCAGTTGCAGAAGCTTGAGCAGACCGGCGCGAACCTCGGCGGTTTCGCCCGCGGTGAGCTCCAGCCGGTAGGCGAACTTGCGAAGCTGGGTGCCTACGGTTTGCAGGGCCTCGGCGGTGACCGCCTTTCTGGTCTCCGCCGAGAGCGCGGCGGCTTCTTCGATGAGCGCGGGATGGTCGGCTAGGAACGCGGGCACTGCGGTGTCGAGTGCGATACAGACGAGCTCGCGCAACTGGCCGGACAGGTCTTCGGTGCTCCTACCTGGGGAAGGATCGGGTGACAGGGCGAGCGCAGTGCTCCCGGTGCTCGGTGTAGGCTCCTGCCAGTCGTCTCCTTCTTCCCCGATCGGCACTTCAGGGTCGGTCGGTGCGGTGCTCCAGCCTTTGATCAATCCCTGAAGTCGCTTGTAAAGCGTGGCGGGTTCGTTGGCGGCGAGCACGCGCTGCAGCGATTCGCGCTTGCGGGCCGGTGTCCAGCCGAGTTGACGGCCTTCCCACTGGCGCAGGAGGTCGCCGATGAGCTTGTTCCACGCGGGCGGTTCGACCCCGCCGAGGCTGTCGAGGAGCGAGAAGAGCGTTTGTTCGGCCCGCTCCGTGTCCTCGTTAGCGAGTGCGGTGTCGATGTCACGGGCGAGGCGAACGCGATCGGCGTTGTCGCGCGGCAAACGCTCGGCGATGCTGCGAATGTAGCGTGCCGAGAGTGCGTCACCTGCATCCGAAATGCCGGCGATCTCGTTGTAGATCTGGCGAAAATTGTCAGGCGTCGGTGCGAGACGCCTGGCTGCGAGCATGCGCAGGACTTCGCGGGTGATGTCGGATGGGTTGAGCGGACTCGCCATGTCTATCGCTGGCGTCTCAGACAGCCGCGAGTACGCGGTTCTTGCCTGCGCGCTTGGCTGCGTACATCGCGCGGTCGGCACGGTCGATTGTGTCGTCTGCGTCTTCGTCGGGACGCATGCGGCTCAAGCCGGCGCTGAAAGTGATCAGAATCCGCCGGTTGTCAGCGAGAAAGAAGCGTTTGGTCAAGGACCGCTGCAAGCGGGTGATGATTTCCATGCCCTGCTCTTCGTTGGTGTCCGGCAGCAGGATGATGAACTCCTCGCCCCCGTAGCGGCCAACGGTGTCCTCGGAGCGAAGATCGTCGCGAACCACGCTCACCAGATGCTGCAGGGCTTCATCGCCGGTGCGGTGACCAAAGGTGTCGTTGAGTTGCTTGAAGTTGTCGATATCCAGCAGGGCAATGCAAAGCGGCGTGCCGCGACGGCGCATGACCGAAATCTCGCGCTCTATGGCTTCGTCGATACCCTTGCGGTTGAGTACGCCGGTGAGCGGGTCGTGTCGTACGAGCTCGCTGGTTTCGTCGAGTTCGCGCTGGAGCCGGATGATGCGGTGGTTGGCCGATTCGACCTCCTCGCGCAGTGCCTTGAGCTCCTCGTTCGACTGGCGCGTGGATTCGCGCACATCGCGGGTTTCCGTGAGCAACTCGCCGACTGCGTCGGCCAGATCGTCGAGGCTGTCTGCAGTTTCGATCTCCTGAGCGCAGCGCTCGAGGGTGCGGTGATAATGGTCGGTGGAGTCGCTGAAGCCGGACAATCGGTCCATGAACCCGATGAGCATGCTCTTGAGCCGGTCCTGGGCGTCGGTGAGCTGCTGCTTGAGCTGGGTTTGCTTGTCGATGACGTCGCGCAGACGCCTTTCGGCCTCATCGAGCACGCGTATGTCGAGCGGACTCGAAAAGACCTCGGAGACCATCAGCAGTTGGCCGCGCAGCCAGCTGTCGTCGACGACCAACTGACTGATGTTGTCGAGCACTAGCTTGAGCAACTTGAGCAGCGCTTCGCGAACCGCGCGGCGGTCGTCCTCGATCCATTCGATGCGGTCGGTGAGGCGGCTCAGACGGTTGCGCAATTCCTCGACTTGCTGAACGTCGCCACTGCGCGCCGCGACGGCCTCGGCGATCGCCTCGGCCTCGGCACGCAAGGAATCGTTATCGACCAGCACCGGCAAAATGGCGCGTTTGATGATGACTGTCAGGAATTCGGCGATGGAGGCGTTGCTTTCGCCAGCCACGAGCACCGGCTGACCGGCGCTGTCGGCAGGCGAGGTGCGCGAAGCGATCTCGCTGGCCGTCTCGATTCTGTTGTTGTCTTCTGGCTGGGCGCTCCAGCTACTGACCAGCGCTTGAATTCGCGCATATAGCCGCTCGGCGTTGCCGTTGCTGGAATCGATGACGTGCGTCAGGGCATTGCGCTTTTGCGCGAGAGTGAGGCCGCTGTGCCGTTTTTCGAAGCCTTCGAGCAGGCCGGCGATCAACTGGCCCCACGCTTGTCGTGGGGGCTCGCCAGCGCTCGCCAACTCGATGACGACCTGCTTGAGCAGCGCCCACTGACCCGAAGCGATTGCGCCTTCGAATTGCTGAGCCGCGCGCAGGCGCTCCGGTGTGTTTCGGGGCAGTGAGGCCGCGATGGCCTTGAGGGGCTTTTCGGGAAAGCTGTCGTCCGCCTTTGTGCCAGCTATCCGGTGATAGAACTCGCGATAATTGTCCGGGGTCGGCGGTACCCGCTCACTTGCTAGCCGACGCAGTGCTTCTCGGGCGATTTCGGGGGGACGGAGATTCTGGTCGGACATCGATGGGAAGGCTTGGCCGGACTGCGACTTAACCCACGGAGTATAACCTTCCGTTGCCCTCGTGATCGACAATATCTCACGGCCGTTGCAGGTGAGCCGTGTGTCTGGCCCAAGCGCTCAGTCCTTTGGTTCGGGGCTGTCGGGCAGGTCGTAGCGATCAGCGACGTAGGCCGGACCCTTCATCAGGGTGACGATGACACAGAAGATGCTCACCGTGAGCACCAGCGTCCAGTGGAATATCACGATGCCGATGGCGAGATAGTCGATCATTTGCACTTGCTTGGCGATCGCGATGGCCGAATCGCCACTGGCAAACCACCGGTTGACCAGCGCAAGCAGCGCGGGAAGGACCGTGCCGGCCAGCAGCACCGTTGGCATGCGCCGCAACACCCGCCACTCGAGGCCATGGGGCTCACGCCGCGAACCCGGCAATCTGTTGAGCAGTTTCATTGTGTTCTCCAGCGTTTCGGGGCACTCAGTGAAACATGCGCCTGCACACTGTGGTTGTGCCCGATACGCAGTCGACCGTTGGGCGGGGGGTTAGGTTCAGTCTCAACCCGCTTACCCCTGCGTTATTCTATGAGGTCTCTTACTCTCGGAAAACGGATCTTGGCGTCGGATCGTGGGCTTGAATCCAGGCAGACCTTTGATGAGCGGTGGCTGGCCGAAGCGGTGCGCTTGCGTGAGCAGGCCGAGGGTATGCAGCCGGACGGCATCTTGTTGGCGCGTTTGCGTGCAAGCCATGAAGGGGTGGAGGCGCGGATCATTGCGCGGGCGCGGGAGATCGGCACCCGATGGGGCATGGATGAGTCGATCCGGCGCTGGGTTTCGCGCGAACGGCTGGTGGCCTGGTTGCTTGCTGCGGTGGCGGTGCTGGCCGGTTTTGGGGCTGCGCTCGCGGTGTTGGGTGAGGGTGGGCGGCCGGTGAATGTTGTCTGGGCCTTGGGCGGCCTGCTCGGATTGCATTTGCTGGGCCTCACCGCGTGGGTCGTCGCGCTGGGCTTGACCGGCGGTCACTCGGGCGGTGTTCCTGGTCGAGTGTGGCAGGCGATTGCGGCTCGCTTTGCGGTTGGCGGCAATGCGGAGGCGGTCGGGCGCGCACGCTTGCGTCTGCATGCCAGGGCCGGACTCGAGCGTTGGTGGCTGGGTGCGGTTACTCATGGGTTCTGGTTCATGCTGCTGCTTGGGATGCTGCTCGGCTTGGTGGGCGGGTTGGCCCTGCGGCGCTACGGTTTCGTGTGGGAAACCACGATTCTGCCGACAGCGGTGTTCGAAGGTTTGGTAGCCTCGCTCGGCTGGTTGCCGTCCCTGCTGGGCTTTCCGGTGCCGGATGCGGAGCTCGTGCGCGCGAGTGGGGATGTGGCGCTTGCGAGCGAGGCGGCACGATGGACCTGGTCGATGTGGCTTGTGGGTTGTCTGCTCACCTACGGCTTGCTCCCGCGGCTCGGGCTATGGGCTTTCTGCGGCTGGAAGGTGGCGATTGGCCGCCGCAGGCTGCGACTCTACCCCGACGATCCGGCGTTCTCAGCGCTGGCAGAGCGTTTGTCGCCATCGAGCGAACGCATCGGTGTGTCGGATGCCGCGCCAGAACGCTTGGAAACCGCGCATGTGGTTGCCCCTCATCAGGCCAGTGGCGCCGCGATGGTGGTCGGCATCGAACTCGACAGCACACGTGTGCCCTGGCCGCCAGGCTGGGTCCATGGGGTGAGCGATGGTGGCATTGTCGACAGTCGCGAGCAACGGGCGAGGGTGCTGGCCACGATTGAAGCGAGTACGCCGGCGCGTCTGCTGCTGGTTTGCGATCCGCGATTGTCGCCTGATCGGGGTAGTCTGGCGCTGATTGCAGCCATGTCGGTTCATGCCGGCGCCTGTGCAGTGTGGCTGGCCGGGGCAGACGCCGTGTCAGGGTCCGAGCGGCTCCAACACTGGCTGGATGCGCTCGCCGAGCTTGGCCTGGCCGGGTCGGCGGTGTTCACTGAGGAGGCAACAGCGATGGAGTGGCTGGGCTATGTCGGCTGAGCGACTCCGAACCCCGGCGGTGCGCCTTGCGGTGGTCGGCCATACCAATACCGGCAAGACTTCGCTGATGCGCACGCTCACACGCGACAGCGAGTTTGGTGAAGTTTCCAGCCGTCCGAGCACGACACGCCATGTCGAGGGGGCGCGGCTGGTTGCCGATGGCGAGACGCTGGTGGAGCTTTTCGACACGCCGGGCATGGAAGACCCGATCGCGCTGCTCGAGGTGATCGAAACCGACATGGTGGATGACACTGGCGAGCGGCTGGACGGACCGGCGCGGGTGGAGCGCTTTCTGGCGTCTCCGATGGCGCGGGGGCGGCTGGAGCAGGAGGCCAAGGTATTGCGCCAGATGCTTGCCAGCGATGCCGCGCTCTACGTGGTTGATGCGCGCGATCCGGTACTCGCCAAACATCGCGACGAGTTGGCCTTGCTGGGGGCATGCGCAGTGCCTTTGCTGCCGGTGCTCAACTTCGTTTCCAGTGGCGATGCCAACGAGTCCGCCTGGCGGGAGGCGTTGGCGCGCCTTGGCCTGCACGCGGTGGTGCGTTTCGACACCGTGGCTCCGGAACGTGGCGCCGAGCGCATGCTTTTCGACAAGCTCGCAACCCTGCTCGATACGTGGCGTCCGGCGCTGGATAAACTGGTGGCCTGTCGCGAACGCGAGGCGCAGGCACGCCTGGTGGCAGGTCGCCGGTTAGTGGCCGAGATGCTGGTGGATGTGGCCGCCTGTCGTCGTCATGTCGCGGATACGGACGAGCGTGGGCTGGCGAGCGAGCTGGCTGACCTGAATCGCCGGGTTCGTGAGCGTGAGCAGGTCTGTGTGGATGGCTTGCTGGCCTTGTTCCATTTTCGGCCAGACGCGGTGGACGCCGACGCGCTGCCGCTGGCGGACGGCCGTTGGGAGGCAGACCTGTTTCAGCCTGAGACGCTGCGTAACATGGGGGTCAAGCTCGGCTCGGGTGTTGCGGCCGGCGCGGCGGCAGGTTTTGGGGTGGATGCGTTGTTCGGCGGGTTGACGCTCGGCGCTGGGACTGCGATTGGTGCGCTCGCCGGCGGCGGCGTCCAGGCCTTCCGGCATTTCGGTCGGCGGATCAAGGGAGTGGTGACCGGCGAGCGTGAGCTCAGTGTGGATGACGGTATCCTGCGGCTGCTGATTCTGCGTGAGCTGCACCTGCTCGAAGCACTGGACCGGCGCGGGCATGCGGCGGTCCGTCCGATTGAGCAGTTCGCGGCAGATGAGAAGCAGTGGCGCGAGGGCAAACTCCCCGAAAGCCTGCTCGTGGCCCGAGCGCACGAGAGCTGGTCGTCATTGTGTGGTGGCGGCGGTTTCGACATCGAGCGCGAGCGGGCAATCGACCGCCTGGCCGAAGCTTTGGCTGGCAAAACATCGACTGAAGCAGCCCATCACCCGCACCCGTAGCAGCGGCGCCTCCATTACGGGTGGGAGCGGCGTAAGCCGCGAACAGGGCGGGGTATCGGCATCGGCTTGCGTCGAGCTACCGCCGTATTCGCGCTCCCACGGGC
>NZ_WTVM01000016.1 GCF_012910885.1 Azoarcus taiwanensis | reverse complement strand
AATACCGAGCACCCACATCTTATCGGTTGTTCAAATTTTTAAAGAACCGCTGACCAAGCAGCGAAGAAGCGGAATTATGAAGAAGACCAAACAACTCGTCAACCCCCAGAAGCACTCAAATCCAAACGCGCTTCACTTCCCCCTCCAACCCCGACAGCCACAAAAACAACCCGCCGCCGAAGCAAGCCGCGCATTATAAACAGAACCAAAAAACCGTCAACAACTATCGACGGCAATCATCCTGGCGCTGGATTCGATTCACCGCAAGGCGCTCGGCGAGCGGAAGGACCACTCAATAAGGCTGACCGAAACCGCCTGCGGCGAAGTTCTCGAAACGGGTGCACTCGCCGATGAAGGTCATGCGGACCATGCCGGTGGGGCCATTACGATGCTTGCCGATGATGAGTTCAGCCGAACCCTTGTCGGGCGAATCCGGGTTGTAGACCTCATCCCGATAGATGAACATGATGATGTCCGCGTCCTGTTCAATGGCGCCGGACTCTCGCAGGTCGGACATCACCGGGCGCTTGTTCGGGCGCTGCTCGAGGCTCCGGTTGAGCTGGGACAGGGCGATGATCGGCACATGCAGCTCCTTGGCCAGCGACTTGACCGAGCGCGAAATCTCGGAGAGCTCGGATGCCCGGTTGTCGCCCTCACGGCTGCTGGTCATCAGCTGCAGGTAGTCGATAACGATGAGCCCGAGCTTCCCGCACTGGCGCGATAGCCGCCGAGCGCGAGCGCGAAGGTCGATGGGGTTCAGACCAGGCGTCTCGTCGATGAACAGCGGCGCGTCGTAGAGCTTACCCATCGCCGCGGTAAGGCGCTGCCAGTCCTCATCTCCCAGTCGCCCGGTTCTCAGCTTCTGCTGATCGATACGACCGAGCGAGGAGATGAAACGCATCGCCAGCTGAGTGCCTGGCATTTCCATCGAGAAGATCGCGACCGGCAGGCGGCAATCAACGGCGACATGTTCGGCGATGTTCAGCGCGAGCGTGGTCTTGCCCATGGCAGGACGACCCGCGAGGATGATCATGTCTGAAGGCTGAAGCCCTGAGGTCTTCTCGTCGAGATCGACCAAGCCGGTCGGCACGCCGGTCACGTCATGCGGGTTGTCGCGGTCGTACAGCTCCTGGACGCGATCGACTACCTGCTTAAGGATGGGCTGAATGGACACGAAGCCGCTCGCATGGCGCGCCCCGGCCTCGGCAATTTCGAAAACCCTGGCCTCGGCCTCGTCGAGCAAGGCCTTGGCATCCCGCCCGGAAGGATTGAGTGCGCTGGCTGCGATCTCGTCACCGACGGCGACCATCTTTCTTAGAATCGCCCGCTCACGAACGATCTCGGCATAACGGCGGATGTTGGCCGCCGAGGGCGTGCTGTTGGCAATCTCGGCAAGATACGCGAGACCGCCGGCCTGCTCGGCTTCATTATGCTTTTCAAGCGACTCGAAGACGGTTACGACATCGGCCGGTTTGCCGGCATCGATCAGCCGCGCGATGTGCTGGTAGATCCGGCGATGGTCATCCCGGTAGAAATCGGCATCGCCAACCAGGTCGGCAATACGCTCCCAGGCTGCGTTGTCCAGCAAGATGCCGCCAATCAGCGACTGTTCCGCCTCGATGGAATGCGGCGGCAAGCGGATCGCTGCGACTTCACTGTCGAAAGGGGGCGGTCGATTGCTACGAGGAGAGGAAGCCATGGGAATGAGTTCGGTAAGTGAGGGCAGATTCTAACAGTCGCTCGGCACGGACATCACTACCGCACACCACCGGCAGCCTGACCCCAAAGCCGTAGACAAAAAAAACGGGCTGCAGCGCAGCCCGTTTCTCCGAATGCCTGCGGCTGGTTACTGCTGGTCGCCAAGCACCGACACGGTGATGTTGGTCACCACGTCCGAATGCAGCGCAACCGGAACCTCGACGTCGCCGACCTGCTTGATCGGGCCGTCAGGCAGGCGCAGGGCGCTTCGCTCGACGCTGAAGCCGAGGGCTTCGAGCGCTTCGGCGATGTCGGCACTGCCGACCGAGCCGAACAGACGACCGTCGATGCCAGCCTTGCGGGTGATCTGAACCATCAAGCCTTCGAGCTTGCCGGCCATCTCCTGGGCTTCGCCCAGCTTCTCGGCCTGAACGCGCTCAAGGTCCGCGCGACGGGCTTCGAACTCGGCCTTGTTGGCTTCGGTGGCACGCTTGGCCTTGCCCTGCGGGATCAGGAAGTTGCGAGCGTAGCCGTCGCGCACCTTGACGATGTCGCCGAGCGAACCGAGGTTGACGACTTTTTCGAGCAGAATGATTTGCATGGCCGTCTCTCCTTACTTGTGCAGATCGGTGTAGGGCAGCAGGGCCAGGAAGCGGGCACGCTTGACCGCGGTGGAGAGCTGGCGCTGATAGCCGGCCTTGGTGCCGGTGATACGCGCCGGCATCACCTTGCCAGTCTCGGTGATGAAATCCTTCAGCAGGTCGACGTCCTTGTAGTCCACTTCCTCGATCTTCTCGGCGGTGAAGCGGCAGAACTTGCGACGCTTGAACAGACCGCGACCACGGTCATCCTTTTTCTTGAACTTGGACTTGGGTTTGAAAGCCATTTTCGGTTCCTTCCAGAAATTCTATTTCGCTCAGATGCAATACCGGTTTGCGACTGCGCAGGCTCTTTGCTGCCAGAAAACCCACCACTCTGACCGATGCCCCCGGGGGGGCGGCTGCCAGCAGCGCTGCGAGTTCTCCGACCGCCACGGCATCGAGTTCGACCGACACCTCTCTTTCGAGCCCCGCTTCGACCTGCCGTGAGACATGGTGGAGCGTTGCGGCTGCGACCGGCACGCCGGCTGGCGTCCTGCGCAGAGGTTCGACGGTTTCGAGCCGTGCTTGGAGCAACAGTCGGTTCAGACCGGCGCCCGAGGCGGGATCAGGCAGATTCGGCCTCTTTGGACTCTTCGCCGTCGTCAGCGCCGTCGGACGAGCCGGTGGTCAGCGAACGGGCCTTCTCTTCCTTCATCATCGGCGACGCGACGGTCACGGCTGCCTTCTTCTTGACCACGAGGTGGCGCAGGATGGCATCGTTGAACTTGAAGGTGTGCTCGAGTTCGGCCAGCGTCTCGTTGTCGCACTCGATGTTCATCAGAACATAGTGGGCCTTGTGGATCTTCTGGATCGGGTAGGCCAGCTGGCGGCGGCCCCAGTCCTCAAGACGGTGGATCTGGCCGTTACGGCCGGTGACGAGGCCCTTGTAGCGCTCGACCATCGCCGGCACCTGCTCGGACTGATCAGGGTGGACGATGAACACGATTTCGTAGTGTCGCATGCAGACTCCTTGTGGTTGATGACAGCCCCCCGGCATGCGAATGTTCCGGTGGAGCAAGGGAAAGCGCGGGAGTTTAGCATAGTTCAGCGCTGAAAACACTGCTCTTTCAATCGACTGCATGGATCACGGATTGCTCAGCGCGGCCGGGCCTCCCAAACCTTCTGCAAGCGCTTGACACTGACCGGCATCGGCGTCTTCAGCTCCTGGGCAAAGAGGCCCACCCGCAACTCCTCCAGCAACCAGCGGAAGGCCTCCAACTCCGGATCGGCGACACCTGCCTTGAGGCGAGCAATACGTTCCCGCTCGAAGGGACGTGCAAGCGATTGCCACTGGCCCATCAGCTCCGCATCTCTCGCCGGATTGTTGCGCAGCTTGTCGATGCGCACCGACACCGCCTTGAGATAGCGGGGAAAATGCGCCAGACGCTCCCACGGGAAGGCGACCAGAAACGACTTCGGCAGCAGTGCATCAAGCTGAGCGGCGAGGTCGGTCGCCACATCGGGATACCCTTTGAGCCCACCGATACGCTTGCTGACACTCGCGTGCTCGCTCAGGACTTGCCCGACCAGACGCATGAATTCCTGCGCGACCAGACTCAGCCGGGCTCTCGATTCGCCGCAGCGCCGCTCGAAAGCCGCAGCGTCGTTCGGAAGCGGCTCTACGAGACATACGCGGTCGATCGTCGCGGCCACGAGTTGGGCCTTGAGTTCGGCTTCGGTGCCAAACTGGATGAAGGCCAGCGCCAGATCCCGCATCCCCGGCAATCGCTCGATGGCACGGACCTGCTCGCGAAGACAAAGGGCGAACAGTCTCGCAAGGCCTTTGCGATGCACCCGGCTCGCTTCCTCCGGGGTGTCGAAGGGTCTCATCGAGACACTGTCGCCATCATCGTGAAGCGCGGGAAAGCCGATCACTTCACGACCCGCGACCTTGAGTTCGAGCAGCTCCGGCAGCTCACCGAAGGTCCAGGCGGTGAAACCTGCCAGCGCCCCCGTTGGGGCGGTGACGCCCGTTGGCTGACCACCCTTGGGCTGATTACGGCCTTCGCCGGGGGCCGGCTCGGCCGCGGCCTGCTCATCGACAATGCGGGCCGCGCGAAAACGCTCGGTCACCTGCCGCCCATGTCGCGCCCGCAACTCGGCGAGATTTCGCGATTGCCCCAGCACCCGGCCGTGCTCGTCAACAACCCGGAAGTTCATGAAGAAATGAGGCCGCAGGTTCTCCGGGCGGAAGGATTCGAGCGGCAGCTTCAGCGACACCCGTTCCTCCACGAAGCGCTGCAGCGCAACCAGCAACGAAACCGATACATCCACTTCGCCCGCCTCAACGCCTGAGACGAATGCAGCCGCACTGTCGGCAACCGGCTGCAGACGGTGACGATGCTTTTGCGGCACGGTCTTGAGCAGAGCGGCGACCTTCTCGGCGAGCAGCCCCGGCACCAACCACTCGCATCGTTCGATCGGGATCTGGTTGAGCATTGCTAGCGGCACGGTGAGCGTCACGCCGTCGTCGGCCTCGCCCGGTGCATGTACATAGGCGAGCTTGAGCTTCTGCCCGAAGACTTCGAAATGCGCAGGAAAGCGCTCGGTGGTGATACCCTCGGCCTCGTGCCGCATCAGCTGTTCACGCGTCAGGTGGAGCAGCTTCGGGTCCGCCCGCTCGGCCTCGCGGCGCCATTTCTCAAAACCCGCGACGTCGAGCACCTCGGGGGCAATCCTCGCATCGTAGAAGGCCTCGATCAACGCCTCGTCCACCAGCACGTCAGGCCGGCGCGACTTGTGCTCCAGCCGCTCGATCTCGGCGATGAGTTTCTGGTTGTGGCGCAGAAAGGCCATGCCTCGCGCCACCCCTTCCGCGATCTCACCCTGGACCAGCCCTTCGCGGATGAACAGCGTGCGACAAAGCGGGGCATCGATCTCACGGTAGCCGACGCCGCGCCGCGCATAGAGCACCAGGCCATGGAGAGTGCCACGTTCCCATGCCCGCACTGCACCCGAACTCTTGGACCAGTGCGGCTCATAGACCTGACGCTTGACCAAGTGTGCGCCCACCTCCTCGATCCACTCCGGCTCGACGCGCGCCACGCAGCGGCCGAACAGGCGTGACGTCTCGACCAGTTCGGCGCACATCACCCACTTGCCCGCCTTGCGCGCCAGAGCAGAGCCCGGATGCGGCCAGAAACGGATGCCACGCGCGCCGTTGTACCCGCCGCTCAGCTGCCCCCGACCACCCTGTGCCTCTTCGACGCGGCAACCAACGTTGCCGAGCAGGCCGGCGAGCAAGGCCTTGTGGATCGCCTCGTAAGCGGCCGGCACCTGGTTCTCCTTCCAGCCATGCTCGGCACACAGCGTAGCGAGCTGGCCATGCACATCACGCCACTCGCGCATGCGCAGCCACGACAAATGATGCTGCTTGCACCATGTCTTCTGTTTGGAGCCGGATTCGTGGCGAATCACCTCGTCCCAGCTCTTCCACAGGTTGCGGTACCACAGGAACTCGGAATGCTGATCCTGCTCACCCCCGCGAAAACGCGCATGCGCCTGATCGGCCGCACCCGGCGACTCCTGCGGACGCACCCTGGGATCCTGCACCGACAGCGCCGAGGCGATGACCAGCATCTCGGCCAGGCAGCCTCGATCCCGGCCGGCCAGCAGCATGCGGCCGATGCGCGGATCGAGCGGCAGGCGCGCGAGCTCCTTGCCGAGCGGGGTAAGTTCGCGCGCCTCGTCTTCGCCGACCGCGCCGAGTTCGATCAGCAACTGGTAGCCGTCGGCGATCGCACGTGAGTTCGGCGCATCGATGAAGGGGAAATCCTCCACCGAACCGAGTCGCAAGGCCTTCATGCGCAAGATCACGCCGGCAAGTGAGGATCTCAGCACCTCCGGATCGGTGTGCGCGGCGCGGCGCTCGAACTCGGTCTCGTCGTAGAGGCGGATGCAGACCCCATCCATGACCCGCCCGCAACGACCGGCGCGCTGCTTGGCGGCAGATTGCGCGATGTTCTCGACCTGCAACTGCTCGACCTTGTTTCGCACCGAATAGCGCTTGACCCGCGCCAGCCCCGAATCGATGACGTAGCGGATACCGGGCACAGTCAGCGAGGTTTCGGCCACGTTGGTCGCCAGCACCACCCGGCGCCCCTGCCCTGGCGAGAAGATGCGCGCCTGCTCCTGCGCCGACTGGCGCGCGAACAACGGCAGGATCTCGGTGCCGGCGGCGTGGCGGGACTTGCGCAGCGCCTCGGCGGCTTCGCGGATCTCGCGCTCGCCCGGCAGGAACACAAGTGCGTCGCCGGGCCCGCAGGCCTGGACTTCGTCGACCGCGTCGACGATCGCCTCGTACAGATCCTTGTCCCGTGCGCGCTTGCCCTCGCGGGTCTGGGTGGATGCGTCGTCCTCGTCGCCGACCGGGCGATACCGCACTTCGATCGGATACAGGCGGCCGGACACCTCGATGACCGGCGCCGGCCTGCCATCGACCTCGAAGTGCCGTGCAAAACGTTCGGCGTCCAGTGTCGCCGAGGTGACGATGACCTTCAGATCCGGCCTTCGCGGCAGGAGCGTCTTGAGATAGCCGAGCAGAAAGTCGATGTTCAGGCTGCGCTCGTGCGCCTCGTCGACGATAAGCGTGTCGTACGCGGCAAGCCATGGGTCAGCCTGGGTTTCGGCCAACAGAATGCCGTCGGTCATCAGCTTGACGTAGCTCGCCTCACTGACGCGGTCGGTAAAGCGGATCTTGTATCCGACGGTCTGCCCCAGTTCGCTACCCAACTCCTGCGCGATCCGGCTGGCGGTAGCCCGTGCTGCGAGCCGTCGCGGCTGGGTGTGACCAATGAGCCCGGCAACACCACGACCAAGCTCGAGGCAGATCTTGGGTAATTGCGTGGTCTTGCCCGAACCGGTCTCGCCGCAGACGATCACCACCTGATGGGCCGCAATCGCCGCGGCGATTTCATCCCGACGCGCCGAAACCGGTAGTTCGGGCGGAAAGTCCGGAACAGGCAAGCCACCGCGCCGCTGCGCCAGACGCTCGCGGGAGCGCAGCAGCAGGGCGTCCAGCGCCTGTTGCAAGCGTGCGCGACGCTCACCACCAGTCCGCGCCAGATCGCGACTCATGCGTGCGAGACGCGGCCGGTCGGCACTCAGGCAGTCGGAGAAATCGGGCCGCGCAGCGCGCGCCTCGGCAGTGGGTCGTGGCTTTCCAGTAGTCAAGAGCTCGGTCGCTGGTTGCGCATCCGGCGCTGGCCGGAGGATTCGTCAGGAACGGGATTATCCTGGAAACCGCAGTTGGACGTGCATCAAATGCCACTACTGGCCCTGCATCCGGTAGCATGAACAACGTCTCTCCCTCCGGAGGCCACGATGAACACGCCCGCCACCGATCGCGAACACATCGTCGATGCCGCCCTTGCGCTCGCAGCCGATAGCCACTGGGAAAACTTGCGACTGTATGACGTCGCCGCGAATCTCGGTATCTCCCTCAACGATATCCGCCGGCATTTCCGCGAGAAGGAAGACCTCGTCGAGGCCTGGTTCGACCGCGCCGATGCCGCGATGCTGGCAGTACCCGAGACGCCAGGGTTTCACGAACTCACCAGCACTGAACGAATCCACAAGCTCATCATGGCCTGGCTGGATGCGCTTGCGCCGTATCGTCTCGTGACCCGGCAAATGATTGTGAACAAGCTCGAACCCGGGCATCTTCATGTGCAGATCCCCGGCCTGCTGCGCGTCAGCCGCACCGTGCAGTGGGTCCGCGAGGCTGCCGGCCGCAACGCGACATTCGTGCGCCGGGCACTCGAGGAAACCGCACTCACCTCGATCTACCTCGCGACCTTCGCCCACTGGATGGCGGACGACTCCGTCGGCGGCCAGAAAACCCGCCGCTTCCTCGAGTTGCGGTTGCGTGATGCAGAGCGGCTGGACCACCTGGTCTTCCGCAAGCGAGGGAGGAGCGAGATGCCACCGCCTACCGAAACGCCTCGGGATGAGGTCGCACCGGCGACCGGCAAACCTTGACCCACCATGGACCCACTGACGCATGCGCTCAGCGGTGCGGTGGCAGCACGCGCGGCACTTCGAGACCGCACCTCCGCTAACGCGCTGCCGATTCGCGCTCAGCTCTGGGCGTGTTTTGCGGCGGCCGCGTTTCCGGACATCGACATCGTATTGCGGGTGTTCGGCACCCTGGCCTACCTGAACTGGCATCAGGGCATCACCCATTCGCTGATCATGTTGCCCCTGTGGGCGTGGCTGCTCGCGCAGCTCTTCGCCCGCTTCTACGGCAGGCCGAATCTCTGGCGTCGGTTTCTGCCGGCGGTCACCCTGGGCCTCTCCGCCCACATCATCGGCGACTTCATCACCGTCTACGGCACGATGCTCTTCGCGCCGCTGTCGAACACACGCTTCAGCCTCCCGCTGGTCTTTGTGGTGGATCCAGCGGTCACGCTGTTGCTGGCGGTCGGCCTGACGCTTTCGCTCAGGGCCTCGAGCGGCGGCAGAGCGATCGCGATCGCAAGCCTGCTCCTCGTCGGCGCCTACCTCATGTTGAACGTCGCCATTCGTGAGAATGCGATCGATATCGCCGAACGACGTGCCGACACTCTTGGCTGGCACGAAGCGCGGATCACCGCACTGCCACAGCCCTTTTCGCCCTGGCATCGGACCCTGATGCTGCGGCATGAGGACGATTACGAAGTGGCGCAGCTCAGGCTCATCACCCTGCCCTCACCCACCGCCCGGCTGCGGGCAGCGCTGGGCATGGACTACGCGGCTGACACCGAGACCTCGTGGCAGCGCCAACCGGCCTTTGGCAACACGTCGGACGAAGTCGCATTCGCACGTCAGGCGTGGTCGCAACCGGTCTTCACCCCCTTCCGTCGCTTCGCCCGCCTGCCGTTCCTGCATGAGATCGAGACTGCCGAAGCACGGCGATGCGCCTGGTTCGCCGATCAGCGTTTTGTTGTGCCCGGCCTGCCACCGTCTTTCCGCTTCGGCGCCTGCGAACACAGCGACGGTCACTGGACGATCGAACGCCAACGCGGGCTGTTCATCATCGACTGAAACCTCTTGCGCGACAGCACGGTGGATCGCCGGAAGCGAAATTGCTTGGGGCATGTGCTGCGATCTTTGGCAAAATGGAGGTTTTTTGCGTCCTCCGAATGACCCGCCTGCAAGGCTTTCCGCCAGTCGCGCTCGACACCGCGCATACGCTGATTCTTGGCAGCATGCCGGGTGTCGCGTCGCTGTCCGCAAGTGAATACTACGCCCACCCGCGCAACGCATTCTGGCGGCTGATCGGCGAGTTGCTCGGCTTCGACGCCAGCCTGCCTTATGAGCAGCGGCTTGCAAGGCTGACGAGCGCGGGATACGCATTGTGGGACGTGCTGGGCGCTTGCCGGCGCAACGGCAGTCTCGACACCGCGATCGAAGCCGAGTCCCTCGAGGTCAATCCGATCGCGGACTTCCTGGCAGAGCATCCGCTCATCGACCGTGTCTTCTTCAACGGCAGCACCGCCGAGAACCTGTTCCGCAGGCACGTCATGCCGACTCTGCGCAACCGCGAGCTCACCTGCCGGCGCCTGCCCTCGACCAGCCCGGCCCATGCATCGCTGACACTCGCGCAAAAAACCCATGCCTGGCGGGAGATCCTGCGGTGAGAAACAGGCGCGTCGCGGTCATCGGTGCCGGCCCGGCTGGCCTGATGGCCGCCGAACAACTCGCGGCGGCCGGGCATCAGGTAGATGTGTTCGACGCGATGCCATCGGTCGCGCGCAAGCTGCTGATCGCAGGCGTCGGCGGCCTCAACCTGACGCACTCGGAGCCCCAGGCGGACTTCATCTCGCGCTATGGCGAAGCCGCGGCCTGGATGGCAGGACACCTCGCCGAGTTCGGCGCCGACACCTTGCGCGCCTGGGCTGCCGAACTTGGTGTCGACACCTTCGTAGGCAGCTCCGGCCGCGTCTTCCCGGTCGACATGAAAGCAGCGCCGCTGTTGCGTGCGTGGTTGCACCGTCTGCGCGCGACAGGCGTGCGCATCCACACCCGCCACCGCTGGCTCGGTTGGGGCGACAACTGCGCCACGCCCGCGCAAGGCCTGCGCTTCAAGGGACCCGAAGGAGAGACGACAGTGTCGGCCGATGTCGTGGTACTCGCGCTCGGTGGCGGCAGCTGGTCACGACTGGGGTCGGACGGTGCCTGGGTGCCCTGGCTGCAGGCTCGCGGTATCTGCGTGTCGCCGCTGCGACCCGCCAACTGCGGCTTCGAGGTTTCGCTGCCGACAGGCGACGGCTTCGGCTGGGGCGCTTACTTCGCCAACCGCTTCGCGGGGCATCCTCTCAAGAACATCGCACTGAGTGTCACTGATGCCCGCGGCGTCCGCCATGAACGGCTGGGCGAGTGCATCGTCACCATCTCCGGGCTGGAAGGCGGCCTGATCTATGCCCTCTCGAAACCCATTCGCGATGCCATCGAAGCCAACGGCCCGGTTGAAGTCCACGTTGACCTGACGCCGAACCGGTCACTCGAAACACTTCGCAAGGCCTTGTCCCGACCACGTGGCAAGCGCTCGCTCGCCAGCCACTTGCAGAGCAAGGCAGGCATCACCGACGTCAAGGCCGGATTGCTTCGTGAAGTCTTGCCGAAAGCCGTATTCGACGACATGAACGCCCTTGCCGGCGCGATCAAATCCCTTCCGCTGCTCCTCGCGCGGCCGCGTCCACTCGAGGAAGCGATCAGCTCGGCTGGCGGCGTACGGCTTGACGCACTCGACCCGAGCATGATGCTGCAATCCCTGCCGGGCGTTTTCTGCTGCGGCGAGATGCTCGACTGGGAAGCGCCGACCGGCGGTTATCTGCTGACCGGCTGCTTCGCCACGGGTCGGGCAGCCGGACTCGGTGCAGCCCAATGGTTGGCGAAACTCGGCGCCAAGGACTGACCCGGTCAATTCAGCCCCGCAGGGAGTTGAAGATCGCGAACCCCACCCAAGCCATGAAAAGGCAGCCGACCACGTGCGCAACGGCATGCACGGCCAGCCAGCCCCACTCACCCCTCTGCAGCAAATGGAGCCCTTCGGCCGAAAACGTCGAGAACGTCGTCAGGCCGCCCAGCAATCCCGTCGTCAGCAACAGCTTGAGCGCCGGCGCCATGGAAGGCACCGCCTGAACCCAGCCCAACACCATCCCCATCAGCAAACCCCCGGTGAGATTGGCAACCAGGGTGCCCAAGGGTATCCAGACGAACAGGGGGTTGAGCAGCAAGCCCAGCCCCCAGCGAGCCCAGGCGCCGACTGCAGCACCCGCACCGACTGCTGCAAAAGCTGTCCAGCCCAGCCCGGCGGTCATGCTGGCCGTCCGCTTGCGGAAAGCCGCCTGGCACACGAGTCATCCGCTACAACCTGCGCGACGCGTGCGGACACGCCTTTGCCCGCAGCCCGTATGTCATCGATGATGGATTTGTCGCTCATGCCCACCGCAATCCCGAAAGAAGGAATATCCCGCAGTCTAACCGAGCCGCGGCCGCGAACTCCACCATGCAGCACCCTGGAACCTGCTCTCATCCGCGATGGCGGGCACCGGCGCGAATGAGAACAGAGCCTGGCGCCACCCTGATAGAATGGCGGGTTAATCAACACACCATGCCATTCGACCGAGGCCATCCGTGTCCGAAAACGCCAAGCCCGACACTACGCCGGCAGCGCCGAGCAATTTCATCCGCAGCATCATTGAAGAGGACAACCGCAGCGGCAAATGGGACGGTCGGGTGGAAACCCGCTTCCCGCCGGAGCCGAACGGTTACCTGCACTACGGCCATGCCAAGTCGATCTGCCTGAACTTCGGGCTCGCCGAGGCCTATGGGGGCATCTGCCACCTGCGTTTCGACGACACCAACCCGGAAAAGGAAGAGCAGGAGTACGTCGACGGCATCATCGAAGCGGTCAGCTGGCTTGGCTTCGACTGGGGCCGGCACTTGTACTTCGCCTCGGACTACTTCGAAACCATGTACCAGTGCGCGGTCGGACTGATTCAGGCGGGCAAGGCCTATGTCGACTCCCTGCCGCCCGACGAGATGCGGCGCCTGCGCGGCACGCTCACCGAGCCCGGCACCGACAGTCCCTTCCGCAACCGCAGCACCGAAGAAAACCTCGATCTCTTCCACCGCATGCGCGAGGGCGAGTTTGCCGAGGGCGCACATGTGTTGCGTGCGAAAGTCGACATGGCGAGCCCCAACATCAACCTGCGCGACCCGGTCATCTACCGGATCCGCAGGGTTGCCCATCACCGCTCGGGCGACCGCTGGTGCGTCTATCCCCTTTACACCTTCGCCCATCCAATCGAAGACGCGATCGAGAACATCACCCACTCGATCTGCACGCTCGAATTCGAGGATCAGCGCCCGTTCTACGACTGGCTGCTGGAGACGCTGGCGGACATCGGCATGTTCGCGCGCCCGCTGCCTCAACAGATCGAGTTCGCAAGGCTCAACCTCACCTACATGGTGTTGTCCAAGCGCAAGCTGATCCAACTCGTCGATGAGGGTCATGTCGCCGGCTGGGACGACCCGCGCCTGCCGACCCTGGTCGGCGCGCGACGCCGCGGCTTCACGCCGGAAGGCTTCCGACTCTTCGCCGAGCGCATTGGGGTATCCAAGGCCGACTCGTGGATCGACTTCGGCGTGCTCGAGGAATGCATGCGCGAGCACCTCAACGACAGCGCCGAGCGGCGCGTCGCGGTGCTCGAACCGCTCAAGCTCGTCATCACCAACTACCCGGTCGGTCAGCACGAAGACTGCGAAGCCCCCAACCATCCGCTGAAGCCGGAACTGGGCAAACGGGCCATGCCCTTCGGACGTGAGCTGTGGATCGAACGTGAGGACTTCATGGAGGAGCCGATCAAGGGTTTCCGCCGCCTCTTCCCGGGCAACAGGGTACGTCTGCGCTATGGCTACGTGGTTGAATGCACCGGCTGCGAGAAGGACGCCGAAGGCAACATCACCGCGGTGCTCGCCGAGTACCTGCCGGACTCAAAGAGCGGCACTCCGGGCGCAGACAACTACAAGGTCAAGGGCAATCTGCACTGGGTATCGGTGACCGACGGGTACAAGGCACAAATCCGCCTCTACGATCGACTCTTCTCCTACCCCTACCCCGGCGCGCGGCGTGAGGGTGATGCAGAGGAACTGGAGCGAAGCTTCCTCGACGACCTCAACCCGGATTCGGTACAGACCATCGAGGCGTGGCTGGAGCCATCGCTCAGGTACGTCCGGCCGGAAGCCCGCTTCCAGTTCGAACGCCACGGCTATTTCGTAGCCGACCGGGTGGACTCAAGCGAGGGCGCACCAGTGTTCAACCGTACCGTGACCCTGAAGGACTCCTGGGCCAAGCTGAAGGCCTGAGCAGGCGCCCACCGCCCCCCAGCCTCCCCCATCGATGGTGAGGAACCGCGCTCAAGAGCCCTGTTTCTGGCGCTTGAGATCGGGTCACATCAGACTCGGGGGGGCTCCTGCCCGGATTGGGCCTGGGCATCAGCCGTGCGTTCGTCATCGAACACGTTGCCAAGCTTGCCCACCACCGGCTTCACATCGGCCAGGTAGGCCGCCCGGCTGACCGCATGGGCTGCAAGCGGCGCGGTAACCAGCACTGCCATCAAGGCAAAGATCGCCTCCATCGCCGCGGCGCCCGACGAGGCAGCCGCCAGGCCAGCCAGCACCAGCACCGCACCAAGCGCACCCGCCTTGCTCGCCGCGTGCATTCGGCTGTAGCAGTCAGGCAGCCGCAGCACACCGATCGCGCCCAAAAGGCAGAACGCACCACCGGCCAGCACCAGCAAGGAAGCCAGCCACGGCAAAAGGGATCCGTTCATTGTCCCGCCTCCTCTTCTCCTTCAACCCGGGCGCGCTCCCGCCGATTCTGCTCCGACTTCCGGAACAGTGGCGCGAAGGCGACTGTGCCGAGGAACGCCACCAACGACAACACGACGGCCACATCGAGAAACACGATCTGGCCGCTTATCATCGCACCCAGTGCCACCGCAGCAACGCCAACCAGTGTCAGGGCATCGATCGCGACGACACGGTCCGGGCCCGTCGGCCCCTTGAACAATCGCACCACGATGATCAGGCCGCTGATCGCAAGCATGACGACCACGACGGGTATCACCCAGAAGGCGCCGGCCAGTTCAATGCTCATCGCAGTTTCTCCTCGCCAAGCGAGAGTTCATCGAGACACAGGCTCAAAACCTTCTCCTTCATTACGCCACCTCATCGGCCTCAGCCGCAGCGAGACGCTCCGGATGCATCCAGTCGAGCAGGCGACGCTCGAGTTCGCGGATGCCACGCTCGACCTCCTCCACCGATGTCGCGTTGAGCGCGTGAATCGCCATCTCACCGCTGTCCGGGTCGTAGTCGAGCGCCATCGTGCCCGGCGTCAGCGTCAGCAGCAGGCCGATCAGCGTGGCCACGCCTTCACGTTTGTCCTCCAGACGCATGGTGATCACCGCCGGGGATGGTGTCACCTTACTCGCAACCACGATACGCGCGACGTCCAGGCTGGCCTTGACGATCTCTGCTGCGAACCAGGCGACAAAACCGATGCCGAGTTCCAGTCGCTTGAGATAGCTTCCGGTGCGGATCAGGCGGGCACCGAGCTTCAACACCAGATACACGAGCACGAACGCCCCGACGATGCCCATCGGGTCGAGCGCGTTCGCGAAGGCGGCGATGCCTACCGCAAGCAGGATGTGGATGCCGAGCATGTCATCGTCCTCCCGGGTGGGTGATCGCCTGGAAATAGACCACCGGGTCGGCCAGCTGGCCGGCTGCGGCAATCGCGTACTCCATCACCGGTCCGGCACCAATACCGATCAACACCGTCATGGCCGCCAGACCCGAAATCGCCCACCAGCCCCAGCGCATCTCGTCGTCGATGCGAATCGCCTTTTCACCCTGTGGGTGCGCCTTCAGGAAGGTCTCGTTCCAGATCTTGCTCATCGACAACAGCGTGAAGATGCCTGTCAGCAGGGCGACGCCTGCCGCCCACCAGAAACCGTCTGCCAGGCTTGCCTTGACCAGCACGAACTTGGCCCAGAAACCCGACAGTGGCGGAATACCCGCGAGCGACAGCGCCGGAATCGCGAACAGGATCGCCAGCCATGGCGCCTTGGCATAAAGCCCGCCCATCGCAGCGAGGCGCTCCGACCCCGTCATGCGCGCAGCAATGCCGCCGATGAAGAACAGGTTCGCCTTCACCACGATATGGTGAATCAGGTAGAACACCGCACCGGCGATCGCCAGCGGGCTGGCCAGCGCCAGCCCAAGAATCATGTAACCGACCTGACTGACGATGTGAAAGGACAGGATGCGCCGCACCTCATTTTGTGCGGCCGCACCGAGTACCCCGACCAGCATGGTCGCGCATGCGACCCACAGCAACACCTCGTGGGCCTGACCGTACTCCGGCCACACCAGGGTGACGATGCGGATCATCGCGTACACGCCGACCTTGGTCAGCAAGCCCGCGAACAAGGCCGAAACCGGTGTCCAGGCTACATGGTAGGAAGCCGGAAGCCAGCCGAACACCGGGAACAGTGCAGCCTTGATCGCGAACGAGACGAGCATCATCACGACCGCCAGCGTCGCAGCGGGCGGCGCCTCGCCGGCGCGGAAAATCAGCCCCAGCTCCCCCATGTTCAAGGTGCCGGTGGAGCTGTAGATCAGCCCGGCCGACAGCAGGAAGACCAGAGTCGCAAGCAGGTTAAGCACGACGTAGGTCATCGTGCCCGAAAGACGCCGCCGCCCGCCCCCAAGTGCGATCAACGCGAAGGAGCCGATCAGCAATACCTCGAACCAGACATACAGGTTGAAGACGTCGCCGGTGATGAAGGCACCACACACCCCCGCGAGCAACCCATGGAGGAAGATGTGGAAGTTGCGCAGCACATCCGGATTACCTTCACGCACCAGCCCATACAAGGCGGCAGCCAGGCCGATGATGCCGGTAATCGCAACCATCGCGGCCGACAGACGATCGATGATGACAGTGATGCCGTAGGGCGCTTCCCAACCGCCCAGCTGGACCGCCAGCACCACATCCGCGTTTGCAAGCGCGACCAGTCGGATGCCCACCAGAGTCAGCAGCGCCGCCCCGACCAGACTCACGACCTTCACCTGCTGGTGATAGGGGCGCAACATGATGCCGATCAGCAAGGTGATCAGCGGAATGAAGACGGGAGCGACCGCCAGCGCCTTCATTGCCGAACCTCCTCGGCATCATGGTGATGGTCGGCGTCATCCTGGTGTATCTGCAATCCGACCTCCTCGATATCCGGTGCCGGCTCTTCGGTGATTTCGGTGACACGATCGGTGGTGGTCACCCCATGACTCTCGCGCACGCTCTTCAGCACCGCCAGTGCGAAGGCGAACAGTCCGAAGCCGATCACGATCGCGGTCAGCACCAGCGCCTGAGGCAAGGCGTTGGCGGGATCCGCCGGCACCGTGGTCGCAGTCACAAAGGCCGCCTCGCTGCCGGCGAAACGACCTGACGCGAGAACACCAAGGTTGATCGCGTTGCCAAGAATCGCGACGCCGAGCACCACGCGAATAAGATTGCGGTCGAGCAACAACCACATGCCGATACCGGCCAGTCCTCCCGCAGTCAGGGCAGCAAGCCACTCCATGTCAGATCTCCTGCGAAGGTGCGTACGAGGGCACACCCGATTTCGAGCGAACGGACACCATCACACTGGCCTCCCCGCAAGTCTCTGCATCATGTTCATCATCGAGCCGAAAACGGTCAGGAACACACCGACGTCGAACAGCAAGGGCGTCCCCAGCGGCAAGCCCAGCGGGAAGAACCACAGGCCCTTCAGGAAGTCGTGGCCACCGAGCAAGCCGATCACTCCAGCCAGGACCGCACAACCGATGCCGGCGCCGACGAGCAGGGTTGGACGCACCCACATCAGCGCCCGCGCCTGATAGTTGCCGAACGTGAGTACCACGAGAATGAAGCCCACCGCCGCCACCAGGCCACCGATAAAGCCGCCGCCGGGCAGGTTGTGGCCTCGCCACAGCAACACCAGCGAAACCAGCACCAGCAGCCCGGCAAGCGGGCGGATCGCCTGACGCAACAGCACCGAACCAAACTCCGGTTCGCCCTTGCGCGTCATCTCCGCCAGCTGCCCCCCGCCCAGCAGACTGGCCGCAGCAAGGCCCGCCAGCGCGACGACGACGATCTCACCCAGCGTATCAAAGGCGCGGAAATCGACCAGAATGACGTTAACCACGTTGCCGCCCTTGCCGCCCGGATAGCTGTTCTGCACATACCAGTCCGCTATGTTTCCGGCCAGCGGCACATTCGCCACGACCAGCAGGGCGCCGGCCACCGCCAGCCCGAACAGGACCGAGATCAGGATGTGCGCCGCACGCGAGATCGCCCCCTCGTCGGCCACACGCGGAATCGCGGGCATGCTGCGCAGCACGAAGGCGAGGAACACCACCGTCAGTGTTTCGACCATCAGCTGCGTGGTCGCTACATCTGGGGCATTCGCGGCGAGAAAGAACAGCGCCAGGCCAAGGCCACTTGCACCGAGGGCGGCAACCAGAGCGAGACGTCCGCGCATGACCGCCGCCGCACTCGCACCGGCCAGCGCGAGAATGCTGCCGATCACCGCGGGCGTGTTCAGCGCAGCGTAATCACCGCCGGTAAACAAAGCCGGCCCGCCGATGGCCAGCGAAATGAACACCACCGAGCTGAGCACCAGGCTGAGCAAGGTCAGGTGCAGCCGGAGCGAACCATGCTGAAAGGCACTCGCGGTCAGGGCGGCGAACTCGAATACGCGCTTCAGGAAGCGATCCCAGATCAGGTCTCCGCTCACGCCCCAGAACACGCGCCAGCGCGCAATCTGCAAGCGCACCTGATGGCGGAAGCGATAGAAGAAGACGCCCAGCGCCACGGTGATCAGGCTGGTGATCAAGGCCGGCGTGATGCCACCCCACAGATAGAGCTTCACATCCACATCGCCGCGTGCGACCGACTGCACCGCGGCATTCACCAGCCAGGTCTCCGGCCAGTGATGCCAGGCGCCCAGCAGGAAGCCTGCCACGGCGAGCAACATCGGCCCCAGCCACATCGGCACCGAGACTTCGTGCGGTTCGCGCGGATAGTGCCCCTGCGGACCCAGGAAGGTGCGGATGAATACAAGACCCGCCGCGGCAAGCAGAAGGGCATTGGTAACGATCATCGCGATGGTGACGATCCAGCCGGTGATCCCCATCTGAATCAAGCCGGCGTACGCGAACTCCTTGGCAATGAAACCGAAGAATGGAGGTAGACCAGCGTTCGAAAAGGCCGCAAGGCCAACCGCGGCACCGGTCAACGGCATGATCTTGAGCAAGCCACCGAGGCGCGACAGCTCACGGGTGCCGGTGGAGTGATCGACCGCACCGACCGCCATGAACAGGGCACCCTTGTACAGCGAATGCGCCAACAGGTAGAGCACGAAGGCCTGCAGGCCATAGGTCGTGTTTGTGCCGATCAGCATGGTCAGCTGGCCGAGCACGGTCACCGTGGTGTAGGCCAGCAGACGCTTGAGGTCAGTCTGGCGGATCGCCAGCACCGCGCCGACCACGGCCGTGGTCGCACCGAAGGCAATCAGGATGTCGCTCCATCCCTGCTCCCCGCCCATCACCGGGTTGAGGCGCGCAAGCAGATACACACCCGCTTTCACCATCGTCGCCGAGTGCAGGTAGGCGGACACCGGCGTCGGCGCGTTCATTGCGTTCGGCAGCCACAAATGGAAGGGCACCTGAGCCGACTTGGTGAAGCAGCCGATGAGCACCAGCACCATGATGCCGAAGTACAGCGCGCTCGCTTCGACTGCGTCGATGTCGATCTCGGAAAAGCGCCAGCCTTCGCCCGCAATGCCGAGCAGCACCAGGCCGGCAAGCAGGGCCAGGCCGCCGCCGCCAGTGATCAGCAAGGCCTGCAGCGCCGCCCGGCGCGACACAGCCTTCTCGTGCTGAAAACTGATCAGCAGGAAGGATGCAACACTGGTGAGTTCCCAGAACACGAACATCGCGATGAGATCGTCGGCCAGCACCAGACCGAGCATCGCCATCATGAAGATCAGCAAATAGGCGTAAAAGCGGCCGAGATGATGGTGGTCCGAAAGATAGGCGCCGGCATACAGGACGATAAGCGCGCCGATGCCACTGATCAGCAGCGCGAAGAGCAACGACAGACCATCGAGACGGAACGCGACGTCGATGCCGAGCGCCGGCACCCACGCAAGAGTCGCAGTGACCACTTCGCCGCGCGCGATGACCGGGATCTGCATCACGAACCAGATGAAGGCCATCAGCGGTACCGCGGCCAGCAACCAGCCTGCACGATCGTCGAAACGACGAGCCAGCGGGGGTGCGAGCAGCGCGGCGAACGCGATGGCAAAGACCGCCGTCAGCATATGTCCGCCTCCCGACCAATCGACAGGTTCATTCGCTTACCTCCCTCGATCATCGCCGCTCCGCTTCCCTCGGAACGACACGACAATGCGAACCCCGGGGTTCGCCGCAACAAAGCAAAATGGGACCTTGGACGCCGGCCCCCGCTCGCGAGCAGAATCCGACCCAAAGAAACCGCACGAGGTTCCCGCGACCCATTCAGCGCCGCGGGGGGCCACTTAGACTGCACGACCGCGGGCCGTCATCGAATTAGGGTGAACCCTGATGGGATCTCGAAACAGAGCAATCGCACCAGGGCTTCGTCAGAAGCTCTCATCGCCCCGCAAGAAGCGCCACTCCCCCAGCGGCAGGTCACCGAGCTTGACTCTGCCGATGCGCACCCGCTTGAGTCCGGTCACGCGCAGTCCCACCAACTCGCACATGCGGCGAATCTGCCGTTTGCGCCCTTCTCTAAGCACGAATCGCAATTGATCCTCGTTCAGGCGCTCGACTTTCGCCGGACGCAGCTTGCGACCATCCAGTTCGAGCCCGTGGTTGAGCAATGCGAGCCCTTCGGCATCGAGTTCGCCCTCGACGCGTACCAGGTACTCCTTTTCGACCTTGGAGTCATCCCCGATCAGAGCCCGCGCGATGCGCCCGTCCTGGGTCAGCACCAGCAGGCCGGTGGAATCAATGTCGAGCCGCCCCGCAGGGGCGAGGCCACGCAGATGCGAACGATGAAAACGCTGCGCCTGGTCCCGGTCGAACTGGTTGTCCGGTCCGATCAACACCACCGCGGGCTCGTGACCGTCCTCGGCCTGACCAGATACATAGCCGACCGGTTTGTGAAGCAAAATGGTCACCCTTTCGGCCTGACGCCGCGCGGCTTCCGGCGCGAGCTCGATCCCGACGTCGGGCGACACGCGGACACCCAGCTCGCTGACACGGCGACCATCGACGAACACCCAGCCCCGCTCAATGATCCAGTCGGCCTCGCGCCGCGAACACAGCCCACGCTCGGCCATGAGTTTCGAAAGCCTGACACCGCGCGGATCCTCACCCACATCGGTTCTAACCGGCTTCTGCGGGCGCTCCGGGCGCTCCGGGCGCGGCTCTGTGTGGCGTGGTGCAGCGAAGCGCTTGTCGCTGGCTGCGCGCTGCGCCCGATCCGTTCCGGGCGCACGCTGGTCGCGCGGGCGTTGTTCGGAATCGGGGGCTCCAGTCTCAGTCGTCCTTGTCCCGCGCGCTTCGGCAGCCTTATCGCCATTCGGACCATCATCGGCCGTGCGCTCGCCCCGCACCGGCTTCAAGCCGCCCGGCCGAAAGCGGGTTCGTAGCCCTTGGCGTCGGCCGGACTCGGCATTGTCATCGCGTGGGCTGGCTGCTCTCAGCGTCTTGCGCGGTTTCTCGTTTGCATCGGTTACCTGCTCATCCGAGTTCTTGCCGGATGTCTTGTTGTCGCTCATGGCTTCACTCCTGATCAGGACCGGCGAACCGCGTCACGTCGGCCTTCGCCGACTTGATCGCCCGGCCCCGGGTCATAGGTACTCCAGCCATAACGGCGTCCCGTCGGAGACAGCTCACCCTTGTGTTCCGGGTGGCGATGCAACCAGGCCTTGGCAATGAAGTGCGCCGATACCGGCGCCGTAATGAATAGGAACAGCGTAATCAACACTTCATGGATCGACAGCTCGCCCTCGGCGCCGAGAAAGAACAGCATGGAACCCAACAGCACACCACCCAATCCGAGCGTCGTCGCTTTGGTGGGGGCGTGCAGCCGGGTCATCAGGTCTGGCAGCTTGACCAGGCCGACCGATCCGACGAGCACAAAGACGCCACCGAGCACGATCAGCAGCGACACGATGAATTCGAGGACAAAGGACATGCCACTACCTCACTCGATGACGTCGCCACGCAGCACGAAGCGGCAATAGGCGACCGTGGAGATGAAACCGAACATCGCAAACAGCAGCGCGGACTCGAAGAACACCGTGGTGCGCTGCTGGATGCCGAACAGGATGATCAGCGCGATCGAGTTGATGACCATGGTGTCGATCGCCAGTACGCGATCCATCAGCGACGGCCCCGACAGCAGGCGCCACAGATTGAGTACCAGCGCCACCGACACCGCGAAGAAACCGAACATCACCGCATAATCGATCATTGGAAGATCTCCTTGAGGCGCGTCTCGTAGCGCGACTTCATCTGCATCACCGCCTCTTCGGCATCCGGTGCGTCCAGGCAATGCACCAGCAGGCTGCGGCCGTCGGCCGAAAGGTCGCTGCTGACGGTGCCCGGGGTCATCGTGATCGTACCGGCGAGCACGGTGATCGCCTCGGGCGAGTCGAGCTCCAGCGGCACCGTGACCCAACGGGTATGCAACTGGTCCGCACGGCGGAAGAGAATCAGGCGTGCGACATGGATGTTCGCGACTATCACATCCCACGCGACCAGCAGCATGAAGGCGAGCGCCTTGCCATAGGCCCGGATTGGCGGCCGCTCCGGCCAGAAGTTGCTGGTGATGATGGGGATCACGATACCGAGGAAGAGCCCCATCACCAACCCACCCATCGTGAAACTGTTGAGCAGCAGCATCCACAGCACTACCAGCACGATCGTCAGCAAGGGATGTGGCAGCCAGCGCTGCAGGAAACTGCGCTCGTTCTTGTGCGTCGCCATCAGCGCATTCCCCCACTGCCGAGTACCGCATTGATGTAGCCACTCGGCGCAAAAAGCTGCATCGAGGTCTCCTCCAGATAAACGGTCACCGGGCCAGCGAACACCGTCAGCAGCACCAGCATGCCGAGCAGCATGCCGACCGACACGAAGGGCAACGCATCGCCGCCCCGCCGCTCCGCTGGCAAGACGCCCTCGACCGAGGTGCTCTTCCAGAAGAGCGTGCTCCCCCCCCGCGCGAAACCGATGATCGCAATCAGCGAAGTCGACAACACCAGCCCCCACACCCAGACCGCGACCGCGCCGTCGCGAATCGCGTCGAGGATCAGGAGTTTGCCGAGAAAGCCGGACAGCGGAGGCATGCCGGTCATCGCAATCGCGCCGACGAAAAAGACGCCGGCGATCAGGCCACCATGGATGAACCGTGGCGCGAGCGAGAAGGTGTCGGCGTGCTTGCCTCGGCGCTGGGTGACCAGATCGACGATCAGGAACAGTGCGCCTGCAGCCAGCGTGGAATGCAGGAGGTAATAAAGCGCCGCCGACATCGCCTTTGGCGAGAACATGCCGACCGCAACCAGCAGGGTACCCATCGAGCCGACCACGGCGAAGCTCACCATCTGCCCCAGGCTGCGCGCCGCGAGCACGCCGAGCATGCCGAGCACCAGCGTCACCAACGCCGCCGGCACCAGCCACTCGCCGGCCAGCGCACCGACCTCGCCGGCACCATCGCCGAACACCAGGGTGTACATGCGGATGATGGAGTACGCCCCGACCTTGGTCATGATCGCGAACAGTGCAGCCACCGGTGCCGGCGCGTTGGCGTAGGTGCCCGGCAGCCAGAACTGAACCGGTACCAGCGCTGCCTTGACCGCGAACACCAGCAGCAACAACAGCGCGCCGGTGTGCAGCAGGGCGCGATCACCCGCTGCCACCTCGGGGACACGCAAGGCCAGATCCGCCATGTTGAGCGTGCCGGTGACGCTATAGATCAGGCCAACCGCAATCAGGAACACGCTGGAGCCGACGAGGTTCATCACCACGTACTGCACCCCGGCCCGCACCCGCAACGCACCACCGCCGTGCACCATCAAGCCATAGGAGGCAATGAGCAGGATCTCGAAGAACACGAAGAGGTTGAACAGGTCACCAGTGAGGAAGGCGCCGTTGATGCCCAGTAGCTGAAACTGGAACAGCGGATGGAAGTGACGCCCACGCTTGTCCCAGCCGTTGATCGCGTAGAGCAACACGAAGAGCCCGAGCACCGCCGTGAGCACCAGCATCAGTGCGGCGAGGCGATCAAGCACCAGGACGATACCGAACGGTGCCGGCCAGTTGCCCAGCGCCTAGGTCACCACCGATCCGTCGACGACCGACCCCATCAGGATCAGGCCGAGGACCAGCATCAGCACCGCCGACGCCACAGAGAAAACACGCGCCAGCACGATATCGTGGCGCACCGCGAGCGCGATCAGCGGGGCGACCAGCGCCGGCAGCAGCAGCGGCAGGATGATCCAGTGGTTCATTGCTCGCCCTCCGAACCCGGCTGCTCGATATCGACATGGTCGTTGCCGCTCTCCAGCCAGGCGCGCAGAGCCATGACGACGATGACCGCCGTCATGCCGAAGGAGATCACGATGGCGGTGAGCACCAGTGCCTGCGGCAACGGATCCGCGTAACCCGCTGCGTCCGACCGGATCACCGGCGGCAGATTGACCGCGAGCCGCCCCATCGCGAACAGGAACACGTTGACCGCGTAGGTAATCAGGGCCAGCCCCAGCACCACCGGAAAGGTGCGCGCACGCAGCACGAGATAGATGCCGGCGGCGGTGAGCATTGCAATCGTGCTTGCGACGATGAACTCCATGCTCAGCATCTCAGCGCTCCTTGCCGCCGTCGGCGCGCAACGCCGCCGGGTCGAAATCCATTGGACGGGTATTCACCGGCAGATTCGCCAGACGCAAACCCATGTTCGACAACTGCGCCAGCGCCAGCATCACCGCGCCGACCACCGTGAGGAATACCCCGATGTCGAAAGGCATCGCACTGGTCAGTTCGAACTCGCCGACGATGGGCAGATGGAAATAGTCGAAGGCACTGGTCAGGAACGGGTAACCCATGACCATCGCAGCGATACCGGTCGCCGCGGCGATCAGCACCCCGGCCCCGATCATTGCGTGATAATCCACCCGCATCTGCTGCTGCGCCCAGCCGAAACCGCTCGCCATGTACTGCATGATCAGCGCGATCGACACCACCAGACCGGCGATGAAGCCGCCGCCCGGCATGTTGTGCCCGCGCAGGAAGATATAGACGCCGACAATCAGCGCCAGCGGCAGCATCACCCGGGTCACCACCACCATCATGATCGGATGGCGGTCGGCCGACACCGGATCGTCCGGCACCCAGCCTTCGAGGCTGCGTGCGATCCGCCCGCGCAGTGCGCCGTCGAGCAGCGCGAAGATCGCGAGCGCCGCGACACCGAGCACAATGATCTCGCCGAAAGTATCGAAGCCCCGGAAGTCGACCAGGATCACATTCACGACATTGGTGCCGCCCCCGGCCGGTTTCGCCTGTTCGAGGTAATAGCCGGACAGCGTAGCGAAATCCCGCGTCATCACCGCCCAGGCGAGTGCCCCGACTCCCAGCCCGCCGACGCCCGCCAGCAGTGCGTCGCGCAGGCGACGCCCGTTGGTGCTCTCGATCGGGCTGCTCTTGGGCAGGAAGTAGAGGGCGAGCAGGATCAGGATCACCGTTGCGACCTCCACCGAGATCTGGGTCAGCGCCAGATCCGGCGCCGACAGATAGACGAAGCCGATCGAGACGACCAGACCGACAACCCCGATGATGATGAGCGCGACGAAGCGGTAACGGTGCAACACCACGCCGAGCAGTGCGGTCGCCAGCAACATGACCCAGGGCACCATTACCGCCCACCCGACCGGCAGCGTGTCACGGCCGCCCGGCGCATGGGTCGTGCCGAAGAAGGCCGCGAACCCGAGCACCACCGCGGCACCGATCATGAACGCGAGATAGCGCTGCAGCGAACCGTTGTGCAAGCCGAGCACCAGCAAGCGGCTGGCCAAGACCACCGAATCGATGACCGCGTCGAACATCGCCTTGGCCTCGGGGTGCGGCCCGGCCTGCCACAATGCACGCACACGCGGATACAAACGCAGCAGCGTCAGGCCGACCACCACCGCGACCACCGACATCCACAGCGCCGGGGTGAATCCATGCCAGATCGACAGGTGGAAATCCGGCACCTGGGCGCCGATCACCGCGCCGGCAGCGACTCGAACCAGTGCGCCGGCAAAGGTTTCGGGGAAAAGGCCTATCAACACCACCAGTGCCACAAGCAGCGCGGGCGGCAGCCATAGACCGGCTGGCGGATCATGCGGCTTGGCGGGATAGTCGTCGCGCTTCGGACCAAAAAACACGTGCACGATGTAGCGGAAGGAATACGCCACCGAGAACACCGCGCCCAGCGTGGCCAGCACCGGCACGATCCAGCCCTGCCCGGCCCAGCTGGTTTGCGCCGCCTCCTCGAGCATCATCTCCTTGGACAGAAAGCCGTTGAGCAGCGGCATGCCGGCCATCGAGGCGGCCGCGATCATCGCCATCGTTGCAGTGATCGGCATCAGAAACAGCAGGCCACCGAGGCGCTTGACGTCGCGCGTGCCGGTCTCGTGATCGACGATGCCCGCGTTCATGAACAAGGCCGCCTTGAAGCTCGCGTGGTTGATGATGTGAAACACCCCGGCGACCGCCGCCATCGGCGTGCCAAAGCCGAACAACATGGTCACCAGACCGAGATGGCTGACCGTTGAGAAGGCCAGCAGCCCCTTGAGGTCGTCCTTGAACAGCGCGATCCAGGCGGCAATGACCATGGTCGCCAGGCCGGCGGTGGAGACCAGGTAGAACCACGCATCGGTGCCGGCGAGCACAGGCCACATCCGCGCCATCAGAAAGATGCCCGCCTTGACCATGGTTGCCGAGTGCAGATAGGCCGACACCGGCGTCGGCGCCGCCATCGCATGCGGCAGCCAGAAATGGAACGGGAACTGCGCGCTCTTGGTGAAGCAACCGCCGAGAATCAGAATCAAGGCTGGCAGATAGAGCGGCGACGCCTGGATCAGCTCGCGGTTCTGCAGGATCACCGACAGCTCGTAGGAACCCGCGATATTGCCCAGGATCAGCATGCCGGCAATCATCGACAGTCCGCCCGCTCCGGTTACCGCCAGCGCCATGCGCGCGCCCTGACGGCCTTCGGGCAGGTGGCGCCAGAATCCGATCAGCAGGAAGGACGACAGACTGGTGAGCTCCCAGAACACCAGCAACAACAGGATGTTGTCCGACATAACAATGCCCACCATCGCGCCCTGGAAGAGCAGCAGATAGGTGTAGAACGCCCCCATCGGGTCGTCCTTGGACAGATAGAAGCGGGCGTAGATGATGATGAGCAGCCCGATGCCCAGAATCAGCCCGGCGAACAGCAGCCCCAGCCCGTCGAGCATGAAGGTGACGTTCAGCCCCAGCGCCGGCAGCCACTCCCAGCCGACCTGTACCACCTCGCCGCGCAGCACCGCGGGCACATGGGTCAGCAGCAGCGCAAAGGCCAGCAGCGTGACCGAACCGGTCGCGATCGCACAGGCGCCGCGGCCGGCGCGAATCATCAGCGCAGGCAGAACTGCCCCGAGAAAGGGCAGCATGACGATCAGGGCAAGACTCATAGGTTCTTATTCCAGGCGACCGGCACGGGATTCCCGCATGGACTTGCATGCCTTGCCGCCGGGGTCGGTTGTCGATCGCGAAACGCGGCACACCTGCCAGCGGGGCCTCCCATGGCATGCCGGGTGCATTCATTTTTCAGCTCTCTGCGGAGCGCACCGTCATTAACGAGAACGCAAAACTACCCGAATTTTAGCGAAAGCGGTCGAAAATCGGCATGCGCAGTATCCGCAATACTCTGCCGGGTGACGGATCACAAATCGATTCGCGGCTTACGCCGCTCCCACAGGAAAAGGCCAGCTTCGGGGTGGGAGCGGCGTGAGCCGCGAAAGGAACACGGACGGAAATTCGGGCCAACCGACAGCTTCAAATCTCGCTCACGACAACGATATGCACTCGATAAGGTCCGTGTGCGCCGAGCACGATGCTCATCTCGATGTCGCCGGTACGAGACGGACCCGAAATGAAGTTGATCGCCCGCGGCAGTCGCGAGCCCCACTGCGCGCGCGCCATGGCCCACGCCTCCTCCATGCCCGGCACGATGCGCGAGGCCGGCACCACCGCGACATGGGTTTCCGGCAGCAGACTGGTTGCTGATGGGGTATCCGGCGCACTGGCGCACATCAAGGTACCAGTCTCGGCGATCGCGCAGATGCAGCCCGTCACCCCCACGGGGTCATCCTCACGCACCGGCCGTGACTCCAGCGCCAGCCCTGCGCCCGTCCAGTCGAGCCCGTCGAGCGCCGGCCATACCACGCCCTGCTTCGACAGTCTGCTTTCCTCGAGCCAGGCGGCAACCGCCGCAGGCACTTCCTCCATGCTACCGACAACCGCCACACTGCTCGACATGCGTTCGGAGGCTGCGATGAAACGCGTAACCAGGTCGCCCTCCAGGGGGGGCTGGGGCCGGGATGAGGCTGCGAAATCGCGACGCGCACCCGTTCAGCCGCCATGCGGACCTGCTCCACATCGCGACCCAGGCCATCGCTCACGCGCGCCATAATCGCCGCCCTGGCTGCCGCCGAACGCGAAGTGATGTCGTTCATGGCCAAGTGGTCACGCCAGCCGGTTGCGCGGTTCGCCCGCGACAAAGGCTTCGATGTTGACGATAACCTGGTCGGCCAATGCCTGCATCGCCTCGGCCGAAGCCCACGCCATGTGCGGCGTGACGATCAGGTTCGGAATGCCCGGATCGAGCAAGGGGTTGCCCTTGCGCGGCGGTTCGACCGACAGCACGTCCATTCCTGCACCACCGATCACCCCGGCACGAAGCGCGTTGGCCAGTGCCTGCTCGTCGACGATACCGCCGCGCGCAGTATTGATCAGGATCGCGTGCGCCGGCATCGTGGTCAGCTCCGCCTCGCCGATCAGGCCGCGGGTGTCGTCGTTGAGCGGACAGTGGATGGAGATCACGTCGGACTCGCGCAGTACGACATCGAACGCAGTGCGGCCCGGACGCACCTCACCGACGCCCTTGCGCTCGGCCAGCAGCACCCGCATGCCGAAAGCCTCGGCCAGGCGGGCGACGCCGGCGCCGAGCGCGCCGCCACCGACGATTCCGAGCGTCGCACCATGCAGGTCGCCCACCGGATGGTGGAAGAGGCAGAAGGTGTCCGCCTTGCCCCACAGGCCGGCGCGAACGTCGGAGACATATTCAAAGAGCTTGCGCCGCAGCGCCAGCATGAGCATCAGCGCATGCTCGGGCACGGTATTGACCGCGTAGCCGCGCACGTTCGACACCACGATGCCGCGCTCGACGCAGGCCGCGAGGTCGATATTGTCGGCACCGGTGGCGGCGACCGCGATCATCCTGAGGCCCGGCAGTCGGGCAAGCGCGTCGGCATCGACCCGCAGCTTGTTGACGATGGCGACCTCGGCACCGGCAAGGCGCTCGACCACCTCATCCTGGGTACTGACGCGATGTTCCACCCATTCGTGCGGGAAGCCCGGCGACCGGAAATCCGCCTTCACCGAGTCCCTTTCCAGCAAGACGATACGCATGATGCTCAGTTCTCCTCCTTGTTCTTTCTCATTCGCCGAGCGTAGAGCTCGCGAAAGGTCGGCCCCTGTGGTGCAGGCATGTCGCGGGTCAGCGTCCATTCCGGGGCCACACCCATGACCCTGATCCGCTCGTCGCCATCGGCAAGCCAGCGCAGATATCGATTCGCGACCCGGCTGACCAGCGCGTACAGGCGCGGCTGGCGTGCCACCCAGGCCCACGTCCGCATGGCAAGCCGCTCGCTCCACGGGCGCAAATGGCGCTCGACCTGCTGCTCGCGCAAGCCACGCAGCAGGTCCGGCAGGGGAATACGCACCGGGCAGACGACGCCGCACTGATTGCAGAGTGTCGAAGCATGCGGCAAATCGAGGGCGTTCTCTATGCCAGTGTAGAGTGAGGTGAGCACTGCTCCCATCGGGCCCGGATACACCCAGCCATAGGCATGGCCACCCACGCTCTGATACACCGGGCAATGGTTCATGCAAGCGCCACAGCGGATACAGCGCAGCATGGGCTGGAACTCGCTGCCGACCAAGCCGGCGCGGCCGTTGTCCACCAGAATGAAGTAGAGGTGATCGGGCCCGTCGGACTCCCCTTCCCGCCTCACCCCGGTAAGCAGCGACACGTAATTGGAGATGTCCTGCCCGGTGCCCGAGCGAGGCAGCAAACGCAGCAGCGTGGTGAGGTCTTCCAGCGTCGGCACCACCTTCTCGATGCCGGTAATCACCACATGCACCCGCGGCAGCGTGGTCACCATGCGGCCATTGCCCTCGTTGGTCACCAGTGCCACCGAACCGGTTTCGGCAACAATGAAATTGCCACCGGAAATACCCATGTCGGCACTCAGAAAGTGCTCGCGCAAAACCTCGCGCGCCTCGCGGGTCATGTCCGGGATGTCGGTCTTGCGCGGACGGCCGTGGGTGCGGGCGAAGAGATCTGCCACCTGGTCACGCGACTTGTGGAAGGCTGGCGCGAGAATGTGCGACGGCGGCTCGTTGTCGTCGATCTGCTGGATGTACTCACCCAGATCGGTCTCGACCGGCTGCACCCCGGCAGCTTCGAGCGCAGCGTTGAGAGCGGCCTCCTCCGACAACATGGACTTGGACTTGACCACCTTGGCAACGCCATGTCGCCGGGCGATCGCGACCACCATATCGCGAATGTCGGCACCGTCGCGGGCGTAGTACACCTGTGCGCCGGTCTCGACCGCCTTGGTCTCGAAGCTGTCGAGCCAGACATCGAGATCACTGATCACCCGGTCGCGAATCGCGGCGCCGGCGTCGCGCAGCGCTTCGAAGTCGCCGCCGAGATCCGTCACGTAGCGCCCTACCGCCGCGGCACGACCATCGACGAACTTGTCCCGCGCCTGGCGCAGGTTGACCTGCAGACGCGCGTCCGCCAGCTTCTCGCCGGCGCGCGCCTTGAAGAACATCGCCTGGGATTTCATCTCAGGCGTCCTCGCCCGCCAGCACCTCGGCCACGTGCAATACCCGGGTCCGTTCGTCACCGAGCCTGCGCAGGCGGCCCTCGATGTTCAACATGCAGCCAAGATCACCGAGCACCACTGCGTCGGCCCCGGTCGCCTGGATGTTCGCGCACTTGCGCGCCGAGATCGCGCCGGAAATCTCGCTGAACTTGACCGAGAACATGCCACCGAAACCACAACAGGCCTCGCACTCCTCCATCTCACGCAGCTCGACGCCGGGCATCCGTGCCAGCAGGCTTCGCGGCTGGGTCTTCACGCCGAGCTCACGCAAGCCCGAGCAACTGTCGTGATAGGTCACGCTGCCCCGGAAATCGCCCGGCACCTCGCTGACCCCGAGCACGGTCACCAGAAAGTCGGTGAGTTCGTAGCTGCGAGACGACAACGCCTGCACCCGGCCACGCATCCGCTCGTCGTCAGCAAAGAGCCCCGGGTAGTGGGTCCGGATCATGCCCGCGCAAGAGCCTGACGGCGCGACCAGATATTCGCAGGCTTCGAACTCGCCCAACAACTTCTCGGCCAGCGCACGAGCCGCCTTGCGGTCACCCGCGTTGAAAGCCGGCTGGCCACAACAGGTCTGCCCGTTTGGCACGACCACCTCGCAGCCGGCCGATTCGAGCAGACGCAAGGCGGCAAAGCCGATTCCAGGTCGCATGAGGTCAACCAGACATGTCACCAACAAACCCACTCGCATCTCGACGCGTACTCTCCAGGGCGTAACGCTATTTCACTAGGCGAAATCCAATGCTACGGTTAGACTTCGCGCATTCCAAACCCACTGTACCAAAGTGACCGCCCCTACCGAAGCGAAAAACCCCATCCAGGTCGTCGAGCGCATGATGAAGCTGCTCGACGTGCTGGCGCAGCACCCTGACCCGGTCCCGCTCAAGCAGATCGCGCAAGAAAGCGCGTTGCATCCGTCCACCGCACACCGCATCCTCGGTGCAATGGCGCAAAGCGGCTTCGTCGAGCGGGGCGAGGGCGGCACCTACCGCCTCGGTATCCGCCTGCTGGAACTCGGCAGCCTGGTGAAGTCGCGCATCTCGCTGCGCGAAACAGCAATGCCTTTCATGCTCAAGCTGCACGCCGAAACCGGCGAGAGCGTGAACCTCGGCATCCGCGACCGCGACGAGATCGTCTATGTGGATCGCACCTCGAGCGGGCGCTCGGCGGTGCGGGTGGTGCACATCGTCGGCGCGCGAGCGCCGCTGCACACCACCGCCTCGGGCAAGCTCTTCCTGTGCGACGACGGCATCGACAAGGTGCGCGACTACGCCCGTCGAACCGGTCTTCCGGGCTCGACCCCGACCTCGATCACCGATCTCGGCACGCTCGAAAAGGAACTGGACAAGGTTCGACGCCATGAGGTCGCTTTCGACCTAGACGAGGTGGAAACCGGGGTGCGCTGCATCGCCGCCGGCATTCGCGACGACAGCGGCGAACTGGTAGCCGGGCTGTCGCTTTCGACGCCCTCGGAGCGCTTCAATCCGGACTGGGCGCCACTGGTGCGCAGTACCGCGGCGGAAATCTCGCGCACCCTGGGCTACGTACGTCGCGACGGGCGTTGAACCCTCCGTCCTCCGTCGAACATTCGCCGCTCACCCGGCTCCCACATGCACTGGAAGCGCTCGTCCCTGCTGTAGGAGCGGTGTGAGCCGCGAACCCGCGCGGTTGATCGAGCACTCGCGCGCCCACTACCGCAGCGATTCGCCGCTCACGCGGCTCCTACATGTAATGGAGGCGCTTGTCCCTGCAAAAGGGTACAGGGCCTGGACGTTTGGCGCCAATGTGCAGGCGCCTTGAACCGCGGATCTGTGCCTCAGCTCCCGCCGCGTCGTGCCGGTGCGGCGGCCACACGATAGGCGCCGGTGGTTTCCAGCCAGTGCTTGAGCCGCTTGGCATCTGCGGTGCGGGTATAACGGCCCTCGGAATTGAGCAACACCATGATCACCGGCTCGCCCCGTACCCAGGTCTGCATCACCAGGCAGCGGCCGGCCTCGCGAATGAAGCCGGTCTTGGACAAGGACACGCTCCAGTCGGGCTCGCGCACCAGACCGTTTGAGTTGCCATATCGCAACTGACCATTGCCGACGCGCACGAAACGATGGTCCGCAGTCGAAAACTCGCGGATCAGGGGATAGGTTGAGGCGGCCTGCACCAGCTTGACGAGGTCGTGCGCGCTTGCGACATTCCGCGGATCCAGCCCGGTGCTGTCGGCAAAGCGGGTGGTCCACATGCCGAGCATGCGCGCCTTGACGTTCATCGCCTCGATGAAGGCGCGCTGGCCGCCCGGGTAATGCCGCGCCAGCGCCGAAGCGGCACGGTTCTCGGACGACATCAGCGCAATATGCAACATCTCCTCGCGGGTCAACCGCGCACCGACCGGCAACCGCGAACCGGTACCCTTGAGGCGGTCGATGTCGTCCGCGGTGATGGTCAGCACTTCCGAGAGGCTTTGGCCCGCGTCGAGGACCACCATCGCAGTCATGATCTTGGTGATCGAGGCGATCGGCATGACACGGTCGGCTGCCCGTTCGGACAGGATGTCGCCAGTGCGTTGATTGGCAACGACAAAGGCGGCCGAACCCAGCACGGGATTGCCATGACGATCGAACTGTACCTGCACCGGCGCCGACGCCTGGACCCGGTTGGACGGATTGGCGTGGGCGACACTGAAGCTGGCATGTGCAATCGCAATGCCGAGCAATGCGGTGAGAATTGAGCGGCGCTTCATCATCTACTCCACCGTGCGAAGCCTGAAAAGTGTCAACTTAATGTACGCCAATTTTCAACTAAATTAAAAAGATATCAAGCTTTCTTGAAGCGAAATCTTGCTCAGGTCAGAATTTTGTCACGATTCGGGAGCGGCAAGACACTCAAAGCCTGAGAAATACCGCAATCTCTTCACGCCGCGCCATGGCGTCCCGATAGCCAAGGTCCATCAGCGCACGAGTGTAGCCTGGTTCGAACAGCAGGTACGACAGCAGGGCCGAACCTTCACGGCGCATCGCGCCGACGCCACGCAAGACAACGCGCAACGGGCGCGGAAGGCTATCACGATGATCGCTGGCAATGGTATCGAGGCGGTGGGACGGTGAGATTACCAGCGTTTCTATCGGTCGCAAGGTGATACCCGCAGACTTGCGCTGCTCCTCCGACAGCACGGATAGCGTTCGGTTGATCCGCTCCATGCGCTCGATATCGGCGGCGAGACTGTCGAGAAATATCGACGACAGGGTATGCCCGGCGATCTGGGCCGGCGTCGGATACGCATCGCTGTACTCGCGGCCCTCCTCGGCCAATCGACCTGCTCCGATCACGAGAATGCGGTCTGCCCCCAGATGCACCGCGGGGCTCACCGGCGCGACCTGGCGCATGGAGCCGTCTCCGAAGTACTCGCGGTTGATCCGCATCGCCGGAAACACGAAGGGGATTGCGCTCGTCGCGAGCAGATGTCGCGTCGCGAGCACCGTAGGCACACCGATACGCTGCGCGCGATGCCACGGACGCAGACTGCCACAGCCCTGGTAGAAGGCAAGATTCTGCCCGGACGAGTACCCCGACGCCGAAACGCTGACCGCATGCAGGTCACCATTGCCGATAGCCTCCCCGATCCGGGGATAGTCCAGCACCCGGTCAAGCAAGGCCCGCAAGGGCGAATTGTCGAGCAGCGACCGCGGCGTTTGTCGCACCAACCAGCCTGTGGTCAATGCCGACCCCCATCGCGCGCCGGTCGCAAGCAGCGCGAGTCCGTCTGCACGATAGACGCGGTCGACATGGAAGTTGCGCCAGATCCATGTCAGCTTGCGCACAGCGGCGTTGAAGTCCTGCGAATAGACCGCCAGCGCCACCGCATTGATGCCGCCCGCCGACGTGCCGCAGAGTATCGGAAAGGGATTTCCCTTGCGTTTGCCCCTAATCGTGCGAATCGCACCGAGCACGCCGACCTGGTAGGCAGCGCGCGCGCCACCCCCGGTCAGAACCAGCGCTGCCTTGTCGCCCGCCATCTATGCGACCACTCCCCCGCATGAGTCAGGCTTCGATCATGCCATGCGGGGAGCGCGCCGCAAACCGGAAACGTCCTGTCAACCCTGATTCTGCTCCGCCTGCATGGCCTGGGCCGCCTCGACGCTCGCCAGCGCAGTCATGTTGATGACCCGGCGAACAGTGGTCGAAGGCGTCAGGATATGCACCGGCTTGGCCGCACCGAGCAGAATCGGCCCAATGGTCATGCCCTCGCCGGCGGCTGTCTTGAGCAGGTTGAACGCGATGTTGGCCGAATCCAGCGTCGGGAAGATCAGCAGATTTGCTTCGTCGCGCATCCGCGCATTCGGGAAGATACTGGTGCGAAGCTCGGCGTCAAGCGCGGCGTCGCCGTGCATCTCGCCCTCGACTTCCAGCTCCGGATGGCGGGCATGGAGAATCTGCAGCGCCTTGCGCATCTTGTCTGCGGTTGGCGACTCGGCGGTGCCGAAAGACGAATGCGATAACAGCGCGATCTTCGGTTCGATGCCGAAACGCTGCATCTCTTCGGCTGCAAGCACCGTCATCTCGACCACCTGCTCCGGCGTCGGATCGTAATTGACGTAGGTATCGGCGAGGAACAGCGTGCGCCCCGGAATGTTGAGCACGTTCACTGTGTACAGGTTGTTCACGCCCTGTCGCCGCCCGATCACGGTTTCGATGAAGCTGCGGTGCAGCGAATGCATGCCGTAAGTGCCGCAGATCAGGCCATCGCCATAGCCGAACTTGAGCAGCAGGGCGCCGATCAGCGTGGTACGACGACGGACCTCGGTCTTGGCGTAGTCGACCGACACCCCGCGCCGCTCCATGAGGCTGTGATAATGACTCCACAGTTCGCGGAAGCGCGGATCGGAATCCTGGTTGACCATCTCGAAGTCGCGATCGGCCACCATGCGCAGGCCGAAGCGCTGGATGTTGTTTTCGATGACCTCCGGCCGGCCGATCAGAATCGGCTGAGCCAGGCCTTCGTCGATCACGGTCTGCACGGCGCGCAACACCTTCTCGGACTCGCCCTCTGCGAAAATGATGCGCTTCGGGTTCTTGCGTGCGGTCGCGAACACCGGCTTCATGATCAGGCCGGAGTGCCACACCAGGTTGTTGAGTTGCCCCTTGTACGCATCCCAATCGGTAATCGGGCGGGTCGCCACACCGGAACTGATGCCGGCCTCGGCCACCGCCGGCGCGATCTTCACGATCAGGCGCGGGTCGAACGGCCGCGGGATGATGTAGTCCGGGCCGAAGCCGGAAACCTTCTCGCCGTAGGCGGAAGCGACGATATCGCTCTGCTCGGCACGAGCCAGTTCAGCGATCGCCTTGACCGCCGCGAGCTGCATCTCGTCGGTGATCGTCGTCGCCCCAACGTCCAACGCACCACGGAAGATGAACGGGAAGCACAGTACGTTGTTCACCTGGTTCGGATAGTCCGACCGGCCGGTGGCGATAATCGCGTCGTCGCGCACCGCCTTCACCTCGTCGGGCAGGATCTCCGGGCGAGGATTGGCGAGCGCCAGCACCAGCGGCTTCGCCGCCATCTTTGCGACCATGTCCTGCTTGAGCACGCCACCGGCCGACAAGCCCAGGAAAACGTCCGCGCCCTCGATAACCTCGCCCAGGGTGCGGGCGTCGGTCTGCTTCGCGTAGCGCGCCTTGATCGGGTCCATCAGCGCGGTACGACCTTCATAGACCACGCCTTCGATGTCGGTTACCCAGATATTCTCCACGGGCACGCCGAGCTTCACCAGCAGCCCCAGGCAGGCGAGCGCCGCTGCACCGGCACCCGAGGTGACCAGCTTGACCGATTTCAGATCCTTGCCCTGCAGATGCAGGCCGTTGAGCACTGCTGCGCCGACCACGATCGCGGTACCGTGCTGGTCGTCGTGAAAGACCGGGATCTTCATCCGCTCGCGAAGCTTCTGCTCGATGTAAAAGCACTCCGGTGCCTTGATGTCTTCGAGGTTGATACCGCCGAAAGTCGGCTCCAGCGCGGCGATCATGTCGATCAGCTTGTCGGCGTCCGGCTCGTCGATCTCGAGATCGAACACGTCGATGCCGGCAAACTTCTTGAACAGCACCCCCTTGCCTTCCATCACCGGCTTGGCGGCCAGCGGTCCGATGTTGCCCAGGCCGAGCACCGCAGTGCCGTTGGTGACCACGCCGATCAGGTTGGAGCGCGCGGTCAGGGTCGCGGCCTCGCCTGGGTCCTCGACGATCGCGTCGCAGGCCGCGGCGACACCCGGCGAATAGGCAAGCGAAAGATCGCGCTGGTTGGTCAGCACCTTGGTCGGTGTCACCGAGATCTTGCCCGGCTTGGGATGGCGGTGGTAGTCGAGCGCTGCCGCGCGGATCAGTTCGTCCATGTGTCTCTTCCCGTTCTCAAGTTGTGCGGTGCAGGCCACTGCCTGCAGTCTCTTCTTCTGCCTGCCGCGCCACGTCGGCTCGCTAAGCCAATTCGCATTCCGTATCGTGATACGTTAATTCAGATAGCAGAATACGCCACATGGCGCCATCTTCCAAGCCGCTTTTCCCGGACCTTCCGTTCATGGCATAATTTGCGGTTTCGGACGACTGCGGTTAACCCTAGCCAGAACCGGTTCGGCCTGCGCCCCGCGTGCGCGGCGGTACTTGCATTTAAGCACTTACCGGTTGTGAAAACACTTGGCGATTACCGCAATACGTCCGAGCGGAGCCCAAAGCTCCGCCGCGTCGAGGTGCAGCGCGTACGCACCGACATGCGACCGGTTTCGCCTTTGCAACCTGGAGAGTTCCTAGAGATGAACCAACGCGCTTCCGAGGCCGCCATGGCCGCCGCTCCCGACTACGTCCGCCACGAAGGCCTCAAGAAGTGGGTCGCGGAGATCGCCGCCCTCACCGAACCCGAGCATATCGTTTGGTGTGACGGCTCCCAGGAAGAGTACGACCACCTGTGCGCCGAGATGGTCGAATCGGGCATGCTCATCAAGCTCAATCCCGAGAAGCGCAAGAATTCCTTCCTCGCCTGGTCCGACCCGTCGGACGTGGCGCGCGTTGAAGACCGCACCTTCATTTGCTCCGAGAAGAAAGACGACGCCGGTCCGACCAATAACTGGGAAGATCCGAAGGTCATGCGCGAGACCCTGAACGGACTGTTCAAGGGTTGCATGCACGGTCGCACCATGTACGTGATCCCGTTCTCGATGGGTCCGTTGGGCAGCCCAATCGCCCACATCGGCGTCGAGATATCCGACAGCCCCTACGTCGTGGTCAACATGCGCACGATGACCCGCATGGGCCGCGGCGCACTCGACGTACTCGGTACCAACGGCGAGTTCGTGCCCTGCGTGCACAGCGTCGGCGCCCCGCTCGCCCAGGGCGAGAAGGACAGCCGCTGGCCGTGCAACCCGGACACCAAGTACATCGTCCACTATCCGGAAAGCCGCGAGATCTGGTCCTACGGCTCTGGCTACGGCGGCAACGCGCTGCTCGGCAAGAAGTGCTTCGCACTGCGCATCGCCTCCACGATGGCGCGTGACGAAGGCTGGCTGGCCGAGCACATGCTCATCCTCGGCGTCGAATCCCCCGAGGGCGAGAAAACCTACGTCGCCGCCGCCTTCCCGTCGGCCTGCGGCAAGACCAACTTTGCGATGCTGATCCCGCCCACGAGCTTCGACGGCTGGAAGATCACCACCGTGGGCGACGATATCGCCTGGATCAAGCCCGGTCCGGACGGCACCTTCCGCGCAATCAACCCCGAGTACGGCTACTTCGGCGTCGCCCCCGGCACGTCCGAGAAAACCAACTACAACGCGATGGCGACGTTGAAGGAAAACATCATCTTCACCAACGTCGCGCTCACCGATGACGGCGACGTGTGGTGGGAGGGCATGACCAAGCAGGCACCGTCCCATCTGGTGGATTGGCAGGGCAAGGACTGGACCCCGGAGATCGCGAAGGAAACCGGTCGCAAGGCTGCCCACCCCAACGCCCGCTTCACCGCCCCAGCGAGCCAATGCCCCTCGATCGACCCGGCCTGGGAAGACCCCGCCGGCGTGCCGATCTCGGCCTTCATCTTCGGCGGCCGCCGCGCCACCACCGTGCCGCTGGTGTACCAGGCCTTCAACTGGAATTTCGGCGTGTACATGGCCGCCACTCTCGGCTCCGAGACCACCGCAGCCGCCTTCGGCGCGCAAGGTGTAGTGCGTCGTGATCCGTTCGCGATGCTGCCATTCTGCGGCTACCACATGGGCGACTATTTCAACCACTGGCTGCGCATGGGCCATGTCGTTGAGCACACGCCCAAGATCTTCTGCGTCAACTGGTTCAGGATGAACGAGAAAGGCGAGTTCATCTGGCCGGGCTTCGGCGACAACATGCGAGTACTCAAATGGATCGTAGACCGCGTCAAGGGCAAGGTTAGCGCCAAGGAAACCGCGCTCGGCTGGATGCCGAACTACGTCGACCTCGACTGGACCGGGTGCGAATTCAGCCGCGAGGCTTTCGACGCGCTGATGACGGTCGACGCCGACGCCTGGCGCCAGGAGTTCAACGCCCATAAGGAATGGTTCGACAAACTGCAGGACCGCCTGCCGCGCCAGCTCGTGCTCAAGCGCGAGCTACTCGAACTCGCGGTGCACAGCGACTGATCACGCGGTCGCCCCAAGCCCGGAAAGCGCCGCCAGTCGGCGCTTTTCTTCACGGAGCAACCCTCATGCACCTCTCCCGCCGCGCTCTGGACATCCAACCCTTTCACGTCATGGAGTTGCTCCGCCGCGCCCGCGAGCTCGAGGCAGAGGGCCGCGACATCATCCACATGGAAGTCGGCGAACCGGATTTCCCGACTCCGCAACCGATCATAGACGCAGCAACCCGTTTCCTCGCTGGCGGCGACGTGCATTACACCGGGGCAATGGGCCTGCCGCAACTGCGTGAGGCAATATCGCGCTTCTACCGAGAGCGTTTCAGCGCAGAGGTGCCAGCACACCGGATCGCGATCACACCCGGCGCATCCGGCGCCCTGATGCTGGCGCTTGCCGCCACCACCGACCCGGGCGACGAGTGGCTGCTGCCGGATCCGAGCTATCCCTGCAACCGGCAGCTCATACGCGCCTTCGAAGGCATCGCCAAGCCGCTGCCGGTCGACCCCGACACCCGCTTTCAACCCACATCGGACCATGTCCGGGCCGCCTGGAGCCCGCGCACCCGCGGCCTCATGGTCGCCACGCCGTCCAACCCCACCGGCACCCTGCTGAGCCAGAGCGAACTCACGGCGCTGCGTAGCGAGGTCATCCAGCGCAAGGGGGCGCTCATCGTCGACGAGATTTACCAGGGTCTCACCTACGGTGTCGAATCGAGCACCGCGCTCAGCCACATGGACGACGTTTTCGTGGTGAACAGCTTCTCCAAATATTTCGGCATGACCGGCTGGCGCCTCGGCTGGCTGGTCGCCCCCGAAAGCCATGTCCGGGTGATCGAGAAGCTCGCCCAGCATTTCTTCATCGCCGCCTCCACCCCGGCCCAGCACGCTGCACTGGCCGCGTTCGAGCCAAGGACCCTCGACATGCTGGAAGCCCGCCGCGCAGAGTTCGCCGAGCGCCGCGCCACCCTGCTACCGGGCTTGCGCAAGCTTGGCTTTGAAGTTGCCACCGAACCCCAGGGCGCGTTCTATATCTACGCCGACGTCTCGAAACTCTGCGACGACAGCGAAACCCTCGCCCGTCGCTTCATCGAGGAAGCCGGCGTCGCCACCACACCCGGCCTCGATTTTGGCGAGCACCACCCCCGACGCTTTCTACGCATCGCCTATACGACAAGTCAGCGACGCTTGATCGAGGCAGTGGAGAGACTGGCCAGCGTTCTCGGCTGACGCAGAAACGCCCGCATGGCATCACACCTGCGGGCGTTCTCGTTCAATCACGTCAGACTCGCGGCCGATCAAGCCCCGCCGTCGGCGGTACGCGCAGCGGAAGCAAGCCGCGCCTTCATCGACAGTACGCGCTTGGTGTAGCGTGCCTCGGGATCGTTACGCGCACCGCCGTAGTATTGCAGTGCCGCCTGCAACGTCCCGTAGCGTTGCAGGCCCTCGACCAGCACCTGGGTGCCAATCTGCACGTTGAATACCGGGTCGAACAAGGCATCGTCCGGCGCATCGTCACCGATCTTGTCCATGTGCCAGCGCGGAATCACCTGCATCAGTCCCTGCGCACCGGCATGGCTTTCAGCCATTGGGTTGAAGCTCGACTCGATCGCCATCATTGCCACGATAAGCAGCGGGTCCAGCCCCGCCTCGCGTGCGGTCGCCTCGGCAGTCGCGAGCACCGGCTCGAGCGCCACGCTGGACACACGGTAGCGCTGGGCAACCCAGTCACGCACGCGCTCCATCTCGGCCGACAGCTGCAGACCATAGCCAGCACCCGACGCCTTGAGCCCGCCCCCCAGGGAGACGTTCTCAACCTCACCCACAACCGCGAAAGGCGCGACCTCCCAGCGGTCGCCGGATTCGGCCATCGGCGCTGCGGCCGCTGTCTGAACGACGAACAAGCCGGTGTCTGCAAGACTCACCGGATCCTGACGAAGATAGTCGCTACCCAGATGTGCAACCGCGGCCACACCGACAGCCACCAGGCCAATATGAGCGACACGCAGGACACCCAAACCGGTGCGGGCGGCGAGCCCGGTAATAGAAGTTGCGTCTTTCATGGTTCCTCCATCCTGATGCTGCAAGCCCGTACCCCGTCCGCCTGGGCGGAGAGTCGAGTTCCTGGAGTCCGGCCGAGCTCGAAGAAACAGAGCTCACTGCGCAGCCGGAAGGGCCTGCTTGTCAGTGGTCGTTCAGCGCTTCTGCCGCAACCAGACAGAAACACCCCGCGGTGCGAGCGGCCATGAATGAGAACCGTTGCATACGACAACGGCACCGCACCTTTGAGAGCTTGCTTCAGCAAAGTAATGCTGCAGCGCAGTATGTGCGCACTTTATTGATTTGATTGGTTTTTGTCAATCGTGAGCGTGCTTTCAAGCGGATGGAATCACGCAAATCAAAGGCAAAACGTGGCAAAACTCAGGCAGAAAGCGGGCTCTGGCGCGTTGCGTAAACGCAACGCCAACACATCCGCCCTCACGCCTTCGGCACCGGAAACCCGGCCGACGCCCAATCGAAACAAGGCCCCGGATCGGTCTTGCGCCCGGGAGCGATATCCGAATGTCCCACCACCTCGCGCACCGGATACCGAGCCCGCAATGCCTCGACAAGCGCCGCCAGCTTCCCGTACTGGACTGCCTCGAACGCCAGCGTGTCGCAGCCCTCCAACTCGATCCCAATCGAAAAGTCGTTGCACCGCTCCTGCCCGCGCCAGCAAGAAGCCCCAGCATGCCAGGCTCGTTCGTTCGCGGAAACGAACTGCACCAACTCACCATCGCGACGGATGAAGAAGTGCGCCGACACCTTCAGGCCTGCGATCTCCGCGTAATACGGGTGCTCAGCCGGGTTCAGGGAATTGGTGAACAACTGCTCCACGCCCGGCCCGCCAAAACAGTCCGGCGGCAGACTGATCGCATGCACCACCACCAGCCACGGCACACAACCGTCAGGGCGCGGGTCGCAATTAGGCGACGCCACCCGTCTCGCACCCGACCACCAGCCCGCACTCCACGCTTCACGCATTGACACACCCTTCTCCCCACTTCCGGGGCACATCCGGAGCACCCCGCCTTGATCCCCTGCATCATAATCCGGATACTTGCCGGCGAACGTTTCCGGCGACACCACGCCAATCCACCATGGGAGACAAGGTCTTGAAGCACAAGCAATCCGGGTTCATCCGCAAGGACATTATCGCCATCCTGATCGCCGGCGCCGCCCTGATCGGCCTGCTCGCCTACTTCGGTCTCAAGGGCGAACCCGTCCCCTTCTGGCCTGCCGTCCTCGTAGGCCTCGTCAACATCATCGCCGCGGCAAGACTCTTCCTGTCAGTCAAGAAAGCCCGCGCTGAAGCAGAAGCGGCCGCGCGCGCGCAATCAAAGGCCGGCGAGGGTCGTTGATCGAGCACCAATCGAACGACCGGGACGATTCAGTGGGCTCGCTCGGCATCCATGTAGATATCGTCCAGCGCAATCGCCGCATCGATTCAATCCAGGCGAACACTGCCTTGGTAATCACCTCGTGCATACCACCCGACGCATAGCAATACACCTCGACCCTGCGCTGGTCAGGGTCGACCAGCATGTACTCGCGCAAACCCGGTATCGACCGGTAAGCGAACAGCTTTTCGCGGCGGTCGATGAGCTCAGCCGAAGGCGATAGCACCTCGACGATCAGACACGGATTACGCCGGTAATAAGTTTCCCGGTCTTCCGGGTCGCATGAAAGCAGCAAGTCCAGATAGTAAAAATAGGTCTCGCCCATCTGCTCGACCCGCACTTTCATGTCTGCCATAAAAAGCTGGAAGCCTTTGCTGCGGGCGTGAGCACCGAGCACCAAACCAAAACCCGTCACAATCAGGCCGTGCCTGGCGCTCGCAACCCCATCGCCACGACTTCACCGGCCAGGTATTCGTGCTTGACCTCGGTCTGCAGTTCTCCGTCGAGATAGTCGTCGATGGTGATCAATGGCGTACGGACAGGAGGCGGCGGACTCATGGGAAACTCCTGGCAATGTCTTTGCATGGATAATAGCGAATCCGGCTACCCGCTGGCAGCTGAGATGACCAGCGTTTAGGGAGCAAAGGGACTTGCGACGCAACGCCGGCGTATCTACAATGTAGATACATCAAGGAGATGCATTATGGAAGCCGTCATTCGCAAATGGGGAAACAGCCCAGCTCTACGCCTACCCACCTCCGTTTTGAAGGAGGCAGGTTATCAACTCGAACAGAAGGTTGATCTGATCGTTTCGGGCGGCCGCATCATCATCCAGCCGTCTGAAAAAGTTGAGTACGACCTTGACGCGCTCATACGTGGCATCAATCCGGCCAATATTCACGACGAAGTGAGCTTTGGCTCCCCTGTGGGCAATGAGGCGCTCTAATGCCGCGCGCCTACGTTCCCGACACAGGCGAAGTCGTTTGGCTGGAATTCGACCCCCAGGAGGAACATGAACAAGCTGGCCACCGACCTGCGCTGGTCATCAGCCCGGCAAGCTACAACGGCAAAACCGGACTGATGGTGTGTTGCCCCTTGTCGACCAAAATCAAGGGGCACCCATTTGAAGTCGTGACCAAGCTCGATGGCGTAGATTGTGCGGTGCTTTCCGATCAAGTGAAATCGCTCGACTGGAAGGTCAGGCGCGCCAGAAAGAAAGCTGTCGTCACCGCCGATGTCCTGGTGCATGTCAGAGCCAAGGTAAAGGCGTTGTTGCAGATTTCGTGATGGGCGAAGACGACGCTGCTATCCTGCGACGCAGTCAGGCCAGGCTCATCCTAAGAAGCCAGGCCTTACCCTACGGTTCCGAGTTCGATTTCTGCTTTTATCGCTTTCCCCGAGTGAGTTGCTCGTTTGCTAAACTGGTGGCGTCGTGTTTGATGAGGTAGAACACATGCACCCAGTGATCGAATCCCATCGCGAGGCGCTACGCGCGCTGGCTCAACGCCATGGTGTGCGCTCGATCAAAGTGTTCGGCTCGATGGCGCGTGACGACGCCGACGCATCCAGCGATGTCGACCTGCTGGTCGAAACCGCTCCTGACACCTCGGGTTTCGTGCTTGGGGCATTACTGATGGACGCGCAAGACCTCCTTGGCCGCCGCGTGGATGTCGTGACCGAGAAATCGCTCCATCCCCTCTTGCGTGACCGCATCCTCGGCGAAGCGCAGCCATTGTGATTCTGGCCACATGAAGCAGAGCCCCGAAGCCAACATCGTCTACCTTGCACACATGCTGGAGTGTGCGGGCCGAATCGACGAATACGTCGGCGACGACGAGGCCCGTTTTCGCACATCCCGTCTCATTCAGGACGCCGTCGTTCGCAATCTTCAAACACTGGCGGAATCCAGTCAGCGTCTGACCGATGCAATAAGGGCGAGCGAGCCAGACGTACCTTGGCGTGCAATCGCCGGATTCAGGAATATCCTCGTACATGACTATCTGGCGATCGACGTCGATGCGGTTTGGCTGGTCGTGGATCAGG
>NZ_WTVM01000169.1 GCF_012910885.1 Azoarcus taiwanensis | reverse complement strand
GCCAGCATCAGCAACACATAGGGCACGACATCCTTGCTGCCCTCGGGCAGATAAAGCCCGGCCAAGGCCTCGACCACGCCCAGGAAGATGCCCGCGATCAGCGCGCCCGGCAGGCTGGACATGCCTCCGAGCACCGCGGCCGGAAACGCCTTGAGCGCAATCAGTCCCATGTTGAGATGCACGAAGGTGATCGGCGCCAGCAACAGGCCCGCGCAGGCCGCGAGTCCAGCCCCCAGCGCCCAGGCCAGGGTGTGCATGCCGCTCACCGACACCCCCATCAGCGCGGCCACCTGCGGGTTCTCCGAACATGCGCGCAGCGCGAGGCCGGCCTTGGTACAGCGAAAGAACAGGGTCAAAGCGAGCGCCAGCGCACAGGTCGCGCCTATCACCGCCACATGCTCCAACGCCACCACCACCGGGCCGAGTTGCAGCGTCTCACCGGCCCACGGCAGGTCGAGCCGGTGCATGGAATGACTCGCTGCCGGCACCGTGGTCACCGAGCCGCGCATCATCATCCCCAGCCCGAAGGTCAGCAGCACCGCAGTCAGATGCGGCTGGCCGATCGCCCGGCGCAACACCCCCCGCTCGAGCACCGCGCCGAATACGACCATCGCCACCAACCCACCCGGAACCGCCAGCCACATCGGCCAGCCGCCCGCGACATTAAGCGCCAGCACTGCAAAGGCACCCACCATCAGCAACTCGCCCTGCATGAAGCTGACCGTTTCGGTCGCCTTGTAGATCAGCACGAAGGACAGGGCCACCAGCCCGTAGATGCAGCCAGTCGCAACACCGCTGAGCAGAACCTGAAGAAAACTCGAACTCATGGACGCGAAGCATAGCCGAGCGCGGCGTCCGCGCAATCGGGCTAAAGCTGAATTTTCTGGCGTCCGCAGGAGCAAGACGCCCACGCGAAACAATGCGGATCCCAGAACAGGAACAAAAATGCTAATACCATATGCACTTGAAGTTTTGTTACACTTCGCCGCGCTATGTCAAAGACATTCTCACAAGCGCTCATCCGGCATTGCATCGGAGCCCGTCACCGCGCCTTTTCTGCAGGGTTGATAATGTGCCTTGCGCTACTTGGTGCCCAAGCAGCCATCGCCGACCCGCTACCCGACCCCACCGTCGAACTCCTGCGTCAACAGGGCCGCGAGCGCGAAGAGCGTCAGCGCCTTGAAACCACGCCGCAAGTGCGGCTGCGTGTACCGGACGCACCGCCAGCCGAGCGCATCCCTGAGGACGAAACCCCGTGCTTCGTGATCGACCGCATCATCCTCGAGGGGGAACACAACGCACACTTTGAATTCGCCCGCGCGGCCATCGATCGGGCGGACGACCCCGCGATTGGCCGTTGCCTGGGCACCCAAGGCATCGCGGCAGTCATGGCCAGAGCACAGAACGCCATCATCGCGCGCGGCTTGATCACCACCCGGGTACTCGCCCAGGCCCAGGATCTCTCCGATGGCACCCTGGTGTTGACCGCCCTCCCGGGTCGAGTGCGGAACATCGGTTTCAGCAAGGAAAGCGGCCGACGCGCATATGCAAGCAACGCAATGCCGATGCGCGCCGGAGACCTGCTCAGCCTGCGCGACCTGGAGCAGGGGCTGGAGAACCTCCGGCGCCTGCCCAGCGTCGAAACCGACATCCGCATCCTACCCGGTGAAGCGCCCGGCGAAAGCGACATCGAGATCGAATGGCAGCAAGCCCGGCCGGTGCGCCTCGCTCTTTCACTGGACGACAGCGGATCGCGCACCACCGGCAAGTACCTCACCACTGCGGCGCTGTCGGTCGACCACCCCCTCAGGCTCAACGACCTCTTCTATGCCAGCTACACCCGAGATGTCGGCGGCCACCGTGGCAAGACGAGCGGCGCACGCGACACCCGAGGGCACACCGTCCACTACTCGGTGCCATACGGCCACTGGTCGCTCAGCGCCACGACAAGTGAGAACCGCTTCAGTCAGACAGTGGCCGGGAGCGTGGAGGACTACCGCTACAGCGGCATCAGCGAGAACCACGAACTGCGCCTCAGCCGCACCCTTTACCGCAGTGCGCGACACCGGTCGGCGGTGTCGCTACGCGGCTATCTGAACAAGTCCGCCAACTTCATCGAAGACGCCGAGGTCCGCATCCAGCGCCGCCGGATGGCAGGCTGGACGCTCGGCGTACAACACCGCGCCCACTTCGGCAACGCCACCCTGGAGGGCGCACTCGACTTTCGCCGCGGCACTTCGGCGCTGGGCGCCATCGAGGCACCTGAAGAGACCTCCGGCATGGGAACCGCGCGCCCGCGCGTTCTCTCCGCCAACGCCCAGCTGACCCTGCCCTTCGCCGCCGCCGGCGAGTTCTTCAGCTACCGCACCAACTGGCGCGCCCAATGGCATCGCACGCCACTGGTACCGCAAGACCGCTTCGCCATCGGCGGACGCCACACGGTGCGCGGTTTCGACGGTGAAACCATTCTGCTCGCAGAACGCGGCTGGCTACTTCGCAACGAGCTCGCCTGGCACCACCGATCCGGCCTGCACAGCGTTTACGCCGGCCTCGACCACGGCGTGGTCGGCGGTCCCACGGCAGAGCGGCTGGTCGGACGCCGTCTCACCGGTGCAGTCATCGGCACACGCGGCAACTGGCAGCAACTCTCCTGGGACGCCTTCGTCGGCTGGCCACTGTCGCGCCCGGATGGCTTCAAGGCGTCGAGCAAAGTCACCGGATTTCACCTTTCCTGGTCCTGGTAAACACGAAACCCTGGGGAACGACCATGAACTCACGACTGCACCGAATCGTCTTCAACCGTCATCGCGGCACACTCATGGTCGCCGCTGAGAACGCCCGTAGCCTGGCTGGTGGCTCACCAGGGGCGCGTCGCAGCGCGGGCACCTCCCATACCGGTGGTTTCGCTCTGCGCATCGGCATCCTGACGCTTGCCATTCAGGCGGGGTTCACAACCAGCGCCCAGGCACAGGTAGTCGCCTATCGTGACGCTCCCGCAGCGCGCCAGCCAGCAATCGGCAGCGCCGCCAACGGTGTCCCGCTGGTGAACATCACCCGGCCCAGCAGCGCAGGCGTCTCGCGCAACGAATACAGCCGCTTCGATGTCGACCCCCACGGTCTGATCCTCAACAACAGCCGCAGCGACACCTCCACGCAGCTCGGCGGCTGGGTGGAGGGCAACCCGCAACTGTCGGGCGGTACGGCTCGAATCATCGTCAATGAAGTCGTCTCGCCCGACCCCAGCCAGCTCAGCGGCTACGTCGAAATCGCGGGGCGTAGCGCGCAGGTAGTCATTGCCAACCCGTCGGGCATCACCTGCGACGGCTGCGGCTTCATCAATGCCAACCGGGCGACCCTGACCACCGGCACACCGCAGTACGACAACGGCAGCCTAAGAGGCTATCAGGTGCAAACCGGAACGGTCCGCATCGAAGGCGCAGGACTCGACGCACGCCAGGTGACCCATACCGAGATCATCGCAAACGCGGTCGAGGTCAATGCCGGCATCTGGGCAAGACAACTCCACGTCACCGCCGGTGCCGCCATGATCGACGCCCAGACCGCAAGCCATACAGCGCCGCTGGAAGGCGAGCATGCCGGCACTGCGCCAGCCGTCGCGATCGACGTCGCCGAGCTCGGGGGCATGTACGCGAACAGCATTCGCCTGATCGGCACCGATGCTGGCGTCGGCGTGCGAAATGCAGGCCACATCGGCGCCAGCGCCGGCGAGCTCGTCGTCACAGCCGACGGCCGTCTGGAAAACACCGGCAATCTGGTCGCCAGCGGCCATTTGACGCTCAAAACCGATGCTGGGCTTCACAATCGCGGCCAGGTGCTGTCTCTGCAAACTGTTACGGTCAGCGCCGCGACCGCAGCAGACAACACCGGTGGCCGCATCGCCGCCGGCCAGCACGCCAGCCTGAATGCGCAAGACCTGATCAACCTGGGCGGCACAGTCGAAAGCACCGGCTCCATAGAGATCAACGCCAGCAGGCACCTCGACAACCGGTCTGGTCTGATACAGGCCAACGGGAACATTCTCGTCTCCGCCCGCAACATCGACAACTCGGACACTCTGGCCCCCAGTATCGGCATTCACGGCCATTCGGTCACGGTTTCCGGCGAAGGACTGGACAACCAACGCGGACAGCTCACCGCCCGCTCGCGACTCGATCTGGAGGCAGACCACATTGCCAACTCCGGCCTCATCGACGCCGACGCCCTGCTGATCGAAGCCGGCACGCTCGACAACCATGGTCAGGGAAGAATCTTCGCCACCACCATCGCGATCGACGCCCAAACGCTGCACAACCGGGGAGAGACGGGAGACGCACCCGTAATCGCAGCGCGCGCAGACATGGACCTGGGCGTTGCGACGCTGAGCAACCGCGACAACGCCCTCATTCTCAGCCTTGGCGACATGCGCATCGCCGGTGAACTCGACCATGACCACAGAGCGGTCGGCTCTGCTGACAGCGTAACGAACGCCAGCGCCGCAATCGAAGCCGGCGGCCATCTCCGGATCACTGCCGATACGCTGACAAACACCGACACCCACTTTCAGACTGCAGCCGTCCAAGTGGAGCGTCAGCGAATCGAGGAGTACCAACACTACAGCTCGACTCGACGCTTCGCAGCGGACGAGGTCAGCATCCGCCTCGGCCGCCCCAACAGCGACCAATGGGTGCTCTATCTGAACACTCCTGACGGACGACGCAGCAACGACTACTTTCATTACAACTACACCCGCACCGTCACCGAAACACAGGTCATGGCACGCGCGCCCGCAAGCATCCAGTCGTTCGGCACACTCAACATCGAGGCGGACACGGTAATCAATGACAAGAGCCGTATCCTCGCTGGCGGCGTGCTCGCCATCGTGGCGGATGACATCTTCAACCTTGATGCCACCGGTCAGCGCATCGAACGCGATACCGGCACCGCCACGCGCTACTATCGAATCAAGCGTAGCCAGGGCGGCATGGTCCAGGCTCAAGGTGTCGACCAACGCAGCTATGCACCTGCGCCCGTCGTCGAAACCATCGCGCTTGCGAACGCCGAGAGCGCAGGCTACCAGACCATCTCGCTCGCGGCTTCGAGCACACTCCCATCCGCAGCAGAGGCCGGCCCCCCAGCGGCAACCCCGCTGACGCCCAACGCACTGTTCGGTATTCAGCCAGGTCCCACTGCGCTTTACCTCATCGAAACCGACCCGCGCTTCGCCGATTTCCGCCACTGGATCAGCAGCGACTACATGCTCGACCGCCTCGGCCTGGACCCCGCGCTGGTGCAGAAACGTCTCGGCGACGGCTTCTACGAGCAACGGCTCCTCAACGAGCAAATCGCCCAACTCACGGGCCGCCGTTTCCTCGAGGGCCACGCCGAGCAGGAGGCCCAGTACCGCGCGCTGATGGACGCCGGCATCGCCTTTGCCGAAACCTGGCAGCTCGTGCCCGGGGTGGAGCTCAGCCCCGGGCAGATGGCCGCGCTCACCACCGACATCGTCTGGCTGGTCGAAACCTCGGTCACGCTCGCCGACGGCAGCACACACAGTGTCCTGGCACCCCGCCTCTACGCCCGCGCACCACAGGGCGATCTCTCTCCATCCGGGTCCTTGCTCGCCGGAGCGCAGGTCCAGCTCGATTCGGCCGGCACGCTCTTCAACCAGGGCGCCATCGCCGGCCGCCAGCTGGTGAGCATCTCGGCCGACACCATCGCCAATCTGGGCGGCACCGTCTCGGGCAACCAGGTAGTCCTGCACGCCGACAACGACATCATCGCCGCCGGCGGACGGATCGCCGCCGACAACGGTCTGAACCTCGCAGCCGGGCGCGACATGGTCCTGTCCGCCGCCACCTACCGCACCGAGGCCGACAACGGGGTGCGCAGCGGAATCGCGCAGACCCTGAAGATCGATAACGCCGCTGGCGACATGACCCTTCTTGCTGGCCGTGACCTGCGCCTGGCCGCGGTCCATCTCGCCAACACCGGCGACGGCGACACGCTGCTCGCCGCCGGGCGCGATCTCGCGCTGGACATCGTCCGTGAAGAGCGCGCCGAACTGCTCACCCACACCCGAAGCGAGCGCCTCGAAACCGAAACCCGCGACCAGGGCAGCCGGATCGAGGTTGGCGGCAACCTGGCCTTGTTCGCCGGCAACGATTTGGCCGCACGTGCGACCAGCATCGACGCGGCCGGCGACTTCACCGCGGCAGCCGGTGCGAACATCGACATCACCGCAGGCGTGCATGCACAGGGCATCGACGGCCGCCTCACCGACATGAACTCGGGTCGCGTGTCCCGCCTCGACGTCTCGCGCGAGCGCGCCATCGCAGCCGACCTGCGCGCGGCCGACATCACACTCGCCGCCGGGGGCGACCTCACCGTGGCCGGCTCGGATCTGACCAGCAACGAGGCGCTCCGGTTGGCCGCCGGGCGCGACCTCACCCTGGGCACCGCCGCCGAACACGATCGACGCGACTGGCAGCGAGGAGACGGCCGCAACTGGCGGCTGGAGTCATCAACCTCCGAGCGGGTCACCACGCTCTCGGCAGGGGGCGACATCGACATAGTCGCCGGGCACGATCTCTTGCTGCGTGGCACCGCCATCCGCACTCCCGGCGATGCACAGCTTGCCGCCCAAGGCGGCGTCACGCTCGAAGCCGCCTACGACACCTATTCGCTTGACGCTCGCAGCTACCGTAAGTCCAGCGGCCTCTTCTCCAGCAACAAGCGCACCAGCCGGGAAATCGCCGAGCGTGCGACACCCACCGGCGTCGACATCCAGGCCGGCAACATCGACATCGCGGCAGGGGGCGATCTCTCCGCGACCGCAGCCCGTCTGATCAGCCACGCAGACACCACCCTGAGTGCCGGCGGCGAGCTTGAGC
>NZ_WTVM01000168.1 GCF_012910885.1 Azoarcus taiwanensis | reverse complement strand
CGAGCCACCCGCCGTCGGCATAGTGGGCGGCGAGCTGGGGCGACACCCCGAACTGGCTCAGGGTGGCAAGGTCGAACGGCGCCCCGCGGGGAAGCCCCGCCTGCAGTCGCTTGATTACCTGGTGCCGTGAATTTCCACTCATGCGCTAAAAATAGCACACAATCGAATCAAACTCCTGATGCTCATGGCTCAAGGACGATCGATGTGTTCGGCGATGCGCGCCAGGATAGCGGCAAACGGGACCTGGCCGGCGTAATACAGGCCGGCCGGCTGTTTCCTCGTACTTGTGCTGGTAGCGCTCGCCCACGGCGGGATCGCTCAGGGTAAAAGCGGGGTTACCGGCGATGTTCAGTTCGTCACCGCCCCGGAAGTGTTGCCGCTTGCGTGCCTCGTAGTCCGGCGCGCCGATAAAGGCCAGCACCTCGGGGTGGCCGATCAGACAATACAGGTCGTAGTAGTGGCGCAGGAAGTTTTTCGTGAATGGGGCGGCGGTGTCCGCAGCCTGCTGCAACCGGAACTTGGTAGAGGCGGTCTGTAGCTTTTCGACAAAGGTGTAGGCGTGGCTGCAGCATGGTACCGCCACCACCCCACCCGGCTGTCGATGACCTGCACCGGGCTCGCGAGCGCTGCATCGAGCGTCTGGCAGGGCTTCAGCCGAATCGTTCATCGACTCAAAGGGATCATGAGCCAGTGGAAGATAGTGTCTGACGCAGACACAGCACTGACCAGTCGCTCGATGGGAAGGTCTACAGGCACTACACCCACGAGCTGGGTACGCCCCGTTGATCGGTCTCGTCAGACTCCCGGCTCCCGGGCGCAAGGGCTCTCACGTGACAAGGAGTTTCGTCCACGCCAGGCGGGCGCCGTCGACGTGGGACAGTCTTGGGACAACTGGACACGATTTTGCAAAAAAGCAACAGTCTTTGCACTTCGCGCTGTGAACGAAAAAACCGCCGTAAGTGGCGGTTTTTTCTCGGGAATTTCTTGGTCGGGGAAAGAGGATTCGAACCTCCGGCCCCTGCGTCCCGAACGCGAAGAACACATCACTGTTTACAAGGGTTCTGAGGTATTTATTGTATTATTGGCACACTTTTTGGTACAGAAGAGGTGAAAAAGGTGGCTACTATTCGAAAGAAAGGGCCTCGCCAGTGGCATGTGCAAGTCAGACGCAGGGGGTACCCGAGACAGACTGCTACATTTGAAACCCGCGCTCAAGCCGATGAGTGGGCCGCGAAAGTGGAGTCTGAGATGCGTAGCGGAACATTTCGAGATCTTGGTGCTGCAGAGCGCATGACGATGGCCGAAGCCTTTGCGAAGTATCGTGACGAGGTGGCCACCGAACACAAAGGGGCTTCGGTCGAGCGGCTGCGATTAAACCGGTTCATCCAAGACAAGATATCCGGCTACAGCCTGGCGACGTGTAGTCGAGAAGTTGTAGGCGACTACATCAAGCGGCGCCTCGAGGAGGTCTCCTCGGGTACGGTGCGGAGGGAGCTTGATCTGCTGTCCCAAGTCTTCACGTCCGCAATCATGGATTGGCATATTCCGTTGCCCGAGAACCCGGTCCATCACGTGCGCAGGCCCGCGCCGTCACGGCAGCGAGACCGCAGACTCAAGAGGGACGAGGAGGAAGCGATCGCTTCCACGCTGACAGGGGGAGGGCGGTCAGAGAACGGTACGTTCTCGAAAGGAACGCGGAACCCGTGGATCCAACCGTTATTCGAGCTGTCTATCGAGACCGCCGCCCGACGAAGTGAGCTGTTGCGCGCGACGTGGTCGGATGTCCGCTTGCAAGAGCGCCACATATTCCTAAGTGACTCTAAGAATGGCCTGCCCCGAAGGATTATGCTGAACGCCAAGGCGGTGGCGGTTCTCGAGCGGTTACGGGGGATGCACCAGGCGCGAGTCAACGAGGCCCGTGAGGCTGGAAAGCCGTACGCGGACGAGCGAGTATTCAAAGTTAGTGATAACGCCGTCAAAAAGGCCTGGGCACGTGCGCGTGCCTCAGCCGAGGTGCCGGATATTCGGTGGCATGACTTAAGGCACGAGGGCACCAGCCGCGCCGCCGCGAAGCTCTCGAACGTGCTCGAGCTAGCAGCGTTCACTGGACACAAGGATCTGCGATCGGTTCAGAGGTACTATCAGCCAGACTCGGTTGATATTGCTGCCAAGCTTGATGCTTGAGCGGCCGAGGACTAAGTGCTGAAACAGTGAAGATGTAGGTCTTCCAGGATCGATACGCATGGGCGAGGAAAATGCATAGATTGCTTAGAACTATCTTGATGGTCGCAGTAGCGCTGAGCACCAGCGCCTTTGCGCAAGGGGCGAGATCGACTCCGGAAGCCTCAGTAACCGGGTTCGCGACAGCCGCATTTAGCAACGGAAGTGCCTACGATGCGATGACTTACATTCATCCTGAGGATCTAGAGAGCAATGAGGCTTTTTTGCGGAATGCGGATACGATTTACTGGAGCTTTAACAACTGTCAAGTGGCCTCAATGGATACCTTTGTGAAGACGAATGAGCAGGGCCGCGTCGAAGGTTTCATTAAAATCGAATCGCCTGAGACCTCGGGTTGTCAGACAATGAGAATGCGAATACTCCTCGAAAACCACGATAACCAGTGGTATGTTGTGCTGGCGCGACCAGGGCCCGATGGCAATGCAGATGAAGCAACTCGATCGGTGGCTGAAAGACGCGAAATTATCGAAGTCCAACGTCAGCGACTAAGGCAGATTGAATTGATTCGCCTCCAACGAGACCAGTTCAGGGGCATGAGATAACGCCGTGCTCGCTGCGATCAGCGGGCACAAAGATCCTCGCATGCTCAAGCGTTACACACATCTTGATGCCGGCAAGCTTGCCGAGCGGATCAACATGGCACGGCAGAACAGGATCGCGAACGGATAATGGGAACACTGCTACGTTTCGGCGCTTGGCGCATCATGATCTACACAAACGATCATGGGCCTGCACATGTCCATGCCGTTGGCCCTGACGGTCGCGCGAAAATCGCGCTAAACTGCCCTGATGGGCCAGTACTGCCGGTCGATATCCGGGGTGTTGACCCTGGAACCGTCCGAAAGCTCGTGGCTCTGATAGAGCAGGAGTTGGTCGGACTTTGCGCGACCTGGAGGAGTATTCATGGACACCCTTAGCATGGCCATCGCCAATGCACGCGAACAGGGCGAAAGATCAGCTGCTGTCGAGCCAAGAGCAACTTCAGCGAAATTCGATGCCCAGCGCAGACGCCTTGTACTCATCCTTGATAGCGGCGCCGAACTGTCGGTTGCAGTTGAGGCGCTTGGGCTCCCACTCAACACTGATTTCGGATCGGTGCGGGTGGAGGGCGGCGGCTTCGATCTTTATTTCCCATTGGCCGACGAGGGCGTTTTCGTCCCTGACCTGGTGCGGACTGCCTTGGGAAGGCTGGCGGCTTGACCTCGACCGGCTCAAGGGTGTTCCCCGCGCACGCGGGGGTTGGAGCAAATAGACAAAGGCCCTCACGGGCCTTTGTCGTTCTCAGCGGTTGTCAGCTAACCCATCTCTTATCCACAATTTCCGGGGATAACTCGCCCCATCCGGGGCTGAACCCCGCTCCCAGCGCAGGCAAGTCCGGCAGCTCAATCTTTGAGCAATCAGAATCCGGCTCGGAGGACTCCGGCAGGCACTCATTCCGCGCTGCTTCAACGAGGCCACACGCAGGGCATTGGCCGTGGTTGATGAGCTCAAACGCGCGGTGAATATGGCGCGAGCCGCACGCGTCGCAACGGACCAGCAACAACGAACGGACCGTTGTGTATTCGCGAATCAGAAACCACGCCCGATCGAAAGTCAGACGACTGTCGACGGGACTCGAATCGTCGTCAAACGTGGCCAGAAATTGTTCGTATGTGACAATGAGCGCCTCGGCATCGGCCACCCCAAGACGTCGCAGGTCATCGAAAACAGCCAGGATGAAACTGGCTTGCAGGCGCCGCTTCGGGCTCACGAGAAAAAAGCCCACGTTATGCGGCAACGGTCCGCGCGGGGCGCGGCGGCCATGGTGCTCTGACCATGCATCGGAGATAACCGAGTCATGCAAAGTAGGCACCAGCGACCGGATAACCGGTGGTCGGGCGCCGAGCTGCACAAGGCGTTCGAGGCGCCGGAGCGTCTTGATGCTGGGCAGCTTACTCACGAGGGGTTCCCCTTGATCTAGCAACGAAACGGACGGGCAAACCCTCCCAGGGCACGCACACGGTCTGCACCTGGTGAGCGTGTCGGCGTCGGAACACCGCCCCGCCACACTCCCAGTTGAGCGGTTTCCACTCCGGACCTAGTTTCCAGCTACCGAAGACCACGCGAGGGATGACGATCTCGTTGCATCGACTCCGCAACGCTAGCGCCACACCGAACTCGGCCAGTGCTCGGTCGAGGCGCTTTTGCTGTCGCGCGACGCAGCGCGCAATGAGCCGTTCGGTATTCATACGCTGCCCCCCGCAGTACGAACGTCAGCAAGAGTGACGGCATCACCTGCGGCCGGGTTTTCAATCCAGCGCTCGGCGGCGTCGTCGGCCGCATGCTGGAGCACAGCAGCGGCGTTTGCGATCGAAAGCCCCTCGAGCTCGAGCGCGATCGCCTGGGGTGTGGCCTCCGCTGCGAACTCTGCTCGCGAGCGCGCGATCCAGCCAGAAACGAACTCGACAAGCGCGTCAGCATCCGGCAGCTCGAACTCGAGCTTGACCGTGAAGCGCCCTCCGCGAAGCGCGGCGGGATCCATCTGCTCGGGATGGTTGGTTGCTGCGATCCACATGATGTCGTGAACCTTGCCGGCCGCGCCGTCGACTGCGGTGAGCAGACGGTTGGTGACGGACGCGGTATGCCGGGCGTACTGCCGGTCGGCCAGCACATCATCGGCTTCGTCAATGAACACGATACACGGACGGATATCACGCGCTTCGCGAACGATGTCGCTGATCTTGTCCGGATTGCCAAGCAACTCGTTGCCGCTGGTGCTGATGAAGGCCCAGCCTGAGCTCTTGGCGAGCGCCTGCGCGGTGACGGTCTTGCCGGTGCCCGGTGGCCCCCAGAAGAGCACCCCACTCGGCACTTTGCCCCCACGCTGTTCGATCTCCTCGATCTTGCTCATGCGGCCCGCCAGCCCACGCAACTGGCGCTCGAGCTTCGCCGGCAAGGTCAGTTCGTCCAGGCGCGGAGCGTTCGGCGGCAGCTTCCCTTTGCGGCCCTGTACGCGGCGAAGCGCCGCCTGAAGGTCTTGATAGCTGATCTCGGTGGCGGACTGTTTGACGGCCTCACGCCCCGCCTCGTCAGCGACTGCACGGATCCGGGCTACCGAGAAACCCTCCCAGCGCTTCGCGGCCTGCGCGATTGCGCCGTCGGTCGCACACACACGCTTGAAGCCCTTGATCGTGTTCGTGATGATCGAAGCGCGCGCGATCTCGTCGGGTGGCGTGACCTCGATCTTGAAATCGAAGCGCCCTTCGCGAATCGCGGCCTGGTCGAGCTTCTCGAGGAAGTTCGTGGCTCCAATGATCACGATGCGCGACTTACGGGCATTGACCAGTTCGGTGAGGATCGCATTGGTCGTCTTGGCCGCTTCATCACTGGCGCCCATGCTCATGCTCCGGTCCTTGATGAGACTGTCGATCTCGTCGAGGAACAGCACGCACGGGGCTTGCGCTCGAGCTGACTCGAACACCGCCATGACCTGCTCGGTGGTCTGGTTCACCCACTTGGAGCTGACATCGCCGAAGGTGGCGGTGACTATTGGCAGTTTGAGTTCTCCGGCGAGCGCCTCGGCAAAGAATGTCTTGCCATTGCCCGGTTCGCCAAAGAGCAGGATCCCGTTTCGCTTGGCGCCCTGGCTCGCGTGGGAGCCGATGATTTCCTGCCCGGCCTCAAGCAGCCGCGCCTTCAGTTCATCCATGCCTACGACGTCGGCAAAGGTAGTGCGGGACTTTTCTGCTTCGAAGAACGGCGGATCCTCAGCGACTGGCATCGGCGCGGCCGCGCCACCGGCCAGCGCTTGCGCCTGCACCGGCACTGTGAAGTGCTGAATGAGGCCCACGGTCGGCAGGGTCAGGGCTGCGGCCACAATGAGCCATTGCTCAAGCACGAGTGCCCCGAATCCAAGCGTCAGCCCGGCGAAGAACAACGCCCAGGCACGAACATAGACCGCGAACGGACCTCGCCACATGGTCATCAGCGCCGAAGCCACAGCGACGCATGACAGCGCCGCAGCGCTCCAGCTCACCATCGGCTGATACATAAAGCGGTCTTGGGGGTTAAACACCGCGATCACAATGAAGAGCCCGGCGACTGCGGAGATACACATGCATGCCACGCCAAGCGCCCACGAAACCAGACGGGAAATCGGGATCGCGAGCCGGTCCGAGAAAGTTGCGTTCGAGTACATATGACGGGCCTCAAGAAAAGACGTGACGAATGAACATCGCAAGACCCGGCATGGCTGCGATCACAAACAGAGTGGGAATGACAACATCAATCCAGCGGGTGCGGCGTCTGGTTTTCATAGCAGCTCCTCGGGGGCGGGGTGTTGAGAGATGAACTGAGCTTCCTCAACAGTCAGGGAGCGTGTCGAGCAAGTTGGTTTATAGATGACATATGGTTGTACCTCCATAATCTCAAGATCAAGCCACCACCAGCCAGCGCGGGGGTTTATACTGTTCGTGACGATTATCGAAACGACCTCACCCCCACTGCGCTGAAGCTCGAACTGAGACAGCTCGGACTCGAGCCAAAGGCCCTGCTGGTCCGGCAGGAACGACACATTGATCGGTTTCCGCTCCGCCTCGCCGAAGGCGACCGCGATCTCGATGGCCGCTTCCGACCAAGGGCGCGTGCAAAGAATTCGTTCCATCACCGTAAC
>NZ_WTVM01000167.1 GCF_012910885.1 Azoarcus taiwanensis | reverse complement strand
CGGGTGGCATACAACTGCTGTGAGTCCTGCAGGGGGGCAGCTGCCTGACCGGACGGCGAGCATCAGCCCATCTCATGTATTCGTCATGTCAGCTTTGACACTGCGCACGCGACGGCACCCGACCCAATGTTGCCCTTGAGCCTTGAGGAAAGCTGCCGTTCAACGCCCGCGGTAAGCCGCACCGGAGTGCGAAGCACGGAGGGTACCAACAAGCGGAGCTTGTTGGTGTCGGCTTGACCAACCAGTTAGGCTGTGGCGCGAAGTGGAAGGGCTGGTGAGCTTGTTTAGCTTGGCCATGACTTGAGTTCGAATTGCCTCATGCAGAAATGTCTCGGATGATAGGTTCAACTTCGGAAAAGACACTGACACATTCATTTGCCGTGACGACTAGCCACTCTTTTGAAGAAGCGCATGCGATAGCTAGTAAGCCGTCCTCCGGTGGGCGCCTGTCGAACCAGCCGCCACCAGTGACTTCGAATACAAGATGATTAGTTTTAAAGCATTGGGCACTGAGCCATGACGGCATGTCCCCTTCGTCTAACAGTACGAACCCACGATGCTGAGGGAAGTAGACCTCGATATGGGAGGATCGCTTTGCATTGAGACGGTATGCCTCCACCACGATGTAGAGGCCAATTACAGAAAACCGTGTTTCGAGAACGCAAGAGCTCTGAATGCTGAACGGCTCAAATAGCGGAACGGCAGTTGTTTGCATAAAGCCTAACTTTGTTTTAGGGCGACAGTTCTGCCGCATAACATCGGAATGCCGGATAACATATCCTGCAAGTTGCTGTTTAGATGCAGGAACCACGTGCAAGACAAGATAACAAGACAGGAATAGCAGTAGCCGAAAGCTTAGTGAGCTGATGCGACCCATCTGACACATAGGCGTAGAGCATACCGCCTTGCCCGAATGGCCGCTATCCGGATCAGGTGGCGACCGGCCGCATGTGGCCGGAGTCGTGGGTTCACCAACGGCAGCTTCGTGGCAGCGAAACTCACAGAAGGCCACCGTGCCTCAGCGGCGTAAGCGGTAACCGAGCGGCGTTCTTGCCTACTTCGAGCGCGGGTGGAGATCGGATCGAAGCGGATTGGCCGCGAAGTGTTGCTTCCACAGCCTTGGGGTGAGTTGCGCGACATCGGCGGCAGGGTGCTGGCCGACGCGCTGGAGCACATCGACCAGATAGGCATAGGGGTCGATGTCGTGCAGGCGACAGGTGGCGATCAGGCTCTGCGCGATCCCCACGTATTTCGCGCCGACCTCGGTCCAGCAGAAGAGCCAGTTGCGGCGGCCCATCGGCACTACGCGTAGCGCCCGCTCGAGGTGGTTGGTGTCGATCGGCACCTCGGGGTCGGCGAGGTAGACCTCGAGGGCGGCCCGGCGCTCACGCACGTAGGCCAGGGCAGTGGTCAGCGGTGAGCTCGGCAGCAGACCGTGGGATTCGAATTGGGCGTCGACCCAGTCGAAGAACCGGTCGGCCATCGGCTTGGCCTGGGCGAGCCGGTGCGCGCGGCGTGCCTCGCCGACGAGTTGTGCCTCACGGATGTGCTGCTCTACCGCGTAGAGCTGGCCGATCATCTCCAATGCCTGCGTCGCCCGTTCGGGCTCGATCGACTGGGCCTCGAAGAATTTTCTTCTCGAGTGCGCCCAGCATTGCGCGCGCGTGAGCCCGCATTTTTGTGCGTAACGTTCGTAGGCCGCGTAGCCGTCGGTGAGCAGCACCGCCCCCTCGGGCGGTGGGTCGGTCCCCAGGGTCTGCGCAATGTGTTTGCCACTACGCCCCTCGTGATAGGCGAAGCAGATTTCGTCGCGCTCGCCATACACCGGCCAGAAGTAGCCGCCCTTCATCTTCCCCGGGCCGGCGCGCCCGGCCTTGATCGGGGTCTCGTCCATCGCCTTGATGCGACTTGCGCGGATCGAGTCGAGCTGGGCCGTAAAGATCGGCTCGAGCAGCGCGAGCGCCGCGTGGGTGAGCTGCGTGAGCCACGGGCGCGAGACCCGGATGCCGTTGTCCCCGAGCCGCTGATGCTGGCGGTACAGCGGCTGGTGGTAGCAGAACTTGTCGGTGATGAGCCCGGCGATGAAGCTCACGTCGGCGCGGCTACCGTCGATCACCCCGGCGGGGGCCGCCGGGCAGTGGATCGTCTGCGTGTCGCGGCGCTTGATGACCGGGCGCACGTACTTGAGGATCACGTAGCTGCCCGGGCGCTGCGCCAGGCGATGGCTCACCTTCTCGCCGATCACCTCGAACTGTTCGGCGGTGAGGCCCTCGGTCTCGGGGTTGGCGAGCGTGATCGTCTCGACCGGGACGCGCGTCTCGTCGAAGAACAGCGCCGAGTCGTCCTTGCTCTGGGCGAAGTCGGTGCGCGACGCACGACGGGTGTGTCCCGCCACGGTCTTGCCGGGGACATCGGGCTGTGTGTCGGGGATCGGCAACTCGCCCAGATACATCTGCGTGGTGTCGGGTGACACCACGCGCTTCTCGCTCTTCTGGCCAAAGAGCTGGCGGCGGAACCACTCAAGCTGATGCTTGAGTGCCGCAAACTCGAGCCGCATCGCATCCATGTCGCGCTGCAAGGCGACGTTCGCCTGCGCCATCTCGACGATGCGCTCGGGCGCCCACTGGGCCGCCTCGGCAAGGGTCGGAACGGGGGTGCAGTGCGGTGCGGACATGGCACCTATTTTACCGCAGAGCCCAGCAATCATGCGGGTCGCACGGCGTTTGCGGGCAGTCGGAAACGGCGCTTGTAGCGTGCCGGCTCGATGCCTTCGAGCAGCAGCTTGAGCCCGGTCCAGTCCATCTGGCGCGTGCGGACCTGCGCCCAGTTCGACACGAAGCGCCCCTGCTCGAGACGCTTGGCCCACACGCAGAATCCGGTGCGATCCCAGTACAGCACCTTCATCTGCGTGCCGCGCCGGTTGATGAACACGAACAGCTCGCCCGACAGCGGATCGCAGCCGAGCGCCTGGCGTGTGAGCGCGTACAGGCCGTCGAAGGATTTGCGCATGTCGACCGGGCGGCCATAGACATGGACCCGGACTGCGCCTTCGGGGAAGAACATCAGCCGCGCGACAGGTGAAGGATCACGCCGTCGCCCAGATCGAGCCGCAGTTCGAGGCGACCGGTGCCGCCGAGTTTGAGCGTGCCGGCTTCGACGAAGCCAGTGGCCTCCATCGCCGGCGCGGCAGGCTGCGTACTCGGCTCGCCCAGCAGGCTACGCCAGCGCCGGAAGCTCGACTCGCTGAGCCCCTCGCGGGCGCAGAACGGCTCGATCCCCAGGCCACTCGCGGCAAACCGCGCAAAGACGGTTTCCCACTCCTGGCGGCTACGCCGCCGCCACTTGTTGTTGGTCGCTGTCGCTCTGGTCACTGCCGGCTCCTCCCTGATGAATGTGGGAGGGATTGTTCCGCGTGGGCGCGGGCGGGCAAAGAACGCCGCTCAGTGACCGGTTACTCAGCGGCGGCTTCGGGGAAGTCCGGATGCCCGGTTAGGGTCGGGACGCGACGAGCAACCTTCTTAGTTCGGCGCCGGAAACCGGCCGCTCAAGTTTCGCATCCCGAAAGCTGCCGGACGCCATCGAGTGCAGCCGACCCAATGCGGCCTCTGCACCTGGAGGAGAGCGGTCATTCAACGCTTGAGCCGAGGGCGCGCGCATCCACCCCAGTAAACGGCGAGGTGTCACCGCCTTCCGCCGAGCGCCGCAAGGCCTTTGAACTTGTTCGGTTCGGCGTCGCGATCACGGACGACAGCCAGAAACTCCTCATCCTTGCCAGACAGAAAAACTGAAAAGTGGTTGGCAAGATCCTGCTTGAGCGCCGCAAAGCTCGCTTGGATGGTGCCGCCGAAGTTTGGGCACGCGTGGTTACCCCAAGCACCCGAGTAGCGCAGAAAGTCCTCGTGAGTAATGCGCGACTGGCCAACCTTGTACTCGACCAGTCCCAGGCCATAGCGAACGCTGAAGGCGAGGATACGGTCATCGCGCTGGAACTGACCCACGGCGAACGTGCCGCCGGAGCCTATGCCAGTCTCACCCAACGAAAACTCGAAGCCGTTCGCTTCCATCATCGGGCGAAGATGCTCTATGCCCTCGACAAGTTCTTCTTGCGGTGTCGACACGCGTACTCCCTCAGGTTGTGACGCCTGATTAACGGAACTGGAAACTGACGCGCCGAGCATAGCGCATAGGGATGATGAATGTGCCGCACGTCGGCGAGTTCTCACTGACAGCTATTGCCTGAACCGTGCCATCCGCCTGCCCCCCAAAGCAACGTGCGAACCGTCTGCGACAGTCTCAAGCCGACCCGTTGCCGCCGTTGAGCTCTCAGGGAAGCTGTCATTCAATGCTGCCGCTCAGCCGGCCTCAAGGCGGTAGGCTGCAGCAGCCTGTTATCGCTCTGATCGGTAGATGTCATGCAGGAACGTCTCGGTGGGCGAGATTTGAGTTGTTTCGCCCGCTCGTACAGCAGAAATAACATACTCGGCTTTCTCCTCTTCAGCCTCTATGGCACGGACGCCATCAAGGACGCACAGAACGCCGAACAGCGTTGCATCTGCCGCTTCAGCCATCGCTGACTCGACCATTGTTCTTTCAGAGTCACTGAGACCGATGAACCATTTTGCAATCTGCACAAGTTCCGGCCGCGGTGTTCTTCCTGGCGGAGAACGAAAGCTTGCAATGCAGTCAGTCACGGCAGCGTCGCGGCACTCAGACTTCAGCGCTCGCACGAAAAACTCGGTGTCAATCTGAGCCATAACGTTTGAAGTCACCGAACTGGCGCGCTTCCCGCGACAGACCCGATGGAATGACTTGTTGGGTAGTAGCAGGCCAAAGCACGAGGCAGTAACGCTCGTCACCGCTTGTTGAGCCAGCGAAGTAGGCGTGCCCGCTGTAGCTTCCGGGCGCCGTGGTTATGCGGGGGCAATCGGGAACGAAATCCGTACAACCGCAGAGAGCCGCCGTTCCCGACGGGAGCGAAAGACTGAACGCTGCTTGGTGCTCCCACGAACCTTCGGCCTCGGTGGGCTCGGAAACGAAAACCACCTCTACGGGCACATGCGCAGCGGACTCCGTATGAAAAACGACGATGTGCGGTGCAGCTCGCAGACGCCTCAACATGTCTTGCTCAGTCACCTCTTCCGGGATATTCGGCTTGATGCTCGCATCCATCAGATAGAACTGGTGATAATCCGCAAACACCTGAAATTTGTGCATGTCCTTCATGCGGCCCAACACCGAGTTCACCGGCGCCGGAGCCCGATAGGGCGGAGGGCACAAAAACCGGCCATGAAAATGCCGAAGGCATGGCCGGTTTTTGCGTCCGCGTGCAACGGCGAGTTAGGCTGAGGCGAGGAGTGGAAGGTTTGGAGAGTACGCATAGCTTGAAGTTTTAGGTGTTTCACTTTACGTGTCAATCCGCGCAACTTTTTGGGGTGGAAGCGCATTGGCTTTCGCATGCCTGCAAACTCTCCTGGATTGATTGCTTGTTCTCTGGCTCCCAAGACCCGCCGCTTCCATGGTAGGTCTCCGCGTTCAGGTGAAAGCGTTCCCCGCACGTTGTGCATTGAAAGCTATAGCTAAGCAGATCGTCCCAGGGATCGCCTTTTGCAAGCTCTGCGAAGGTGACGCTGGAAATGGGATTCGGATTAATGATCTCAGACAGCGTGTTGTCAAGGATGTTCTGCCATGCGATTCGAATGGCGTTTCGGAGTTCGTGTGGTCGTTTGATGGACACACGCACACAAAGATCACGGCACTTTTCGCACGTCATGTGAGTTGCCTAACGTCGCAGTTCAGCGGGCGCTGAAGGCGTCCGCTGCAATGAAAGGTTGAACCTCAGCGCGTTGTTGGCCAAGACCCGTACCTGCTAACCATGTGTCGTTCGAACTCCACGGAACCCGAGATTTCCCAGCAAGTGGAGTCCACCGCGAGAAGGCTGCACTTCTGAACCCCGCCTTGCATGCCAACAAAGGACCCGTCGATTGTTTGATAGATGCCCTCATACGCGGCTCGAAACTCGCGGTCTGACATCGTGGCATCGGCGCCAGAACGCTTTTCGATGCTCAAGGCCCCCTCGCCGAGACATTCTTCTACCTGCACTCGCCAAGCTTCAATGACGAAGAATTGGTCCACGTCCGCGAGGAACGTGCGCATGTCATGCAGCTCGCCAGCCTTCCCGTGCTGAGGAATGGTGACCATGAGGTTCAACGTCGAAGTTCAGGGGCGACCGGAAGCAAGCGAAGCTTGCTGGAGGGCGTCCCCTGGAACGCCTTGTTCGGCATCAGCCCTCAGAATTGGATTGAGGACTCGAACGATTTTTCCTTTGCCAATAATGTGCCCCTCCCAAGCGCGGAACTCAAAGCCTTGATAAAGGCGGCCTTGATTTCTCTCAGGTGCCAATAACCAAATGAGAGCCTTCTGTGTACTGCCAGGATGAGGGGGTTCACCCAAGAACTCATACATACCGTCGTTTAGTTCTTCAGGAAGGCCGAAATCATGTGGCAGTCGGCACCCCTGCCAAAGTGGTAGCTTGCGACCACCTTTGTCAGTAGCTAGCAGATCCAACTCTACCTCTAGGTCTGGGTCGCGATTTGGTCTCGTGAACGTGCTCATTCTTATGATGCCGAACTTTGTTTTCTGGCGAGAGTTCTGCCGCGTAACATCGGAATGCCTGATAACGTGTTCTGCAAGTTACTGTTTAGAAGAAGAAATTACGCGAAACACAGAATAACAAGGCAGGAAAAGCGGCAGCCGACAGCTTTGCAGGTTGATGCAACCGATCTGACATACACGCCGCTAGCATACCGCCCCACCCGGATGACCGCTATCCGGATTGGGTGGCCAGTGACGGCTTCTGGCCGCCTGCCGCCGACCGCGGTCTGGCTCGAAAGCAGTCTGTCAACGCGCCGTTTCATTGTTGCCATGATCATCTCTTAATCGCGCACAGGCGGCCACAGGCGGGCAGTATGAACCAGCG
>NZ_WTVM01000166.1 GCF_012910885.1 Azoarcus taiwanensis | reverse complement strand
GTGATGCTCGTCGGCGAACAGGTCGGTCTTGATGGCGGTGCGTTTCTTCATGGCTGGCGGCAGAGAACGAAATCAGGACAATCCAATTTTACCAATCACAGAGGTGCCGAGGTTTTTCGAGGCGCCCATAAGTCAAGAATAAATTTGTGCGCCGCAACAAAACAGGATGCAAGCAAAGCCCGCCATGCGCCCCTGTGCGGCGCCACTGGCTGCTCCCGGGGGCGATAGGCGATGCGTCTACTCCCGGTCGCGGTCGTCATCTATCTGCTGATGCTCCCGGTCACTGGCATGGTGCCGGTGCTGTCCGGTCTTACTGCTGATCGCTATCCCGAGACCGGTGACCTAGCCCGACACCTGTTCATGTCGATCAACATGATCGGCGCGTTGATCGCCGCCCCCTTCGCGGGCCTGCTCTCCGACAGCCTGGGCAGACGCGTGCCACTCATTGCGGCGGCGTTCGCACTGAATGGCCTCAGTCTGCTGATGATCTCAGGCGACTGGTCATATGGCGTGATGCTCGCGTGGCGTTTCGTCGAAGGCTGCGCGCACATGACCGCGCTGTCGCTGTTGATGACGCTCGGCGCCGATCACGCCCGCCGCGAAAGCCTCGGCGTGACCATGGGTGGCGTCGGTGCGGCAGTGAGCCTGGGAGTGGCCAGCGGCGCCCCGCTCGGTGGCCTCCTCGGGGCGGGCGCGGCGACTGACGTGCCGTGGTTGGGCGGCTGGCTGATGTTCGCGGTCGCGGCCGCCGTGCCTTTCGTACTGCGTGAGCCGGACGAGAAGCCGCACCGCATGAAGCCCCGTGCCTTGATCGCCGCGTTGACCGCCAACCGCCTGCTTGCGGTTCCTTACGCCTTCGCCTTTGTTGACAGGCTTACGGTCGGTTTCATCGTCTCGACATTTTCCCTTTACCTGGCGAGCGTAATGGGCTTCGATGCGCCCCGGATCGGTCTGGTCATGGCGGCCTTTCTGATTCCGTTCTCGTTGCTTACCTGGCCTTCCGGTGCCCTGTGCCGGTACTGGGACCGGTTGGGCATGATGATTGCCGGGAGCGTCCTTTACGGCGTCTTCCTGGTTACCCTTGGCCTGGCGGATGCCGGCGCGATGGTCTGGGTGATGGCCGCGGGTGGCGTGGTCGCCGCGCTGATGTACGCGCCGACCTTGGTATTGACTGCGGAGCTCGCAGGTCCGGGCCAGCGGGCGAGCACGATGGCAGGATTCAACATCGCCGGTTCGATCGGTTTTGCCCTCGGACCGCTGCTTGCCGGTACGCTGGTCGGCTTGTTCCGGTCAATGGGCATGGACCCGTATCTGCCTGTCTTCGTCATTATTGCGGCGATCGAAGTCGGGGTTGCGTTGGCGATGCTGCCGCTCTGGTTGCGCCGCCGGCGCGAGGCCGCCGCGCCGGGCGCCTGACCGAGCGCGCTCCATCCCTTCGGACCACAAGCGCGTGTCCAGGCGCATTCGGCCCTGGATTCGTGCGATCATCACGTATCGGGCCGCGTGGCCCGACCGTTTACGACTCCGCATCCTTCGCCATGACAACCGAAGCAACCCCCGCCCAGCCAGCCTCAGCCGACGTCAAGCAGCCTGGCCCGACGCCCCGCGAACTTCTGGAGCGTTTGCAGGAGATCTCCCCTGCCTTCAAGGAATGCCGTCCGCTAGCGCTGCGCATCGACAAGGCCGTAATGGAGCGCTTTCCCGACGTCGACAAGAAGGTAGTGCGCACCGCGATGCGGATGCATACCGGCTCGACTCGCTACCTCAAGGCGCTGGAAAAGGCCACCCACCGATACGACCTGGACGGCAACCCGGACGCCGAGCTCACCGACGAGCACCGCGCCCATGCGGCGCAAACCCTCAAGGAACGCTTCGCAGAGGTCGCCAAGCGCAAGCGCGAGCAGCAGAAGGCCGAAGCCGAGCGCCAGCGTGCCGAGCAGGCCGAGCAACGCAAGGCCGAGAAGCTTCAGCAGTTGATGCAGAAGTTCGGGTCGCGCTGAATTCGAAGGTCGTTTTGGGGGCGCCTGCCTCAGCCTTGGTCAGTTCCTCTGCAGGGCTCGACGGGACCGTTCCGACATCACCATGATCAGCTTCATGCTCGCGCGGGTCGCGCCGACGAAGAGCTTGCGCAGGGTGCGCTCGTCCAGCGTGTCGAAGTCGATCTCGGTGAAGATCACGCAGGGGGCCGCCTGGCCCTTGAAGCGGTGCACCGAATCAATGAGCACGTCGCCTTCGGTGAATTCCGGATTTCCGAGCAGGTCGTAGCGGCCGGTGAAGGCGCGCAGGTTGTGCGGGCCGAGGCGGTCGTAGGGCGTGAACGCCGAGTGTTCGCGGCCGCGGAAGGTGACCAGCGCGATGTGCTGGCGCTTGAAGCCGACGCCGATTGCGCGGGTGATCGCGCGCTTGGTGGCATCGAGCAGGCCGCGCGGGTCCTCCCAGGTCAGGGTCTCCAGCCCCGAGCCGGTGAGCGGGCTGCCCGGCTCCACCGCCTCGGGCAGTGTCAGCATCCGGTTGAGGGTTTCGACGATGTCGGCCGGGCTGCGATAGTTGCGCTGGCTGCTGATGCCAACCCAGCCTGGCAGCGCAACTGGCGGACGGTCGTAGAGGTTCTGCATCGGATCTTCCAGCCACCACGCGCGGCCGTCCTCTTTCAGCAGGCCGAGCAGATGGTCGCGCCAGCCCTCGCGGAAATCCTGACCCTCGTCGATGATGATTTCGTCGAAGCGCCAGCGTTCGGGCGGTGTCAGCGAGGCCGCGAGGCGTTCGACTTCGCCGAAGGCGCCCGGGCGGGAGAAATCCGGCTGATGGCCGGCATCGCGGACCATGCGCACGCACAGCTGATGATAGGTGGCGACTTCGCCGCCCGTCGGCGCGATCAGCGAGATGTGGTCGGCGAGCGGGCGGTTGTAGCAGACGTAGAGCGGGCGCCTGCCGGCTTCGATGGCGTCGCGGAACACCGCCATCGCGAGCTGGGTCTTGCCGCTGCCCGCGGTGCCGGTGACCCGCAGTCGGAACGGGTTCATTTCAATGCGGCGCGCCCACTCCGCGAGTCCACCGGAAAGCCGCGTGTACAGCGCTTCTGCCTGGCCGACGATGGCATTGACCTCCGGCACGAGCTCAAGCTCGTCGGCGAGAAAGCGTTCGATGTCCTCGACCAGCGCGGGCTCGGGGGTGTCGTCGCGCACCAGGCTGAGCACGATGGCCGCGAGCTGTTCGCGACGGCCGGCGTCGACAATGCGCGCTGGATCGATGCCGGCGGTGCCCGGCTGACGCACGGTATAGTCGGGGCAGTAGAGCAGGGTGTCGAGTTGTGGCTTGCGACCGTCGAGAAAGGTCTGCAGCCGTGCGCGAAGATGGTCGGCGTTGCGCGCGAGCTGCGCGGAAACGTTCTTGCGGCTGCGCGAGTAGGTCTTGACCAGACCCTCGGGCGTCTCGTCGAGAAAGCCCGACTTCTGCTCGATCAGCAGCAGGTGCCCGCTCGGGCCGACGACGATGAAATCGACCTCGCCGAAGAGCGCGTGCTCACGCTGCACCCGCGTCCAGTGCACGCCGTGCCAGATCGAGCACGCCTCCGGCAGGGTGTCCGCGAGTGCCGAAAGCGTTTCGATCTCGCGTGCGAGTGCGCCCTCGGCGGGAACGTTTCGCCAGCCTTCCGGGTGGGTGCGTGCCATGGCGGTTTCATGAATGTCAGGACAAACCGGATCTTAACCCGCCCAGTCGCTCTCTCGCCCGGACAGCCGACCGGGTCAGTCGCCGTCGATGGGCAGGCGTTTGCCGCGACGATCCTCTGCGCGCGGTAGCTCGATGCTGAGCACACCCCGCCGGTAATTCGCGCTGGCCTTGTCGGCCAGGACCGGCCCGGGCAGCGGGATGATGCGCTGGAAGCTGCCATAGGCGCACTGGCGGATGTGGTAATGCCCTTCGGTCCGCTCCTCGCTCATCCGCTTCTCCCCGCGCACGTAGAGCACGTCGTCTCGGACGTCGACTTCGAAATCTTCCTTGTTCATGCCGGGGATTTCAATCCGCACCCGGAAGCGGTCCTGCTCTTCGACAACGTCACCGGCGAGCACTGCCCAGTCTGGTGCGCCGACAACGGTGTCGCCGCTTTCGGGTGAGCCATGTCGCGTCGGGTTGAACCGGGTCAGCGCTCCCGCGGCGCGGTCGCGCAGACGGCGCCAGCCGTCCGCGATGCCCTGCCAGGTTTCCTCGAGCCCGTGCTTGAACTGTTCGAGCCTTTCCATCGTGAAAGCCCTCCTTGAGTGACTGCTCTGTTACTCAATATGGGCCGTGTCACATGAAGGTTCAAGCTGGTTTAGCTCATTCGCTTTCGAAGCCGAGCAGGCGCCGCTCGACGATGCGCTCGGCGACTGCCTTGGGTACCGCGGTCTCCCAGTCGCCCCGGCCACGTCTGAGGCCGGCCAGTACTTCGCTGGCGTCGATGTGCAGCAGGCTTTCATCGTAATGTTCAATGCCCACGAGCTTGCCGTTTTCCACCAGATGGGCGAGCAAATGACGCAGATTGGCCGGTACCTTGACGGTGTCCAGCGTGATCAGCTCGTCCTGCCCGCGCGGGCGAGAAGGGTAGGTGTAGACATGGGTGTTGTCCGGGAACAGCTTGCCGAAGGCCTCGAGCATCCCGCCTTCGAGGCCGTCGTAGTATTTCTCGTCGAACAGCGGTTCGAAGTCGCGCACGCTGAGCACGATGCCGATCGGCTTCTGGGTGTAGCGGCGCAGGTAGGCGCGCAATCGGAAAAAGCGCACATAGTCCGAGATCATCACCGTATAGCCGAGCGAGGCGAGCAAATCGACCCGGGCAAGGAAATCGGCATTGTCCACGTTGTCGCCGGAGATCAGCGAATTGATCGTGATCTCGGCCAGCGATACCAGCTGCGACTGGTCCACCGCCTCAACCTCGCAGAACTGGCGCTGGCCGGCGGTCATCATGTCGGTATTGACCAGCGTCACCGGCTTGAAGCTGCCGCGCATCACCAGCACCGGTTTGCGGTAGAACAGCTCGCCGGGCACCACGACCTCTCCGTCCGGGTTGAACACCACCGCGCGGGTCAGCCAGCTGCGGATCAGGTGCAGGTTCATCAGCCGGTTCTCGACTTCTTCGAAGTAGGGGCCGGCGAAGTGGATCACGTCCACCTCGATGCGATCCGACCCGAGCCCGTCGGCAAGTCCCTCGACGATCCATTCCGGATGGGTGTGGTTGAAGAAGGCGCCATGGATGAGGTTGACGCCCAGAATGCCCAGCGCCTCGGACTGCAGGGCGTTGTCGTTGTCGAGCATGCGTACGTGCATGACGATGTCGCTGGGCTCGGCTCCCGGATGCAGTTGCAGGCGCAGGCCGATCCAGCCGTGGCATTCGTTCTTCTGCTTGAAGCTGCGTGCAGTGACCGTCGCCGCATAGGCGAAGAAGGTGGTGTTCTTGGGCCGGACCTTGGAGAGACGGGAGACGACCTGGTCGAACTCCTTTTCCAGCATCTGCATCAGCCTTGCCCGACTCACGTAGCGGTCTACCGGGCCGTAGATGTCGTCGCTGACCGCCATGTCATAGGCCGACATGGTCTTGGCGATCGTGCCGGCCGCCGCGCCCACGTGGAAGAAGCGTCGCGCCACTTCCTGCCCGGCGCCGATCTCGACGATGGAGCCATACTTGAACTTGTCGAGATTGACCGCCAGTGCCTTCTGGTCGGTGGTCAGCGTGGTGTCGCGGCGTGTGATCATGAGGCGCTTCTTCCAATAGTCCAGACGCGCAATGATAGCGTGCACCGCATGAGCTGCTGCCGCAGCGGGCGGCAGTGCTACCCGGGCGGCATCCCTTGCGGTCGCGCCGTTCGTCGCCGTCGTGATGCCTGCGCCTGAGGCGCAGGCATGTCGCTGTCAGTCGAGCTGGTTCCGGGTGGCTGCGGCGTTGCCCTCATCCATGCGCGTGATCGCCTCGTTGCCACGGCTTGCCAGCGTCTCGAGCCGCTCGATCTGTGCATCCAGTCTGGGCAGGGCGTCGCGACGATATCGCGAGACCTCGTCGATGGCGCCGAGCACGTCGCCGAAGGCCTGCTCGAGCGCCGCCATGTCCAGCATGGTCGAGGCGGCCCGATTCTGGATGTCGGCCCCCTGGCTGCGCAGGGCCTTGGCGGTGCCGGCAATCAACGAGGACGTCGTGTCGTTGAGGGCCTCGATGCGATCGAGCACGAGGCGCTGGTTGGCCAGCGCCAGGGCGGTGGTGACCGCGACGTTGAGTGCCGACACCGTGACGTTGATCGCCCGTGTCACCCCCCTGACCAGCTCGCGGTTGTTGCGGATGATGACCTCCAGCGCGAGCACGCCCTGCTGACAAACGGTGAGCTGCTGCTGCAGGTCCACGATGCGCTGGCGCAGCGGAAACTGCAGCTCCTCCTGGATGAAACCGCGCTGTGCGTCGTCCGCTCGTGCTGCCTCAGTCTCCAGCCGCGTGTCGATGAGTCGGCCGAGCGCGACCTGTCGTTCGAGTTGCATGATCAGTTGGCGCAGTTCGTTCTGGTCGTCGGCCAGGGTCACGTTGTCCCGGCGGAGCATGCCGGCCCCGGCGTCGAGATCGTGAATGATGCGGTCGATGGCCTCCTGGGCGTTTTCGAAGCGCGCGAAATAGCGCTGCAGCTTGTTGCCGACGCCGGGAATAAAGGACAGCGCGCGTGCGAGGCCGCCGGTGGACAAGTCGTGGCGTGAAGGGTCGAGCTCCTGCATCTTGCCGCGCAGTTCGACCAGTGCGTTTGCCACCGCGCCGCCCTCATCGCCCTCATGGGCGAGACGCCGGATCGGGGTTTGCAGCATCGCGCTGCGATGCGCGGCACGACGCTGGATGTCGCCCCCCATGTCGTCTATCGCCGCACGCTGCTCGCCGGTGCGTTGTTGCTCGGATGCCAGCACCTGGCGAACGAAGTCGTCGGCAAGTCTTTCCAGCTCTGCATCTCCGGCGGTGGGCGTTTCGACTGGCGTCTGGAGATCGCGCTCGATCTCGTCGATCGGGGGCAGCGATAGCCGGGCGCCGGACTGACCGGATTCGGGGCGGGCGGGGTCCTGAGT
>NZ_WTVM01000165.1 GCF_012910885.1 Azoarcus taiwanensis | reverse complement strand
CAACAGTTGCGGCACGGACTTCGTGGCTGATGAAGGACTCGTAGGTATGATCACAGTTCTTGAGGCACAGGGCCTCGACACCGCGCACATGCGCATCTGCCCGAAATGCCGGACCGCCGCCATGGGCATGACTGCACTCAAAATTCCCACCCTGAAGAAAGCCTCCTGACCGTGCGTCAGCAATTGCCCACCAACGGAGCCACACCGCATGCCGACGATTCAGTTCGATGCCGAAGTCACTGCCAGCTTCACCATGCACGACGCGGATGGCAGCCTGGTCGCCAGTAGCGAACTCGACGGCCCGATGGTGTTCGTGGTCGGCAAGGGCAGCGTCCTCCCGGCAATTGAAGAAGCCGTCCTCGGTCACTACGCGGGTGATCGGCTCGAGTTCGAAGTCCCACCCGAGCGTGCCTTCGGTCTCCACCGCCCAGAACTGGTCTTCGAAAGTCCTCGCGCGAACCTGCCGTCAGGGATGGCGGTGAAGCCGGGTGCCCAACTCTTCAGCGGTATGGGGGATCGCCCGAAGTTCAGCCTGCGCGTTGTGAAGGAGACCGAAAACGGGGTGTTACTCGATGGTAACCATCCTTTGGCCGGGCGTACGCTGCGGATTTCACTCCATGTCACCAACGTGCGTCGCCTCGCTGCAATGGAATCGATGCTGGATCAGAGCATATGTCTAAAGCGTGGCGATCCGACGCCATGAAGTCGCAATCAGGCGCTCCCCACCCTGCCACGCAGTAAGCATTGATTTGCGGTGCACAGCAGTAGGCGGCGTCGCCGCTGCTTGACCATTCCGACAGTCAGCCAACGACGGTGGGTGCGAACCACCGCAGTGCTTCGCATGAATTCCTCTCGCCCGCGTGCAAGAAAGCAACTGCGGGTAAGATATTCACGAGCGGCAAACTCCAGCCTCCTGCCGAGACCCCTTTTCTCGTACTCGAACGCGTTGCCCTATTGCGTAGCGGAAGCGCAATCCTGGGCTGCCTGCAACACGACAATGGACCAACATCACCATGGACAACGGCACCATCGCACCCGACCCCGACTCGATCCGGCACATGCTTAGGGCGGTGATCGATCCAGAAGTTGGCGTGAACATTGTCGACCTCGGCCTGATTTACGGTGTCGAAGTCGATCAGGACAATGTGCGGATCACAATGACCATGACTTCTCCGGCGTGTCCGATGGCCGACATGATCATCGAGGACATTGACCGTGTGCTCGACGCCCACTTGCCGACGCATCTTGGCGTCGATCTCAAACTGGTATGGGAGCCACCCTGGACGCCGGACATGATGCATCCCGACGCGCGGGACCACTTCGGCTGGAAACGCTGAGAGCCCAGAGGCGCAACACACCCGGACCCAATGACCCAATGATCCGCGACCTACCGCCCGCCGGCCGCCTCCCGCTGCTCATCATGGGCATGCTGGCCCTGGTTTTCGGGGTGCTTTCGGGTCTCGCCCGTCTGGGCGTGACGACACCCCAGGCAGCCTTGCCACTCGTGGGGCTTCACAGTGCGCTGCTGATCGCCGCTTTCTTCGGAACGGTGATCAGCCTCGAGCGCGCAGTCGCAATCGCGCGGACATGGGCCTATCTCGCCCCGCTGTGCGCGGGCTTTGGCGGACTGACGCTGATTCTCGGCCAACCACTGTGGCTGGCACAGGCGTTTTTCCTTTCCGCCGCCACTTTGCTGACGCTGGCCAGCGTGCTCATCGTAAGACGGCAGTTCGCGATCTTCACCGTGATGCTGGCAGTCGCCTCTGCCTGCTGGCTGCTCGGCGTCCTCGCCTGGCACTTCGCGGGCATTCAGGCTGCTACCGCCTGGTGGCTCGCATTCCTTGTGCTCACGATTGCTGGCGAGCGCCTCGAGCTGACGCGTCTCTTGCCGCGAAGACCGGTCGCAATGCCGTTGTTCGTCGCTACATCCATCGCAGTGCTCGCGTCAGCGGCTTGGTCTGTTGTCGAACCCGATATAGGCTTGCGCGCCTTCGGTGGCGCGCTGCTCGCGCTCGGCGCATGGCTCGTCGTATTCGACATTGCGCGTTTCAACATTCGCCAACAGGGTCTTACCCGTTTCATCGCAGTCTGCCTGCTCACGGGTTACGCCTGGCTTGCAATCGCTGGCGCGATGGGTCTGATCGGCGCCCTGTCCCCGGGCCACCCGCTTCGCGACGGCGCGATGCATGCGGTGACGCTGGGCTTCGTTTTCTCGATGGTCTTCGGCCACGCCCCGATCATCTTCCCAGCGGTAATGCGCGTCAGGATTCCCTATCACCCTTTCCTTTACGTTCCTCTCACCCTGCTCCACGGTACGCTTGCGCTGCGCATGCTGGGTGGGCTGAGCGGAGAATTTCAGCTGTCACGCATCGGCGCGACCGCAGGCGGGTTTGTACTCGCACTTTTCGTCGTCACGATGCTGCTCAGCGTCTGGCGGGGGCGGGAGAAAGCGCCGCAGGGCCGACGCAGGCGACACAAGCACGCGGGTAGTCAGCGCGACCCCGAGGCGTAAGGGTGATTCCTGCTTGCGGAGTCGCCAAACCGCAAGCATCCGCAGCGAGCAATGGGTGGGTCGCAAGCGGCTGAGCGGCTGAGTGGGCCCACTGTCAGCGCAACCCCGGTACCGGTTGTTGATCGGGCGTACGCTCCGACGTTACCGGGGCATCCACGACATCCAGCAAGAAGAGCTCGAACACCAAGGTCTCCTCCGGACCGATCACACCGCCACCGGCACGCCCATAGGCCAGATCCGGTGGGATCACCAGGCGAACGGTGGAGCCGACTGGCATACTGGTCAGCGCTCGCCTCCAACCCTCGATCACGCGGTCGATCGGCACGACTGCGGGGTCTCCACGCCTGATCGAATCTTGGAAAACACGGCCATCGACATGCAGGCCACGATAGTGGACCATGACCCAGTCCGATGCTTCCGGCACAACGCCCTCGCCTTTCGCCAGCCACTCAACCTGCAGGCCATCGGGCATTTCGATGACACCGGGGCGTGCGCGATTGGCGCCGCGATACGCTGCGCCCTCCTCTGCGTTGAGATCAGCCAGCAGAAGTTGGGACTCGACCTGCTCCGGCGTCAGCCCGCAGCCGCGCGCCGCGAACATGAGCACGACGAGTGCCGCCAGGCTGAAAAGAATCGTGCGCAGCATCAGCGGCGCTCGAGCGCCCAGCGCATGGTCCGGGTCATTACCAGCTGACGCTCCTCATCGGACATCGATTCGATCAAGGCGGCATGAAGCTGCCGCCCCAGGGGGTCGCCCCCGGACGCTGCGAGCGCTGCCCAGAACGCCGCCTCCATGCGGTCGGGCTCAACGCCCTTACCCTCCAGGTACATGCGCGCCAGCCAGCCTTGCATCAGTGCCTGACCATTCTCGGCACTGATGCGGGTGTATTTCGCGCCCAGCGCCGCGTCCGTCGGGTGACCACCAATGCCTTCGACATGGATCCTGGCGAGGAAAAACGCCGCCAGCGCCACCTCGCCCTCGAGTGCGGTCTCGAGCAGAGCGCGTGCCTCATTCACTCTTTCGGCTCCGGTGCCGCCAAGCGCATCGGCGACGATCACTGACGCCAGCGCCACATGAGCAGGTAGATACCCCGCATCGATCGCCCTCCCGAACCATTGCTCGGCAAGCGCTCGATCCGCCTTGAGCTGGCTTCCCCCCATGTACATCCAACCGAGCTTAACCGCGTAATCATGGGCTCCGCCCTCGGCAACCAGCCGGTACCAATCTGCCGCGGCCTCGTGATCGACCTCGACCCCGTGGCCGTGTTCGTACATCCACCCGAGATAGGAGGCGGCGGACAGCGACCCTAGCGTCGCTGCCTGCTCGAAGTGCTCGTAGGCACCCTGCCAGTCGGGTGGATCGAGCGACATCAACTGTTGTGCACGGGCCTCGATTCGGTCGACGCTTTCGGTCGCCAGCACGCCTGTTGCGAGCACCAGAAAAACGACCAACAAGCACGTGCGGATTCCATATGTCATTCGTGGTAGACCTCATACTCCTGAAACGAGACAGGCCGGCGCCCGTTGGAGCGCCGGCCCGGTGCCATGCTGTTGGGACGGATCAGCCATAGCGTCCGGTGATGTAGTCCTCAGTCGCCTGATTCGCCGGGCTGACGAAGAGCTTCTTGGTATCGTCAAACTCGATCAACTCGCCAAGATACATGTAGGCGGTGAAATCCGAGATGCGCGCCGCCTGCTGCATGTTGTGGGTCACGATGATGACGGTGTACTGATTCTTGAGCTCCTCGACCAGTTCCTCGATCTTCGAGGTCGAGATCGGATCGAGCGCGGAAGTCGGCTCATCCAGCAGCAACACCTCTGGTTCGATTGCGATCGCGCGGGCGATGACGAGCCGCTGTTGCTGACCACCCGACAGGCCAAGCGCGTTGGTATCCAGACGATCCTTGACCTCGTTCCACAGAGCAACATTCTTGAGCGAGCGTTCGACGACCTCGTCGAGCACGGCCTTGTCCTTCACACCCTGCAAACGCAGGCCGTAGGCAACGTTCTCATAAATGGACTTGGGAAAAGGATTGGGTTTCTGGAACACCATCCCAATGCGCCTGCGCAGTTCAGCCACATCCACACCCTTGGCGAAAATGTTCTCGCCGTGCAGGTTGATCGACCCCTCCACCCTGCAGCCATCGACGAGATCGTTCATGCGATTGAAGCAGCGCAGCAAGGTCGACTTGCCGCATCCGGACGGACCGATGAAGGCCGTCACCCGCTTCTTGGGAATGAGCATGTTCACCTTCTTCAGCGCCTGGCTGTTGCCGTAGTACAGATCGAGACTCTCGACCGTGATCGCGATCTCTTCATCCTCGATCGCGAGAAATTCGCGTTCCTGGCCATCAAAGAGTCCGGCATTCATGCTGCGGACCGGCTTGACTGTTTCCGGGTTGGCCATCTGGTTCATCGTGTTTCTCCAGTAAAACTAGTTCAGTATTGAGGGCGAATCTGCTGCGGTCAATCGCCCTCGGCACGGTATTTTTCGCGCAGGCGGTTGCGGATCATGATCGCCGACAGGTTGAGGGCAACGATGAGCAACACCAGGATCAGCGCGGTCGCATAGACCAGCGCCTCGGCCGCCTCCGCATGTGGGCTCTGGAAACCGACGTCGTAGATGTGAAAGCCAAGGTGCATGATCTTGCGTTCGAGGTGGATGAAGGGGAAGTTGCCGTCGATCGGCAGTGTCGGCGCCAGTTTCACCACACCGACGAGCATCAGCGGCGCCACCTCGCCGGCGGCGCGCGCAATCGCGAGAATCAGGCCCGTCATCATCGCAGGCGTAGCAAGTGGCACCACCACCTTCCAAAGGGTTTCGCCCTTGGTCGCACCCAATGCCAGCGAACCCATGCGGATGGTGGATGGAATACGCGCGAGTCCTTCCTCCGTGGAGACGATTACTACCGGCAGAGTCAGCAACGCCAGCGTCAGCGACGCCCAGAACAGGCCAGGCGTTCCGAAGGTCGGAGCCGGGAGCGCTTCCGGATAGAACGTGCTGTCGATTGCGCCACCCAGCACATACACGAAAAAGCCCAGGCCGAAGACGCCGAAGACGATGGAGGGCACCCCGGCCAGGTTGTACACCGAGATGCGTACCGCCTTCAGCACCGGCCCCTGCTTCGCATACTCGCGTAGGTAGATCGCGGCCAACACCCCGAACGGGGTGACGATGATGGACATCACCAGCACCATCACGACGGTACCGAAGATCGCCGGGAAGATCCCGCCCTCGGTATTGGCCTCACGTGGATAGCCGAAGATGAAGTCACCGAACGACTTGATGTAGAAGCCGACCTTGGAAACGGCCGACATGTTGTTCGGCTGCCACGCATTGACGATTCGGTCCAGACCAATGGTGACCTCACGCCCGTCCGCCACCTGCATGACGATCGCGTCGCGGCGCACATCGGCGAGCAAGGCGTTGAGGCGATCCTGAATGGCCGCGTATTCCTGATCGAGCGCCTGCCGCCGCGCAGCGAACTCGCGCTCCATCTCCGGGGTGAGCGTGCCGCGCAGTTCCGCGCGACGCTGATCCAGCCGCACACGCTCGAGCCGGAAATTCACATTGCCGATATCGTGCCGTTCGATTCGACGGATATCGTCGAAAAGTCGATTGCTGCGATCCAGTCGCCTCTGGAAATCGGCCCACAGGGCGTCACCTTCCGCAACCGTCTGCCCGCTTTCAAGCAAGCGCGCCGGAACCCCGTAAAAGTCGCCCCACTCACGCCTCTCGAACACAGCGATGTTTTTCGGATAGGTCCATTCTCCGAGGAAATTGTCGACCATGTAGACGAAGTCCCGCCCGGTCACATCCCGGTTTCCCATCTTGAACAGATGGCGCGTGGCCAGCACCTGATCCGCGGGCAACGCGAGCCCGGCCTCGCGCAGGGACTGGGCAGTCAAGGTCTCGGACTTGCGCAGCTCGCCAATCACCTGCATTACTTCCCCGTTGGGCTGGACAAAGGTCGTGCTGACCACGTTATGGGGCCAGAAATGCCCGAAGCCCCGCACCAGGATCAGCGCCAGCAAGCCGAACACCATGATGATGCTGATGCTCACCGCGCCGCCATTCAACCAGATCCAGGGAGATCCGCTTTTCCACCACTGTTTCATTTCAAGAGCCTCTCAGATCCGGATCAAAGGGACGCATAGCGCTTGCGCAGGCGCTGACGTACGACCTCGGCCGCCGTATTCAGGACGAAGGTGAAGGCCAGCAACACCAGCGCCGACAGGAACAACACCCGGAAGTGGGTCGATCCGACCGCGGTTTCCGGCAGTTCCACCGCAATGTTTGCGGCCAGTGTCCGCATGCCCTCGAAGATGTTGAAATTCACGATCGGGCTGTTACCCGAGGCCATCAGCACGATCATGGTCTCGCCGACGGCTCGGCCGAATCCGATCATCACAGCCGAGAAGATCCCGGGACTGGCGGTCAGCAGCACGACCCCTATCACCGTCTGCCAGGGCGTAGCGCCCAGGGCGAGCGAGCCTTGGGTGAGGTGCTTGGGCACGTTGAAAACCGCATCCTCGGCGATCGAGAAGATCGTCGGGATCACCGCAAAACCCATGGCCATGCCGACAATCAGCGCGTTGCGC
>NZ_WTVM01000164.1 GCF_012910885.1 Azoarcus taiwanensis | reverse complement strand
GGTCGCAGCGCAACAGCACCCAACACGTTGACTAAACGCACCTTTTTGCCCAAATCGGGGCGGAAAACCTTGAACCCACCCCCTGTCTGTGCGACATTTCGCCCCTGTCGTCGCCACCCACCCCGACCTGACCTGGAGTAGCCCGATGAGCCGACTCGAGAACCTGTTCCGTCTGAGCGTTTTCACCGCCGCCGTTGGCATTGCCGGCGGGGCAATCGCGCAGGAGCCGCCGCGCGTCCACTTCTACAACTGGAACGACTACATCGCGGACGACACGCTGCCCAAGTTCACTCAGGAAACCGGCATTTCGGTGACCTACGACGTGTACGACAGCAACGAGGTGCTCGAGGCACGACTGTTCGCCGGCAACTCGGGCTTCGACGTGGTCGTCCCGACCAGCACCCATATCGCCCGACACATCAACGCAGGTATCTATCTCGAGATCGACCGCTCGAAGATCCCGAACTACGACACCCTCGACCCGACCATCATGCGTCTGATCGAGGCGGTGGATCCAGGCAACAAGTTCGGCGTGCCCTACATGTGGGGCACCACCGGCGTGGGCTACAACGTTGACAAGATCCGCGAGATCTTCGGCGACGACGCGCCGACCGACTCCTGGGATCTGGTGCTCCAGCCCGAAAACATCGCCAAGCTCGCGAGCTGCGGCGTCGCCTTCCTCGACGCACCGACCGAGATCTTCCCGACGGTGCTGAACTACCTCGGCATGGACCCGTCCAGTACCAACCCGCGCGACTACTCCGGCCCGGCGCTCGAGCACCTGATGAAGCTGCGCCCGCACATCACGTATTTCCACTCCTCGCGCTTCATCACCGAGTTGGCCAACGGCGACATCTGCGCGGTGGTCGGCTGGTCCGGCGACATCCTGCAGGCACGCGACCGCGCCGAGGAAGCCGGCAACAACGTAAACATCGCCTACTACATCCCGAAGGAAGGCGCTCACCTGTGGGTGGACATCATGGCCATCCCCAAGGACGCCCGTCACCCGGACAACGCGCACAAGCTGATCAGCTACCTGCTCGCGCCGGAGAACATGGCCGGCATCACCAACTATGTCGCCTACGCCAACCCGGTGCCGGCCTCCAAGGCCTTCGTCGACGAATCCATTCTCGAGGACGTGGGCATCTACCCGTCCGACGAGGTCATGGAAAAGCTGTTCACCGTTGGTGACCTGCCGCAGAACGTGCACCGTGAAATGACCCGCGCCTGGACGCGGGTGCGCACCGGCCGCTGAGGCCGGGATACGCGAGGAATCACGCATCGGCATGACACGCCTCCGCCCGCAAGGCCCCGCCCCTCACCGGGCGGGGCTTTTTTCACTTTCTGAAGACGCCGGAAGACTCGGCGTCCGGTTCGCGCTCAGCGGCTACGCCGGGCCGATCCCCTGATTTCCATCCAATCACAATACCCAGCCGGAACCAGCCAGTCATGGACGCAGCCAAGCCAGCCACCCCGCGACCACCCGACAAGATCAAGAAGGGCGAGGCATTCCTCGAGATCCGCAACATCGTCAAACTGTTCGACGGTGTACCCGCGGTCGACGACATCAGCATCACGATAAACCGGGGCGAAATCTTCGCTCTGCTCGGTGCCTCCGGCTGTGGCAAGTCCACGCTGCTGCGAATGCTTGCCGGCTTCGAGCGTCCGTCTCGCGGTCAGATCCTGCTCGACGGCGTCGACATCGTCGATGTGCCGCCCTACGAGCGGCCGATCAACATGATGTTCCAGTCCTATGCGTTGTTCCCGCACATGACGGTGGCAGACAACATCGCCTTCGGCCTCAAGCAGGACAAGCTGCCCAAGGCAGAGATCAGCGAGCGGGTGGAACGCATGCTCACGCTGGTGCACATGAGCGAATACGCCGGTCGTAAGCCACACCAGCTCTCCGGTGGCCAGCGCCAGCGCGTGGCCCTGGCGCGCAGCCTCGCCAAGCGGCCCAAGCTGCTGTTGCTCGACGAGCCCATGGGCGCGCTGGACAAGAAGCTGCGCGAGGAGATGCAGCTCGAACTGGTCAACATCATCGAACAGGTCGGCGTGACCTGCGTGATGGTCACCCACGATCAGGAAGAGGCGATGACCATGGCCGGACGCATCGCGATCATGAACAGGGGCCGTCTGGTACAGGTGGGCGAACCCCACGACGTCTATGAATTCCCCAACTCCCGATACAGCGCCGGCTTCATCGGCTCGGTGAACCTGCTCGACGGCGAGGTCGCGGAGAATGAGTCCGACCACGCGGTGATCCGCTGTCCCGACATGGTGCAGCCAATCCGCGTGGACCACGGCGTGGAAACCGCGGTGGGCATGAAGGTGACCGTCGCACTGCGGCCGGAGAAGATCTTTCTCGCCGAGCCCGGTGACGAAGGCCGGCCCAATACCGCCAGCGGCGAGGTCGAGGAAATCGCCTATCTCGGCGACGTGTCGATCTATCACGTGCGTCTGGCCAGTGGCAAGAAGCTGCTGGTGACCTTGCCCAACGTCGCCCGCACACGCCACAGCGGACCGACCTGGGGCGACACCATCCACCTGACGTGGGAGCCCGACAGTTGCTCGGTGCTGCTCAACTGACGAGGGCAACAGCGATGCGATTCCCCCGGATCCGCGGCCGCAGCCTGGTCATCGCCCTGCCCTACGCCTGGCTGACGCTGTTCTTCCTGGTGCCGTTCATCATCGTCTTCAAGATCAGTTTCTCCGAAGCGATGGTGGCGTTGCCGCCTTATGCCGAAGTCGTGCGCTGGGCGGACAACCAGCTCGAGGTCGTGCTCAACTTCGGCAACTACGTCATGCTGTTCACCGACAGCCTGTACGTGAACGCCTACCTCACGTCGCTGCGGGTGGCGACGATCTCGACACTGATCTGCCTGCTGATCGGCTATCCGCTGGCTTGGGCCATCGTGCATTCGCCGCCCTCGACCCGGATCATCCTGCTGATGCTGATCATCCTGCCGTCGTGGACCTCGTTCCTGATCCGGGTCTATGCGTGGATGGGCATCCTCAGCAACACCGGCCTGCTCAACAACGCGCTGCTCAAGATCGGCCTCATCGACGCCCCGCTGCAGATCCTCAACACCGACTACGCGGTATACATCGGCATCGTCTACGCCTACCTGCCGTTCATGGTGTTGCCGCTCTACACCGCGCTGATGCGCCTCGACCACTCGCTGGTCGAAGCCGCCTCCGACCTCGGCTCGCCACCGTGGAAGACGTTGTTCACGGTGACGATTCCGCTCACCAAGGCCGGCATCATCGCCGGCTCGATGCTGGTCTTCATTCCCGCTGTGGGCGAGTTCGTGATCCCGGAACTGCTCGGTGGGCCGGACACCCTGTTGATCGGCCGCGTGCTGTGGCAGGAATTCTTCAACAACCGTGACTGGCCGGTCGCCGCCGCGCTGGCCTCGACCATGCTGTTGCTGCTGATGGCGCCAATCATGTGGTTCCACCGCTACCAGCGCCGTGAAATGGAGAGCGACTGATGCAGGACATCCCCGCCAGCCGCTCCTGGGTGCGGCGTCTCATCCTGATCCTGGGCCTCGGGTTCCTCTATATCCCGATGCTCATCCTGATCATCTACTCGTTCAACAGCTCGCGCCTGGTGACGGTGTGGGCCGGCTGGTCCACTCACTGGTACGGCGAGCTCTTCCGCGACCAGGCGATCATCTCGGCGGTGCTGCTGAGTCTGACGATCGCCTTCATGGCCGCAACGACGGCGGTGGTCCTCGGCACCATCGCGGCTTTCGTGCTCACCCGCTTTGGACGCTTTCGCGGCGAGAATGGCTTCGCCTTCATGATCACCGCACCGCTGGTCATGCCCGAGGTCATCACCGGCCTGTCGCTGCTGCTGCTGTTCGTCGCGCTCGGTCAGCTGATCGGCTGGCCAACCAGTCGCGGCATGAGCACGATCTGGATCGCGCATGTGACCTTCTGCTCGGCCTATGTCGCGGTCGTGGTCAGTTCACGCCTGCGTGAGCTGGAGAAGTCGCTGGAAGAAGCGGCGATGGACCTCGGCGCTCGGCCGCTCAAGGTCTTTTTCGTGATCACGCTGCCGCTGATCGCCCCGGCCATTGTCGCCGGCTGGCTGCTTGCCTTCACCTTGTCGCTGGACGACCTGGTGATCGCGAGCTTCGTATCCGGCCCGAGCGCAACGACGCTGCCGATGGTGGTGTTCTCCAGCGTCCGTCTCGGCGTGAGCCCCAAGATCAACGCCCTGGCAACCATCATCATCGTGACGGTATCCATCATCACCTTTATCGGATGGTGGCTCATGGCCCGCGCCGAACGGAGGCGGGCACAGGAACGGGCATTGATGAAGAAGCCCTGAGCCAAAGCAGAAGGCCGGCAAATTGCCGGCCTTCTGCTTTCTGCTTAATGAAACAAGCTCAGGGCGCCAGCTCCGAGATGCTCAGGGTGGTCTGCGCCGGCGAATCGGAATAGGTTCCGACCCAGATTACATAGCGCCCACTGTCCGGGCTCTCGAACGCCAGACCGGGGTCGAGCCCGCGGTCGTCGTCATTGCAGTACCACTCGCCGTCCGGTGCACGCACGATGAGCGTGGTGTCCTCGTCGGACTCGGCGTAGATGTGGAGGGGCCAGTCACCAGCCGCGTAGTCGAGGACCACGTCCGGCTGCGTCGCATTGACGTAACCGACGCACTCCCAGCCGAGTTCGTGCTCGAGCCAGTCGGTGCCACCGGCCATCACCGACACCTCGTGCGGATCGGGGTCGAAACCGGCAGACAACTGGACGTTGCCGAACATGCCTTGCGCGCTCCAGTCGAGATCCGGCGCATCCCCGCCCGCCGACTCGGGTGTGTCGCCTCCACCAAAGAGAGACGACAAGCCGCCAAACGCCGCGAGACCGGTAGCATCATCCACCGCTTCACCGTTGATGGTCAGCTGGCCCTCGCGGAAACTTGCCGACATCGAGACGCCATCCGCACCCACCTGAAGATAGGGCACCTGGCCGGCCATCAGCATCAGGCCGTCGAAGCGCTCGTCCACCTCGCGTGCGATCTCCTCGGCCGAACGCACAACTTCGCCTGCCTCGCGCGCCGCGATCGATTCGATCTCGAGCCCGATCCGGACCAACTCACGCATCGCGTCAAAACGCAGGCTGAAGCCGGCTTCGACGTCGAGTCGCTCGATCAATGCAAACGGGTTGTCGATGCTCAGTCCGGGTTGGCCTCTGAATCCCACAACCACCCTCGCACTGGCGTCGTCCGGCTGCTTGAATTCGAAGGCGAGCGGGTCGATCGCGATCGCAGGCTGACGCGACAGAATACCTTCGAGCGCCGACCGGAGTCCCGCTTCGATATCAGGCCTGGAGAACGCCGACTCGTCGTAGCCGACACGCTCGAGCACCCCAAGCAGCGCGTCGAGTCCGTCACCGTCGAAGCCCGAGGCCACGGTCCGCATGCGACCCTTGCCCAATGCCAGTCCATTGACGGTAATCGTGCCGATGTCGAGATCCACCGTCTGGTCCACCACACCGTCGCGTGCGATGGTGTTCGAACTTGCCGACAGCGAAGCCAGCTCGGTGACATAGCCTTCACCTGCCACCTTCACGCCGTCGACCGAGAACGCGCCGGTACCGGTCCATAGCGAATGCCATTCACGCAAGGCGTCGCCCTCGACCCGCATGCGCCCGATGCGCACCTCACCGCTTTCCCGTCCCTTGAGTGCGATGTCGAACGAGGTCACCGAACCGTCGAGCTTCATCGCCTGGCGATCCTGTCCATCACTCGCCTTGCGAATCCCGAGCTCAGCCCGCAGGCGCGTATCGCCGAGCGCGGCGTCCGCTTCATCGCTGTCAATCGTCCAGCCGCCGAGTCCAAGCTCTGCCGAACCAGTCCAGCCAGGTCCCCGACGACGCACATCGCCACTGAAAGAGAAGTTGCGCATTGCACTGGCGATGCGTTCCTCCTCCGCAATCTCGAGCGACAGTTCCTCGAGACGGACCGACCACCGCACTGCATCGAGCGCTGACCCGAATACCGCTCTCGCATCCAGCCCGGCGAACACCAGATTGCCCGAAGTCGATGCGTCGGGAGGCACGACCCTGCCGCGGTAGTCGGTGCCAGCGAGGTGCATATCGACCTCACGCGACAGATTCATCTCGGCGGTCGCCGCGATCAGCGGACGTTGGCCCGGATAATTGGGCAGCGCGGCGCGCAGCGCCTCGGGCAAGGCCATGCCGCCGGTGGCACGGGCGAGCCCGAAGCCGGCACCATCGCCCAGCCAGGGGCCATGCTTCACGTCAAAACGCCCGTCGATGCGCAGGCCGGCATCCACCGCCGAGCCAAGCAGCTCGTACATCTCCGGATAGAGCGGATCACCGGGCAATACCCGGACGACGAGATCGTAATCCAGTGTGCCGTCAAACAGCCTGCGACTGTAATCCAGCCGGTTGACCTGCACATTGTCCATCGCCGCCAGCGAGGACTCGAACGCGGCGACTTCATCGGCGACGACACCGCCGACGATGCGACTCGTACCGACAAAAGCGCCTGCGGTCAGTACCGCGACGCCGACGACTAAAATCAGGGGTTTGCTCATCGAAAAATGGCTCCAGGAATGGTCGCGCCAAGATACCACCGGACGCCCGTTTCCCACGCGCAATAATGCACTTCAGAAGTCAGGACAGCGGGCCCGGTGGACCTTGCGGTCACGCACCGCCAGACTATGCTTTATGTATAGTCTCTGCAAGGAAGCCGTCATGTACATCGTCACCAACCGCGAAGTCGACGAATCAGCCAGTGACGTTGGGCGTGCATTCGGCTCACGCCCCAATCGCCTGGGTCCCAACGAGCTACGTTTCGCCGAAGCCTGGCGCGAACGCGGGAAGTGGCAGGTGCGAATCCTGCCCGATCAAGTCACCGGCGAGATGGCCAAGGAGGTGGGGCTGGTCGCACCGGCCGACCCGGAAACCGGCGAAACCCTCCCCCTCTACGCCAGCAGCTACGTGGCACGCAAGCTGCAGCGCAGGATCAACCCGAGGGTGTCAAGGGCAAGCGAATTTTCCCCAGTGTGGTAATTCAAATTTCCCCACCCGGTTGGGTTTGCTCGTCAAATGAGCGGACGAGTCCGGATTTGAGCTTCTCCTTGAGGCGATAGGAGTTGCCGCGG
>NZ_WTVM01000163.1 GCF_012910885.1 Azoarcus taiwanensis | reverse complement strand
CGATCTGGCTGTGCGCGATGGCCGGATACAACGCGGACAGCATGTGATGCTCGAGGGGGTCGGCGGCGGCTTCACCTGGGGCGCAGTGTTGTTGAAGTATTGATCACACGAGGATTGAAGATGGGTTTCGCACTCGTATTTCCCGGACAGGGCTCGCAGTCGGTTGGCATGATGGCGGCCTATGGTGACAACGCAGTGATCCGGTCTACCTTCGACGAGGCTTCCGCCGCGCTCGGTGAGGATCTGTGGGAGATGGTGAGCGAGGGGCCGGCCGAGCGCCTGGCGCTGACCGTGAATACCCAGCCGCTGATGTTGACTGCTGGCGTGGCGGTGTATCGTGCCCTGCGCGACGCTGGCGTTGGCGCACCTGCAGTGGTCGCCGGTCACAGCCTTGGAGAGTATTCCGCTCTGGTTGCCGCCGGTGCGTTGCGTTTTGCCGACGCGGTGCCCCTGGTGCGCTTCCGTGCCCAGGCAATGCAGGAGGCGGTTCCCGCGGGTGAGGGCGCCATGGCGGCGCTGCTCGGGCTCGAAGCCGACGTGGTGCGCGAGGTTTGCGCCCAAGCCGCACAAGGCGAAGTGGTCGAGGCTGCCAATCTGAATGCGCCCGGACAAATCGTCATCGCCGGTGGCCGGGCTGCGGTAGAGCGCGCGATCGAGCTGGCCAAGCCCCGTGGCGCAAAGCGTGCAATGATGCTGCCGGTCAGTGCTCCTTTCCATTGCGCGCTGATGCGCCCCGCGGCGGAGCGACTGGCCGAGCGTCTCGCGCAGATCGAGATTGCACGCCCCGAAATCGCGGTACTGAACAATGTGGATGTGGCCGTGTGCGACAGTCCCGAAGCGATTCGAGACGCCCTTGTGCGCCAGGCCTACTCGCCGGTTCGCTGGATCGAGACCGTGCAGGCGATCGCGGCGCGTGGTGTCGATCAGCTCTACGAGTGCGGTCCGGGCAAGGTGCTTGCGGGGATGAACAAGCGCATCGCCAAGGATCTGGCGGGCGGTGCCATCAACGATGCAGCCGGTCTCGACGAGGCCATCGTGGCAGTGGGGGGAGTATGAGCGGAAATCTGGAAGGTAAGGTCGCGCTGGTTACCGGCGCATCCCGGGGCATCGGCCGTGCGGTGGCACTCGAGCTGGCGCGCATGGGTGCGACCGTTGTCGGTACAGCAACATCCGAAGGTGGGGCCGAGGCGATCGGTGCCGGATTCGCCGAAGCGGGCGTGAGCGGCTGCGGCATGGTGCTGAACGTCACTGATGCCGCTTCGTGCGAGGCCCTTGTAGCCGAGGTCGAGAAGCGCTTCGGACCAGTCGCGATTCTGGTCAATAATGCCGGTATCACGCGGGACAACCTGGCGATGCGCATGAAGGACGAGGAGTGGGAGGATGTGATCCAGACCAACCTCAAGGCGGTCTTCCGCATGTCGCGCCTCGTCATGCGTGGCATGATGAAGGCGAGGAACGGTCGCATCATCAATATCACCTCGGTGGTGGCTAGTTCCGGCAATCCCGGTCAGGCCAACTATGCTGCAGCCAAGGCCGGCGTTGCCGGTATGACCCGCGCACTCGCGCGCGAGTTGGGCAGCCGTAACATCACCGTGAACTGCGTTGCGCCGGGCTTCATAGAGACCGACATGACCAATGCGCTGCCCGCAGCCGCCCGCGAGGCCTTGCTGGGACAGATTGCCGCTGGCAGGCTCGGAAAACCTGAGGAGGTGGCCGCCGCGGTTGGCTTCCTCGCCTCGCCATCGGCAGCCTATGTCACCGGCACGACCTTGCACGTGAATGGCGGCATGTACATGAGTTGATTCGTCGTCGATGCACAGTGCGTCACGGCAATAGCGAACGGCGTTGTTTTTGGTAGAATACGCCGGCTTTTTACACATCTCTATATATCAGGGAAGGAGTCTCTCAATGGAGAACATCGAACAGCGCGTCAAGAAGATCGTTGCTGAACAGCTTGGCGTGAACGAATCGGAGATCAAGAACGAGTCTTCGTTCGTCGATGACCTCGGTGCCGACTCGCTCGATACCGTCGAACTCGTCATGGCGCTCGAGGAAGAGTTCGAGTGCGAGATTCCCGACGAAGAAGCCGAGAAAATCACCACCGTTCAGCAGGCGATTGACTACGTCAACGCGCACTTGAAGAAGTAATTCCATCCGGAGCGAACATTGACCCGTCGCAGAGTCGTCATTACCGGTCTGGGAGCGATTTCCCCGGTCGGGAACACCATTTCGGAAGCCTGGGACAACATCGTCAATGGCCGTTCCGGTATCGGAGAAATCACCCGCTTCGATGCATCCGCGTTTCCCGTGCGGATCGCGGGCGAAGTCAAAGGCTTTGAAGTCGGTGACTACCTGTCGCCGAAGGAGGCCCGTCGGATGGATGTCTTCATCCACTACGGGCTCGCCGCTGGCGTTCAGGCGATCAAGGATTCAGGCCTGGAAGTCACCGACGAGAATGCCGAGCGCATTGGTGTGAACATCGGTTCGGGCATCGGCGGTTTGCCGATGATCGAGGCCACGCACGATGATTTTCTCCGTGCCGGTCACCGCAAGGTCTCACCGTTCTTCATCCCTGGCACCATCATCAACATGATCTCGGGCAACCTGTCGATCATGTATGGGATGAAGGGGCCGAACCTTGCGGTCGTCACTGCCTGCACCACCGGGCTCCACGCAATCGGCTTGAGTGCTCGGACCATCGAGTACGGCGATGCCGACGTGATGATCTGCGGTGGCGCCGAATCCTCGGTCACACCGCTGGCGATCGGCGGGTTCGGGTCGGCAAAGGCCTTGTCCACACGCAATGACGATCCGCAGACCGCAAGCCGCCCGTGGGACAAGGACCGTGACGGTTTCGTGCTTGGTGAGGGCGCTGGCGTGATGGTGCTCGAGGAGTATGAGCACGCGGTCAAACGCGGCGCGAAGATCTACGCCGAACTCGCCGGCTTCGGGATGAGCGGTGACGCGTACCATATGACTGCACCCGATACCGATGGGCCGCGTCGCAGCATGGTGAATGCCATGAAGAATGCTGGCGTGAATCCGGATCAGGTTCAGTACCTGAACGCGCACGGCACGTCCACGCCGCTCGGCGACAAGAACGAAACCGATGCGGTCAAGCTCGCCTTCGGCAACGACGTGGCGCGCAAGCTGGTGGTCAATTCGACCAAGTCGATGACCGGACACCTGCTCGGCGGGGCCGGTGGCCTCGAGTCGGTGTTCACCGTGCTCGCAGTCCATCACCAGATCTCTCCGCCGACGATCAACATTTTCGAGCAGGATCCGGAATGCGATCTGGACTACTGCGCGAATGTCGCTCGTGACATGAAAATCGATGTCGCGCTGAAGAACAATTTCGGCTTCGGCGGGACCAACGGCACCCTGGCTTTCCGTCGTATCTGATCCGCCTGGCGTGAGCGTTTCCCTGACTGTCTCGCCGCGCCGCTCGAAGATTCAGCAGATCATGATCGCCGCAGTCCATCTGGCTGCGGCGATTTCTTTTGCGACCGTGCTGCAGGGTTGGCTTCTCGCTGCGGCACTCTGCGCTTTGCTCGGGTCGGTCACGCTGGCGCTTGTGCGGCTGCGGCGTAACGAGTCGAGCGTATGGGTTCTTGCTGCGAACGGCGAACTGTCATTGAGCGAGAGTGGCGGCGAGCGCCTGCTGCGCCTCGAGGGCAGTTCGACTGATCTTGGTTGGGCGATCTGGCTGAATTGGCGCGACGCGGTCAACGGTCGTCGCAGCGCGCGAATGCTGACGCGCGATGAGTTCGACCCCGGAGTGTGGCGCCAGATGCGCGTGTGGCTGCGCCACGTCGCCATTGTGGGAGAGACACTCCAAGTTGAGCCGTTTCAGCGCTGACGACGGCGCGGGGAGTTGGGCGGCACGAGGATCGAGTCGCGGGCCTGTGTGAGCGTCTCGGGGTAGTCCTTCGATGCGTGCAGACCGCGGCTTTCCTTGCGCTTGAGGGCACAGCGCACGATCAGTTCGGCGGTAACCACCAGGTTGCGCAACTCGATAAGATCGTTGCTGACTCGAAAGTTCGAGTAGAAGTCGTGGATTTCGCGCTTCAGAAGATTGATGCGGTGCTTGGCCCGCTGCAGGCGCTTGGTGGTTCTGACGATGCCGACGTAGTCCCACATGAAGCGACGCAGCTCCGCCCAGTTGTGTGAAATCACCACCTCTTCGTCGGCGTCGGTTACCCGGCTTTCGTCCCACGCGGGTAGTTCGGGTATCGTCGCCTCCGGTAGGGCGAGTATGTCGCGTGCAGCCGATTCGCCGAATACCAGGCATTCGAGCAAGGAGTTGCTCGCGAGCCGGTTGGCGCCGTGCAGACCGGTGCACGCGGCTTCGCCGACGCAGTAGAGACCGGCTACGTCGGTGCGTGCCGACAAGTCGGTGACGATACCGCCGCAGGTATAGTGTGCCGCCGGTACGACCGGGATCGGCTGCTTGGTGATGTCGATGCCGAGTTCGAGACAGCGTGCGTAAATCGTCGGAAAATGACCGCGCAACCAGTCAGCCGGCTTGTGGCTGATGTCGAGAAAGACACAGTCAAGGCCGCGCTTTTTCATCTCGAAGTCAATCGCTCGGGCCACGATGTCACGCGGGGCCAGTTCCTCACGGGCGTCGTACTCCGGCATGAAACGAGTACCGTCCGGCAGGCGCAGGACACCCCCTTCGCCGCGGACCGCCTCGCTGATCAGGAAGGACTTGGCCTGCGGGTGATAAAGGCAGGTCGGGTGGAACTGAATGAACTCCATGTTCGCCACACGGCAGCCGGCACGCCAGGCCATGGCGATGCCGTCTCCGGTCACGACATCCGGATTGGTCGTGAACAGGTAGACCTTGCCGGCGCCACCGGTCGCAATCACGGTCGCGCGCGCCGAGAGAGTCAGCACCTCGCCAGCATGGAGGTCGAGTACGTAGCACCCCACGCAGCCGAGGTCGGGTCGCCCGATGCGCTCGCCCCGTATCAGATCGATCGCAATGTGATCGTCGAGAACGGTAATGTTCGGATGTGAGAGAACCTGCTCGCTGAGTGTGGATTGAACCGCCGCACCAGTGGCGTCGGCTGCATGAATGATGCGGCGGTGCGAGTGTCCGCCCTCGCGCGTCAGGTGATAGCCAATGGCGGAGGCGTCTTCACGGGTGAAGGGAACGCCACGCTCGATGAGCCATTCGATTGCGCGACGGCCATTCTCGACGACGAAGCGGGTCGCGAGCGGATCGCACAGGCCTGCGCCTGCGTCGAAGGTGTCGGCGATGTGCGCTTCTATGCTATCGGTGGCGTCGAGGACCGCCGCAATCCCGCCCTGAGCCCAGTTGCTCGAGCTATCCCCCAGGGACCGCTTGGTTACCAATGCGACCCGCAGCTGGTCCGCGAGGCGCAAGGCCAGAGACTGTCCGGCTGCGCCGCTCCCCAGAATGATGACGTCGTATCGGGTATTCAAGGCTGTTGTGATCACTGTTTTTTGCCGTGCCGCGGAGCATAGCACGTGCAGCGCGGGGCAGTGGGCGAGGCCATCCAAGACCCTGCTGGCGTCTGAACTATTCGCTGGTCCTTCTGTCTTTTATCTGTAATCGCTTTTGCCGGAGGCATGCAGCGTCGGTATACTCCAAAAGCTTTGTATTTTTCACTTGGAGAGCCGACCCGATCATGAGTGATCGCGAGACTGATCAGTTGCTCGTCGAGCGCGTGCAGCGTGGCGACAAGGAGGCGTTCGGCTTGCTCGTCAGCAAGTACCAGCGCAAGCTCCATCGCTTGTTGTCGCGCCTGATTCGCGATCCGGCCGAAGTCGAGGACGTTGCGCAAGAGACTTTCGTGAAGGCCTACAGGGCCTTGGGTTCCTTTCGCGGCGATAGCGCCTTTTATACGTGGCTTTATCGTATCGGAGTCAATACCGCCAAGAACTATCTTGTTTCGCAGGGTCGCCGGGCACCGACGTCCACCGGCTTCGACTCGACCGAGGCAGAAACATTTGAAGAAGGCGAGCTGCTGCGTGATATCAACACGCCGGAGCGTCTTCTGATGACCCGGCAGATCGGGGAGACCGTGGAAGAAGCGATGGCAGCGCTGCCTGAGGAACTTCGGACCGCGATCATGCTCCGAGAACTCGAGGGGCTGAGCTACGAGGAGATCGCGAACATCATGGACTGTCCGATCGGGACAGTGCGTTCGCGGATTTTCCGGGCCAGGGAAGCGATTTCTGAACGACTGCGGCCGTTGCTGGATACGGCACCCGACAAACGCTGGTAGGTGTACTCATGAAAGACGAACTTTCGGCACTGCTCGACAACGATCTCGATGAAGACGCGTCCTCCCGGACGCTTGACGCGATGCGTCGTGACCCCGAGCAGCGGGCGCGATGGAGCACCTACTGCCTGATCGGCGATGTCCTGCGCGGTGAGCGCGAAGGCAGCGTCGATTTTACTTCGCGCGTCATGGCGGAAATTCGCGCCGAGCCCACTGTGCTAGCACCCAAAGCTAGCCCGGTGGATGCGCAGGACGCGAGCGCCGGCGGGCCCTTGCAGTCCGTGTTTGCGGTGGCGGCCTCGGTCATGGGCGTGGCAGCGGTCGGCTGGGTGGCGATGTCGATGCTCGGAGGCGAGGACGCGCTCCCGGTTACCGCGAGCCTCGAGCCCGCGGTGCAGTTCGTCGAGCAGGTCGCGCTGCCATCCCCGGTCATGGCGGTTTCTCAGCAAAGCGACCCGCATCGCAAGTATGTATTCGTGCATCAGGCGATGAATGGCGGTGGCCCGATTCCTGGAGCGGTGCAATACGTGCGCACCGTTTCCGCCGATCTGGGGGACGTGCGTCGATGAGGTGGTTCGCGGCGCTGGCCGCCGGACTGATTCTGGTTTCCCCTGTACCCGGATTCACGCAGGGCACCGATGATCCGTTGAGTTGGCTAGGCCGGATCGCCAGTGCGGGGCAGCGGCTCAACTATACCGGGACCTTTATTTACCAATCGGGCGGCGGTTTCGAAACCTCACGCATTACTCATGTTACCGATGCCAGCGGCGAACACGAGCGCCTGGAGGTGCTGGACGGTAGTCCGCGCGAGGTCATTCGTAATAACCGTGAAGTGCGCTGCGTGCTGCCAGACCAAAAGACGGTGATCATCGACCGATCCGGCGGGCAGCGGGCGTTTCCCTCGCGTCTGCCCGAGTCGTACGCGTCTTTGGCCGAGAGCTATCGAATTTCCCTTGGTGACGTCAGCCGGGTTGCCGGTCTGGATGCCCAGCTCGTAG
>NZ_WTVM01000162.1 GCF_012910885.1 Azoarcus taiwanensis | reverse complement strand
AGCGGCAATGATCACACCGTAGACTTCTAGCGATGTCACGGCGAGCAGGAACAACAGGCCTGCGTTGATGTTGGCGAGCACCACACCGTCGGAGAACGGAATCACCGCCCACGCCAGCAACGCCGGCGCCAGCGCGAACACCGGACCAAGAATGAACAAGCCCTTGCTCGCGCCCGACGGAATGATGATTTCCTTGAACAGCAGCTTCAGACCGTCGGCGATCGGCTGCAGCAGGCCGGCGGGACCAACCCGGTTGGGGCCGATACGCACCTGCATGTAACCGATGACCTTGCGCTCGGCCAGGGTCAGATAGGCCACGCACAGCATCAACGGCGCGATGATCGCGAAGATCTTGATCAAGGACCAGATAACGATCCAGGCGGATCCGAAGAGCGACTCGAAGAACTGGAACAAGGCTTCCATCAGACACGCTCCATGCTGATCGGACCGCTCATCGCACCGAGGTTCGCGGTGGCGGCATGCGCGGCGGCCACACGAACGCAGTTGGGCGCCACGGTATCGTCGGCGATGACTTCGAGCTCAACCGCCGCGTCGCTTTGGCTCAGACGAACCCGGCTGCCGGATGCAATACCTAGCCCCGCCAGCGTTTGCGAATGCGCCATGGCAACCGGTGCGCGTGCGTCACGACTACGTTGCAGCGAACCCGCACGCCGCACCAGCGGATCGGCGAAGTGAATCGGCACGTCAGCGACGCGTTCGAGAGCGGATTCGATCGAAAGGTTGACGACCGGCCGCGCCGCCAGGCGATTGTTGAGCCGCGACTCATAGCCGTCTGCAAGGGCGGCACGCAGGACCGATTCGGAGTCATTGAAATCGAAACCGTCGACCGCAAGCAGATTGCCGAGCACACGCAACACCTTCCAGCCTGGACGGGTATCACCTCTGGGCTTGGCTACTGCGACGAAGGACTGCGCCTTGCCCTCGCAATTGACGAACGTGCCCGAGGTTTCGGTGAAAGGCGAAATCGGCAGCAGAACATCAGCGAGCTGCGCGAGATTGGCCGAACCGAAGCTCGACAACGCGACGACGAAGCGCGCGGTCTCGAGCGCTCGCTGGGCTGCATGCGAGTCCGCGAAATCACGATCGGCCTCAGCGTTGAGCAGCAGATAACCGTGCCGTGGCTGATTGATCATCCGGAACGCATTCAAGCCGTCGATACCCGGCACCGCTCCAGCGAGGTAGCCGCCGACGCTGTTCGCCGCCTCACCCACGTACCCCATCCGCGCGCCACTGAGGCGGCAGATTTCCTGGGCAAGCAGTTGCAGGTCGGTCGAGCGTGCATGCTGCACCGCGAGGTTGCCCAGCCACACTGCAGCATTCGCAGCACCGGCCAGAGCCGATGCGATGTTGTGCGCGACGTCCGAGATGGCCTCCGGCGCGTTCAGCTCCAGCTCAGCCGACACCTTGTCGTTCTTCAGCTCGGCGAGCGCGAACACGACTTCGCGCAGGAACGCGGGCATGGCGGAGGGCGCCACGGTCGCACGGTTGCGCACCGGCAACAGCCAGTCGTCCGCAACCGGATGGACCACGCTGACGGTCAAGCCCCGCTTCGCTGCCTGGCGAACCCGTTGGGCCAGCAGCGGCGTGTCCTTGCGCAGGAACGAGCCGATGACCAGAAGCTGATCCAGGTCGCCCACCTCTGCGATCGGCATTCCCAGCCACGGCGCACCGGGGCGCAGCGTGTCGGTCCGGAAATCCGCCTGACGCAGGCGGAAGTCGACGTTCTCGCATTCCAGCCCGCGAGCCAGCTTCTGCAGCAAATAGAGTTCTTCGACGGTCGAGTGCGGTGAGCCAAGCACGCCCAACGCTTCACCGCCATGGTCAGTCAACACCGAGCGCAGCCCGTTGGCCGCAAACTCGAGCGCTTCCTGCCAGTCCACTTCGCGCCACTGACCGTCGCACTTGATCATCGGCCGGGTCAGGCGCTCTTCGCTGTTGAGACCTTCGTAGGAGAAGCGGTCCTTGTCGGACAGCCAGCACTCGTTGATCGCCTCGTTCTCGAGCGGCAGCACCCGTTTGACCTCATCGTGCTTGACCTGGACGATCAGGTTCGCACCGAGCGAATCATGCGGACTCACCGACTTGCGCCGAGCCAGTTCCCAGGTTCGCGCTGCGAATCGGAAGGGCTTGGACGTGAGTGCGCCGACTGGGCAAAGATCGATGATGTTGCCGGAGAGTTCGGAATCAACCGTCTTCTCGATGAAGGGCATGATCTCCGCGTGTTCGCCGCGGAAGGCCTGGCCGAGTTCCATCTCGCCAGCGATCTCCTGGGTGAAACGCACGCAGCGGGTGCAGTTGATGCACCGGGTCATGTCGGTCGTAACCAGCGGCCCGAGGTTCTTGTTGAACACCACCCGCTTCTCTTCCTGATAGCGGGACTGGCTCGCACCGTAGCCGACCGCAAGATCCTGAAGCTGGCACTCTCCGCCCTGATCGCAGATCGGGCAGTCAAGCGGATGGTTGATCAGCAGGAACTCCATGACGCCTTTCTGCGCCTTGATCGCCTGTTCCGAGCGGGTCCACACCTTCATGCCGCCGGTCACCGGCGTTGCACAGGCCGGAAGCGGCTTGGGCGCCTTCTCCACCTGGACCAGACACATGCGGCAGTTCGCGGCGATCGACAACTTCTTGTGGTAGCAGAAGTGCGGGATGTAGACGCCGGCCTTGTTGGCCGCGTCCATCACGGTCGAACCGTCCTCGACCGTTACGGCTTTGCCGTCGATTTCGATCTCTAGCATTTGGGGCTCACGTAGATCTGGCTGCCTTCGTACTGGACCTCAGGCGGCACGAGGCACTTCTTGTTTTCGATGTGATACAGGAACTCATCGCCGAAGTGCTTGACGAAGCTTTGCACCGGCATCGAAGCGGCATCGCCGAGGGCACAGATGGTGCGGCCCATGATGTTGCCGGTAACCGAGTTCAGCAAATCGAGGTCGTCAGGGCGTCCAAGGCCGTGCTCGATTCGATGCACGACGCGGTAGAGCCAGCCGGTGCCCTCGCGGCAAGGCGTACATTGGCCGCAGGACTCCTCGAAGTAGAAGTAGGAGAGACGCTCGAGCGCCTTGACCATGCAGGTGGTCTCGTCCATGACGATGACCGCGCCGGACCCGAGCATCGACCCCGCCTTGGAGATCGAGTCGTAGTCCATGGTGCAATCCATCATGATGTCGGCCGGCACCACCGGAGCCGAAGAACCACCGGGGATCACGCCCTTGAGCTTGCGGCCACCGCGCATCCCGCCGGCCATCTCGAGCAGCTCGGCAAACGGGGTGCCCATCTCGATCTCGTAGTTGCCCGGACGATTGACGTGGCCCGATACCGAAAAGAGCTTGGTGCCGCCGTTGTTCGGCTTGCCGAGCTCCAGGAAGCCCTCGCCACCCATGTTGATGATGAACGGCACCGACGCGAAGGTCTCGGTGTTGTTGATCGTCGTCGGCTTGCCGTACAGGCCGTAGCTCGCCGGGAAAGGCGGCTTGAAGCGCGGCTGACCCTTCTTGCCCTCGATGGATTCGAGCAGCGCGGTCTCCTCGCCACAGATGTAGGCGCCATAACCATGATGCGCGAAGAGCTCGAAGGAGAAGTCCGAACCGAGAATGTTCGAGCCAATCAGGCCGGCGGCCCGCGCCTCGGCCAGCGCTTCCTCGAACCGCTCGTAGATCTCGAAGATCTCGCCGTGAATGTAGTTGTAGCCACGGGTCGCGCCCATCGCATAGGCCGCGATCGCCATGCCCTCGATCACGGTGTGCGGGTTGTAGCGCAGGATGTCGCGGTCCTTGAAGGTACCCGGCTCGCCCTCGTCCGAATTACAGGCGAGATACTTGTCTCCCGGGAAGGACCGCGGCATGAAGCTCCACTTCAGGCCAGTCGGAAAGCCCGCGCCGCCGCGACCACGGAGCACCGAAGCCTTGAGTTCGGCGATGATGTTCTCGGGCGGAATGCGCTCTCCAACCACCTTCTTCAACGCACTGTAGCCTCCGCGCGCAAGATAGTTGTCGAGGCGCCAGCCGCGGTCGCCGTCGGTGCCGGCCAGAATCAGTTCGCGTGCGCTCATTTGCTTTCCAGATCGGCCAACATCTGGTCGATCTTCTCCTTGGTCATCCAGCTGCACATGTGGTGGTTGTTCACCAACAACACGGGAGCATCACCACAGGCACCCATGCACTCGCCTTCCTTGAGGGTGTATTTGCCGTCAGCCGTGGTCTCGTTGAAACCGATGCCGAGTTTTTCCTTCAGATAGTCGGCTGCATGCACGCCACCGGACAGAGCACAGGGCAGATTGGTGCAAACCGTGATCTTGTGTCGCCCGACCGGCTCGAGGTCGTACATGTTGTAGAAACTCGCCACCTCGTAGGCTGCCACTGCCGGCATGTCGAGATACTCGGCGACATACGCGATCGTCTCGCGCGACAACCAGCCCTTCTCCACCTGGGCGATTCGCAACGCGGCCATCACCGCCGATTGCTGCCGTCCGGCAGGGTACTTGGCGACCTCGCGGTCTATCTGTTGCAGCGCTTCCTGACTCAGCATCGCTTGCTCTTTGGTCGTATCCATGCAGAAACCCGCCCCCTCAGCGATCGATCTCGCCGAACACGACGTCCATCGTGCCGATGATCGCAACGACGTCCGCAATCATGTGCCCACGGGCGATCTCGTCCATTGCTGCGAGGTGGGCAAAACCCGGCGCACGCAGCTTGAGGCGATAAGGCTTGTTGGCCCCATCCGAAACCGCATACACGCCGAACTCGCCTTTCGGATGCTCTACCCCGGCATAGACTTCGCCCTCGGGCACATGCATCCCTTCGGTGAAGAGCTTGAAGTGGTGAATCAGCTCCTCCATGTTCGCCTTCATTTTTTCGCGCGGCGGCGGTGCGATCTTGTGGTTGTCCACGATGACCGGGCCCGGGTTCTTTCGCAGCCACTCAATGCACTGTCGGATGATGCGATTCGACTGACGCATCTCTTCCATGCGGCAGAGGTAGCGGTCGTAACAGTCGCCGGTCTTGCCGATTGGAATGTCGAAGTCCATCCGGTCATAAACCTCGTAGGGCTGCTTCTTGCGCAGATCCCACGCAATGCCGGAGCCGCGCAGCATCGGCCCCGAGAAACCCCAGGCCAGCGCCTGCTCCGGGGTGACCACGCCGATGCCAACGGTGCGCTGCTTCCAGATGCGGTTGTCGGTCAGCAGGGTTTCGTACTCGTCGCAGTACTTCGGAAAGCGGTCGGTGAAATCTTCCAGGAAATCGAGCAGCGACCCCTGGCGCGACTCATTGAGTTCGCGCACCGTCTTCTCGTTCTTGAAGCGGTTGACCTCGTACTGCGGCATACGGTCCGGCAGGTCCCGATACACCCCGCCCGGACGGTAATAGGCCGCGTGCATGCGCGCACCGGATACCGCCTCGTAGGCGTCCATCAGATCTTCGCGCTCACGGAAAGTGTAGAGCACCATCGTCATCGCACCGATGTCGAGCGCATGGGTGCCGATGTTGAGCAGGTGGTTCAGAATCCGAGTGATCTCGTCGAACATGACGCGGATATATTGCGCACGCTCGGGAACTTCGATACCAAGGAGCCGTTCTATTGCCATGCAGTAGGCGTGCTCATTGCACATCATCGACACATAGTCCAGACGGTCCATGTACGGCACGGACTGCACCCAGGTGCGGGTTTCGGCGAGTTTCTCGGTACCGCGATGCAGCAGGCCGATGTGCGGGTCGGCCCGTTCCACCACCTCGCCGTCGAGTTCGAGCACCAGGCGAAGCACGCCGTGCGCGGACGGATGCTGAGGACCGAAGTTGATCGTGTAATTGCGGATTTCAGCCATGACCGACGTCCCCGTAGTGTTCCTCGCGCACGATGCGCGGCACGTTCTCGCGCGGCGCGATGGTGACCGGCTGATAGACGACCCGTCCGGCCTCGGGGTCGTAGCGCATCTCGACGTGACCGGAAACCGGAAAGTCCTTGCGGAATGGATGCCCGACGAAACCGTAGTCGGTCAGGATCCGACGCAAGTCAGGGTGTCCGTCGAACATGATGCCGTAGAGATCGAAAGCCTCGCGCTCGAACCAGTTCGCACTCGGCCAGACCGATACCAGCGAATCGAGCAGCGGAAAGGTGTCGTCTTCCGCGAAGCAGCGCAGGCGGACGCGCCAATTGTGTGTCACCGACAGCAAATGGACCGACACCGCGAAGCGCTTGCCGGTCCATTCCGAATTCTTCCAGGCCGAGTAATCGAGGCCGGACACGTCCATCAACTCCTCGAAACGCAAGACGCTTTCATCGCGGAGTTGCTGTGCGACCCTGAGGTAATCCGCGGCCGCCACGGTTATCGTCACCTCGCCACGATCGGTCACGAGCGACACGATGGCATCCCCGCAGATCTCCTGCAGGCAATTGGCGAGACGTTCAAGCTTTGCACTCATGAATGTCTTCCGTCAGCGCGCAATGGTGTTGGTGCGCTTGATCTTGTTCTGCAACTGAATGATTCCGTACATCAGCGCCTCGGCCGTCGGCGGACAGCCCGGCACATAGACGTCGACCGGCACGATACGATCACAACCGCGAACCACTGAGTAGGAGTAGTGGTAGTAGCCGCCACCGTTGGCACAGGAGCCCATCGAGATCACCCACCGCGGCTCGGCCATCTGGTCATAGACCTTGCGCAGCGCCGGAGCCATCTTGTTGCACAGTGTGCCGGCAACAATCATCAGGTCGGACTGGCGCGGACTGGGTCGAAAGACCACGCCGAAGCGGTCAAGGTCGTAGCGCGAGCAGCCGGCGTGGATCATCTCCACCGCGCAACAGGCCAGACCGAAGGTCATCGGCCAAAGCGAACCGGTGCGCGTCCAATTGACGACCGCATCCAGCGAAGTGGTTACGAACCCTTCGCGAAAAACACCTTCGATGCTCATTTATTACTCCCAGTCGAGCGCGCCGTTCTTCCATTCGACGATGTAACCGATGACCAGCACAGCCAGGAACACCATGACCGAGCCGAACACGAACCAGGCCACTTCGCCGGCGGCGATGAACTCCTGGAACACCGTCGCCCACGGGAAGAGGAAGGCGATTTCGAGATCGAAAAGAATGAAGAGGATTGCGATCAGGTAGTAGCGAACGTCAAACTTCATACGGGCGTCTTCAAACGCCTCGAAGCCGCATTCGTACGGGGAGAGTTTTTCGCTGTCGGGGCGATGGGGCGCTAGGACACGCCCGAGAATGAGAGGAACGAAACCGAATCCAAGGGCAACCAGGATGAAAATCAGGACAGGAATATAACCTTCCAGCATTACGCAACCCCTGCGTCTTTATATAGCCCTTGTGTTGCAT
>NZ_WTVM01000161.1 GCF_012910885.1 Azoarcus taiwanensis | reverse complement strand
TCAACGCACAGGGTGAAGACGTTGTTTCGGGGCGGCATGCGGTAGGCGGCGGGCTGGATGACCTTTCGCGCCGGATGCCGGCGACTGTGCGCGAACTGGAGATCATCGCCGAGGTGCTGGAATCCGAGTTCGGCGACATGCAGGAGTTCGAATTCACCATCGAGGACGGGACGCTCTATATCCTGCAGACGCGCAGTGGAAAGCGCACCCCATGGGCGTCACTCGTCATTGCGGTAGAAATGATGGAGGAGGGACTCCTGACGCACGACGCGATGCGCGAACGACTTGCCGGCCTCGATCTGGACCGGATTTCCCGAAGGCGTAGCCTTTCCTCTTCCGGTGAGTCACCACTGGCGAGCGGGGTCGGCACTGGGCCAGGTGTCGCGGCCGGATGCATCGCGGTTTCGGGCGAGGGTGCGCACCGATTGGCGAAGGAAGGCATGCCGGTGATTCTGGTCCGGGACGACATCGCCACCGATGAGATCTCGGAAGGTGTCTTGTCGAGATTCGGCGGCAGGACATCGCATGCGGCGGTGGTGGCTCGTCAGATGGACAAGGTCTGCATCGTCGCCTGTCAGGGGCTCGAGTGCGACCCAGAGAACAGCTTGATCAAGCTCGGAGGGCACATTCTGCGTGAGGGGGATTACCTTACGCTGGATGGCGAGAGCGGAATGGTATTTGCGGGGGAGGTGGCCAGCGAGCTCGAGTTTCCAACAGCCTGGCTCGATCGCCTGAGGAGTTCAGCTGCGGGTGCTTGAAGCGCCGTGCAGGGGAGGTAACGCCATTCGGTCGCCTCAGGGGACGACCGGTGGCGTCACCTTCTTGGGAGCGAACTTCAGGCCGCCCGGGTTGCCTTGGCCGATCGGCGGCGACCATTCGTGCCGGCGAGACTGGCTTCCATGGAACGGGCGATCTCCACGCTTGCATCGGCCAACTGATCGGCCGAAGTCTCGGCCGCATCCACGACGCAGTCGATTCGCCCCAGCGCGGGCTCGATGCCGCGAGGCGACCAGTACTGGATCTGGTCCACCATGCGGTGTGCGCTCTTGCTGATCACGTGCAGTTGCGCTTCGAAGGTCTGGACGAGTTCGGCATAGTGCTCGGTGACCAAGTGGGTGGACGCCTTGAAACCGCTTTGGAAGACATCGGATGCCGGGCGCGGCGATTCTCCCTCGGCTATGGCGAGACTCCAGTCGTAGGGATAGAACGCGTGGTCGCGTGAGATCTTGAATAAGAGCTCGAACGACTTGTGCAAGGCTTGCAGGCTGGAACGATATGCGCCAGACAGGTTATCCAGACTGTCCATGTGATGTTCAATGATCATCTGCCGTGAAAACATTACTAACTCCAGTGGTTGACGGTAACCCTACTATGCCCGCGGGGGGTTTCAGCATCGGGACAGTTTCATGACATTGCATGCCAGCAAGGAACCAGCGTCCGTTCTCCGTCACGCTGGCGACAGCTAAGGCGGACGAGAAGACGCTTTGCTTCCGGCGTCGGGTTAATATCGCACTCCATCCTTGCTCGTGCGGTGCATCATGGCGGAATGGTTTCCGATCGCCGATCCGGTGCTGGTTTTCGCACTGGTCGCCCTGTTGATCCTGCTTGCGCCCCTGGTCATGGGCCGCTGGCGGCTGCCGGGCACGATCGGTCTGCTTCTGGCGGGGGCCTTGCTCGGCCCGAATGCGCTCGGGGTGCTCGCGCGCGACTCGTCGTTCGTGCTGTTCGGCACGGTGGGCCTGTTGTACATCATGTTCACCGCCGCGCTCGAGATCGACATGGTGGTGTTGCGCCGCTACAAGCTGCACAGCATCGTCTTCGGTCTGCTCACCTTCGCCATTCCGCAGTCGATCGGTACGTTGGTGGCCTATTACCTGCTCGGGTTTGATCTGCTCCCGGCGATCCTGCTGGCTTCGCTTTTCGCTTCGCATACGCTGCTCGCCTACCCGGTGGCGAGTCGCCTGGGCATTGCCAGGAACCAGGCAGTGACCGCTGCGGTGGGCGGGACGATTGTCACCGACACCTTGGCCCTTCTTGTGCTTGCGGTGATCGCCGGCGCCACGCGCGGCGAAATGGACGAGCATTTCTGGCTGCGCCTGGGCGGAAGCCTGGTGCTCTATATCTTTGCGATTCTTTACGGGCTGCCGAAACTGGCGCGCTGGTTCTTCCGTAACGTCGGTCGGGACGGTGTTTCCGAGTTCGTGTTCGTGCTGTCCACCGTGTTCGGCTGCGCCAGTCTTGCACACCTTGCCGGTTCGGAACCCATTGTCGGCGCCTTTCTTGCTGGCCTCGCGCTGAACAGGCTGATTCCGCACAACAGCACCTTGATGAACCGGCTGCAGTTCACCGGCAATGCGATTTTCATTCCATTCTTCCTGTTGTCGGTGGGCATGTTGCTCGACGTGGCCGCATTGGTGATGGATACCCGGGCGATGACCGTCGCCGTAGGCATGATCGGATCCGTACTGATCACCAAGTGGATCGCCGCCGAGGCCACGCGACTGCTTCTTGGCTACAGCCGCGAGCAGGCTAGGGTGGTGTTCGGACTTAGCGTGGCGCAGGCGGCAGCGACCCTGGCTGCGACGATGGTGGGCTATCAACTCGGCCTTTTTGATGATGCGGTGGTCAACGGAGCCATTCTGATGATGCTCGTTACCTGCATCATCGCGCCGTGGCAGGTCGATCACTACGGACGAAAGGTGGCGCGCCGCTCGGAACTCGAGTTGAGCACCGACGAGGACATGCCGCAACGGATGCTGGTCAGCGTGTCGGAGCGAGCACCGGTCAACCAGTTGCTCGATCTGGCCCTTCTGTTGCGCAATACGAGTCAGGATCAGCCGGTGTTTCCGCTCACTGTGATAGAAGACGGCGATGATGCAAGTGAACAGGTCGCAGCGGCCGAGCGGGTACTCTCAAGAGCCGTCGAGCATCTGTCCGCAGCTGACGTGTCGTCGCGCCCGGTGACACGGATCGACCTTAACCTGGCTGCCGGTGTCCTCAAGGCGCGCCGCGAACTCAATGCCACCGAAGTGGTGATGGGTTGGAGCGGGCGAACCACCACCCCAGACTTTTTCTTCGGTTCGCTGCTCGATAGCATGCTGAGCGACCGTGACTATTCACTGGTGATCAGTCGCCCGCGCGGGCCGTTGACGACCTGCCGCCGTATTCTGCTCGCGATCCCCCCGGATGCCGAACTCGAGCCTGGATTCGCGAACGGCGTCGTGCTGGTCAAACGAATCGCGCGGCAGCTAGACGCCGAGCTCCTCCTGATCGGTGAGTCGCGACGGGCGCGAGATGTGCGCGAGCGGGTGGCGGCCGTGAAACCTGCTTGCGATCTGAACAGCATGGGTACTTCTCGCTGGACCAATGTCGTCAGAACCATCAACGACAAGCTGCAGGAAGGCGATATGCTGGTCTTGTACGGATCGCGCCCGGGCAGTCCCGCCTGGCGCACGGCGATGGGGCGCCTGCCGGCTCGACTCGCTGGCATTTTTCCCAACGTCAACCTGCTGCTGGTGTTTCCGGCAGAACCGAAACAGGCCCAGCCCGATACCGTGATCTTCGGACCGCCTCCGCCGACGGTGATGTTCGACCCGCGTGACGCGCGGCGGTGAGGCAGTGCGTGAAGCGTTGTGCTTATTGCGACAGGTTCAGGTTGCCGACGCCGTCGACGCCTTCGATGAGGAAGACGCCGCGTGGAATGTGCTCCTTGCAGGGCGCCACGCGGCGACCTTCGTAGTTCAGTCGCAGTGTTTCAACGCCTTGTCTGGCGGGTTCGTAATGCAGGGTGACCACACCTTGATAGCTGTACTGGAAATCTCCCTCGAAGCGCCCCTCGAGCCTGAGCGAACCCTCGGTGTCGGTGCAACTGGCTTCGACCGTACGGCGCAACCAGTCGCCGCGCCATTGCACTTGCTCGCAGGAGCCGAGATCGACCACCGGGTTGAGCAGCGGAGCGTCCTCATCCGCCACCACGCAATAGTGGTAGTCGGGTGCCCGTTCGGATGCCCCCGTGATCTGGGTGCTGAGCAGCCAGAGCCCCGGCATGCGGAGAGGAGCCGGGGCTGGCTCCGCCGAGGTGGCCAGTGTGGGAGCGAGCAAGGCCGCCGCTGTGGCGATGACGAGAAACTGGCGCATGATGGACCCTCGAGCGGGAATAATGAGTTTGTTGTATTTCAGCAGCAAGAGTACGGACTGTGATTGATCAGAGTCAATCGTCTCCCTGAGTCTGAGCGTCAAGCACGGATGTCGCCTCTGTCAGCCGACTGGTCCCTATTGAACCAGACGGCTGGCAGTGGTCCTCAAAGCGCCATGAATGCGACGGTCTCGGCCTGCGATTATCCTTTACCAGGAGTCCGAATCCGCTACGCACCTTACTGCCGTTTCTCGGTTCAACCCCCTAGTCTCCCGGAACGCCTTTCCAGCGTACCCGGCTCACACCGGCGGTCGCGGTGCACTGTTCGACGAAGCGCACCAGGCGGCCACGCTGGGCGTTGGTGCAGCGAAGCTCGAGGAAGAGACAGCCACCCCCGTCGGCCTGCAGCTTGAGTCGCTGGCTGCTCATGACCAGCCCCTCGCGGTGCTGGAAGCTTGCTGCGCGCTCGAGCAGCAGTTCGCCGACCTCGCGCCGCGAGAATGCGATCGCAAGCCGGTAATCGTGAGCCGAGCTGACCTGTGCCGGGATGGTCTGCTGCTCAAGTTGCAGCGGGGTAGTGGCCGGAACCTGTTCGCTTCCGCGCTTGCCCAGCGGATGACGGATGCGGGCCGCGAGGGCGCGCAGCCGGTTCTGCCAGGACGCAGTGCGTCCGGCAGGGGGAATAGGGGCGTTCTGAATCATCACCGTCTCCTGTCGCTACGAGACTTGGTGAGACCGGGCCGAGCACGGACGCACGAGCAAGCGAAGACTTGCGGCACGGCAATGCGCAAAGACAGAGTATGAGATCTGCTGGTCGGACTACTTGGCCGCTCGGGCCGGGAGGACACCGCACCTGATCAGGCGCGGCAGAGGAGGTCTGCGTGCCTGTCAGCGAGCGGTGCCGATCAGAGATCGACAACTACCATCACTGGAACCAGTACCCACGAAGGACTCCTGAATTGATAACCTTGCAAGTGTACTTTTGTGCGCCGCAGCAGGTCAACCCCCGGACCGTAGTTCGTTTGCGAAATCTGTCACGGAGGCAGATCAGGTTCCGAAGTAGCGGCCTGGACGGTGGTTGATGGCGATGACCAGGTTCAAAGCGCCGGCGCCGAGAATCGAGAGCGCCACCAGCAGTGGTGAGACATAGAACAGGGCAGCGGCGAGTATCAGGCCGTCGGCCGCCATCTGGATCTTGCCGGCCCGCCACCCTTTGTGACGTTGCAGCACCAGTGCGACGATACCGATGCCGCCGAGGCTCGCATGATGACGAAACAGCATCAGCAGGCCGATCCCGGCGAGCAGGCCTCCCATCACCGCGGCAAATACCGGATTGAGGTCACCGATCACGAAAAGATGCGGCAGCCACTCGGAATACACCGACAGAAGCGCGACCGAGACAAAGGTCTTGATCGTGAACTCCCAACCCATTGCCTTGATGGCGAAGAGGTAGAAGGGGATGCTGATCAGAAAGTAGATCAGGCCGAAGGCTTGCCCGGTGGCGTAATGAACGAGTAGCGCGATGCCCGCGGTACCGCCGGTCAACAAACCGGCATGGCGCAGAAAGACGACCGAGAGCGCGACCAGGAGGGTGCCGACGAGCAGGGCCTGAGCGTCCTCGAGAAGGCTGTGCCGCATTGCGGAGAGTGCGTCGCTCACGGGTGCGGGTCGCAGGTTCAGAGGTCGGCGATCAGGAAGGAGACAAGACGCATGTCGCCATCCTCGGGCAGTACGACGCATTCCCAGGTGGCGGCAACATCGTCGCCGAGCATGTTGCGGAAGCTGCCTTCGATGGTCACCACCCAGGTGCCGGCCTCCTGGCGCTCAATCGGCCAGTCCTCCAGCGGCGGGATGTCAGCGGCCTCAGGTTCGTCCAGGGTGGGCAGCAGCGCTTGTTCGCAAATCGTGCGCGCGAGGGATTCAGGTGACACCTGCTCGGCATTCACTGTGCTGTCAGCCGTTGGCACGTCCTGTCCGCAAGCGGCTAGCGCGGAAGCCATGAATGCAACACAGAGGGTTACTGCAAATCGCGGAGACAGAGTGTGGGCGAAAGTCATGCCGCAGATTATACCGCGCACGCTCGGAGTCCATCAGTCGTCCCGGTGTTCCTTCCAGTGCCGGGCGGTTTCGGTTACCCGCAGGATGAAATCGGTCTTGGCATCGGCGTAGGCTCGGCGGTCGCCGGACGCCATGGCGATGCGTTGCTTCAGCGCGCCGTACTCCCTGGCGGTTTCAGGGTGCGCAATGAGATAGTCACGGAACAGCAGCCGCTCCCATTCGGGCGAACTGGCAGTGAGCATGTGGATATGATGGCTGCGCCGGCCGAGTGCGTCGCGTTTGATGAACCAGGTGTATTCGGGACTGACGCCGTCGCGCCATGAGGGGCGCCAGAAAAACTCGTAGCCCTGGGCCTCGAGTATGGGGGCGAAGGTCTCACGCACCTCCTTGAGTGAGCGCACCTCGACAAGCATGTCCACAATGGGCTTGGCTGCGAGACCGGGCACCGCGGTGCTGCCGAAGTGCTCGATGCGTCCGACGCTGCCCGGTGGCAGGCATGCGCGCAGGTGGTCGCGCTCGCGCGCGAACGCCACTGGCCACGCCGGGTCGTAGGGGGTGATCTCCACGCTTTCGCTGGTGGCGCGCTGGACGTGTTCGTCGCTTTCGGACATGGCTGAGATGCTCCCCGATCGCTCGAAAACCGTCATTCTAAGGCCACAGTAGCGTGCGCGTCTCGGGCGCTGGGCTACAATGCGGACCGCTTTTCATTCGCTTTTTCTGGATCTCCGATGAATTTCTCCGAGCGACTCGCCGTGATGGCGCAATACCTGCTGCCCAAGCAGGCGCTGACCGCGTTGATGGGCAAACTGGCCCACAGCGAGGGGGGGGCGCTGACGACTGCGGTGATCCGCTGGTTCGTGCGTCGTTACGCGGTTGCGATGAGTGAGGCCGCACAGTCGGATCCGGCCGCCTATCCGAGTTTCAACGCGTTCTTTACCCGGCCGCTCAAGGACGGTGTGCGCCCGATCTCGGCAGCGGCATTCGTGTGTCCTGTCGACGGGGCGATCAGCCAGTTCGGCGCGGTCGAGGCGGGACGCATCTTCCAGGCCAAGGGTCACGACTACACCGCGACCGCGCTGGTGGGGGGGGATGCCGAACTGGCCGAGCGTTTTCGTGACGGCAGTTTTGCGACGATCTACCTGAGTCCGCGCGATTATCACCGCATCCACATGCCTTGCGACGGGCGTCTGATGCGGATGATCCATGTGCCGGGCGACCTGTTTTCAGTCAACC
>NZ_WTVM01000160.1 GCF_012910885.1 Azoarcus taiwanensis | reverse complement strand
TCGAAGAGAAAACGGGGCGACACCGCAGAGAAAAGCGGTGATTTGCCGGAGAAATTGAACCGAGTTCGGTCGCTGTCATTGTTTGGCGGCGGGATTCAACGAAAACCTCGCGTTATTCGAGGTGCCCTTCAGTGAGATTATTCGGCTTGTGGGACTTGATGCCATGGTTCGCCTGCAACGAGAACTGCTGCGCCGGTTCATCAAAACAGTGGATCGACAGGATTCAAGAGACCGGCGGTTTATCGGAACACTCGAATCTTTAGCTGGCCTGGCTTTGAGCTGCGCATGCAAACGTCCCAGGAAATCGGCTTTGCGTGGCCTGAATGGAACCCGCCCACAAAACTTCTGCCGCTTCTGCGGCAAACCTGTCGGGCTAAAGTCATTTGCAGATGATGATTCTCAAGTGCGCGGCAACGATGACAATCTACGATTAAGCAGCAAGTATTGCGCTGACCATCAACCTCTACTGCCCAGCGGGGCATCAAACCCGGCTTATAAGCGAGCGAAACGCTCTGTCGAACAATTCGATATCGAACTTGGCCGACTTAACCGCCAATGCGCGAACCGAGGCACGCCACAAGCTGCGTCAGGCGACCCGCTGGTGGATCGCTATTTCCACCGGTACCTGCTGAGCCAGACTGTACAGCCAGCCGACAAAGGAGAGCTGCGCAACCAAGCGCGCTTGATGGTGGACTCGAAGCTATCAGACCGCAAAAAACAAATACTGATACTCCAGTGGGATGGACTCAATCAGTCAGAGATAGCGCGAAAACTGGGCATCGAACGTCAAGCAGTATCGAAAGCGCTGAAATCACTGGCCTCGACGCCTAAACTGCTCCAGTTGAAGGAGTGAAAACGTCGTGGGAATTTTAGCGGCTAAAATAGTCTGACCAGAACTTGACCCCACATGCTCTGCCCGATCTATTAGGAAAAAACCAGTACATTTTATTCTCGCGCCAATTGCGAGAGAGATATGCACTCCGCACTCGTGACAAATCTCGTCTCCTCCTCCTCTGCCGGCAGCATATATAGAACGTCAAGCGGCAGCTCTTTTCCTGCAAGTCTCAATTCCGCCTTCAGTCGGGATAACGATTCACCTGACGGGCCAACTATCAAAATATCGAAATCACTACCCACTCCAAACAATGAAGAACCGAACATGTAGGATTTAAACTCTCGCAAGGACTCGCAGGATCTTAGTATATGTCTCGCAACCTCACATGCCGTCATCAACGGTTCCGAAGCAGCATCTTTAACTCTTCCCATTTCATCACCTCACACCCAAGGTCAGCTCCTGCCTCGATAGCATTCTGAGTGGGATTCCCGTTGGGATTGATATTCCAGGCAATATCAATGGGGCCGAACCGATCCCAGAAGGTACGAATGGCATCAGCCGTCGGCTCATACTCCATAATCATACCTACCCGAACAGTACGCCCATTAGTCAGTGTCATCGTGAAAACACGATCAAACTCCCTATCAAGATTCGTAATAGATCTCATCTGCCTGATGAGCCGATAGGAGAAGAAATAGTCCTTATGAGCAGCACTCCTTGCGTCACCTTTGTAAACGGCAGAACCAAGTGTGCCGGCACTTCCCCAGCCTATTGTACCGTCTTCTAAATATCTGATCGCTCCACCTTCCCAGACGCACTCCTTTCGATATCCACATAGGAAATCCATATCTGGGAAATCCGCATGGTATTGCATCGCCAACTCGGTGCTGATCGTGTAGGCAGCCGATATAACCGCCATTACGTCGGGTTTGTAAGGCATCATAATTCTGATAGCGTCACCGCGGACATGTTGTACTGACGCATCCTTATGGTTTTCCTGAATATATTTCAGTGCGTAGTTCACCTGCCAGTTCATGCGAAGATTCCATCCATTTCTGCCGGATAACGGATAGCGCTACCGGCGACACCACAAACGTGACGCTCCGAGAGACCTCGCACATGCTCTTGGTATTGGGCGAATGTCTGTAACTCAGTCTCTGTCATGTGCTGCTGGTTTGCATTAATGATGGCTTGAATACGGAAATGATTAGGCAAAATGACACCCCTCATCCTCTGCACCCATGTCTTAGCCGCTTCAGATTCCGGGTCATATTCGAAGCTCGAGCCATCGGACGGCGCAAACCCCTTCCATACAGCCTTGTTTTCGGCCATAGCGGCGACCAAGGCACTTCGAACGTGACTACGTTCATCATAGGTACGAATTCCTTGCCTGTACGCCAAAGCAGAAAGGTGATTACTTTTCCAACCTAACAACGTGCCCCGGCTATATCCCGCAGGATCCTTGTCAACGATCGTATGACAGGTCGGGCACAACAGGATAAGATTTTCAAAGGAATCGGCCTCAAACTCTCCAGCGGGCCTTTCTCCATGGCGCGGTCCCGTTTCTCCGTGCGGAATCACATGAGCCATTTCGGCTATATGCTTGTCCCCTCCCATTTCAGCGGGAAAAAGAGGCTGAAGGCAATCTGGATGTTGGCAGTGGCCTGCGGCCTCCGAAAACAGACGGAGTTTCGTTTCTGTGGGTATTTTTTTACGATCAGCCATTGTTCTCAGCCTAAAATTCGATGCAACTAGAGATATTACAAAGACTACATAGCGGGAAAGTTAACGATTACTTCCGGTAGTCCATTCATCAATCATATCCGCCCAATCCTGCAACATCGCCGCCCGCTGCTCACGGTATTCAGCCTTGTTGTAGACGGCCCTGACACCCTTCTGCTCGTGCGCCAGGCACTTCTCAATCCAGTCGGTGTTGTAGCCGGCCTCATGCAACAGCGTGCTGGCTGTGCGCCGCAAGTCATGCGGCCCGAACTTGGCCAGCGACTTCCCGTCTTTCTGCGCCGCTTTGTAAGTCAGGGTCAGCACCTGGTTGAGCGTGGCAGCGCTCATCGGCGCATCCGAGTCGTACCGTGATGGCAACACGAAGTCGGAACCACCGGCAAAGGTTTTCAGGGCAATGAAAATATCCAGAGCCTGCTGGGACAGAAATACCAGGTGCGGGTTACGGCGCTTCATGCGCTCCTTTGGAATAGTCCATAGCGCTTCGCTGAAATTGATCTCGCTCCAGGTCGCATTGGTCAGCTCGCTTTTCCGTACCATCGTAAGGAGCAACAGCTTGGCCGCCGCACGATTTGTCGGACTTGTTCCCACCCGCTCCATGTACCGATACATCAGCCCGATTTCTTCTGGCGTCAACGCACGGTCACGCGGCTCGAACCGGGCGATGGATGCTGCACGCACCAAGGTTGCCGGATTCTCAACCTTCTGGCCGCGTTCGATTGCCCAACGATACACGTTTAATACGATTTCCCGCACATGAACGGCGGTGGCCGGTGCGCCCCGGTCAACGATGGTATCGGTCAGCGCCCGCAAGTCCTCATGGGTAATTTCGGCTAGCTTCTGATTGGAAAATTTCGGCTTCAGCTCGCGCTCATAGACCGAACGGCGCATATCGCGGGTGGAGTCGGCCATCTGGTAACCACGCAGCCACTTTTCCGCCCAGGCACCAAACGTCTCCGCATCTTTCACTCGCGCCTTGTCACGGGCCTTCTCCTTGGCCGGCGACTTGCCAGCCGCAACCATCTTCTTGGCGTCATTCAACTGTTCGCGGGCTTCGGCCAAGGTGATGCCGCCGACACCATAGCGGCCAAAGGTGATGGTCTCCTGCCGACCGTTGATTGAGTAGTTATAACGAAAGGAGATCGAGCCGGCTGGAGTCACGGCCACATAAAGACCATCCCGATCATTCACCTTGTAGAGCTTGTCCCGAGGCTTGAGGTTGCGCAGCTTGGTATCAGTCAGCATTGTCCTTCTCCTTTCTCAATTTTGATACCATGCTGAAAAACACCGAAAAAACGCGCTATTTTTCCATATCAAACAATAGGTTATTAATTTTTGATACCATGTTCTCGCAAAAAACTTCAGCATGGTATCGGCACCTGCCATGGTATCGCCAGCCGATAGTACCAGCTTTAATGCCATGCTCAAGCGGTGCTTGGCGCTTCCTATCGTTGCCAGACCCTGCCAGACAAAAATACAAAAAGCCCGCAGTTACGCGGGCTTCAGAGCATTTTATGCCGTCAGGTGCCTGACTTTGCCAGACGCCGGATCATTCCCACTCGATCGTTGCAGGCGGCTTGCCGGAGATATCGTAGACCACGCGATTGACGCCACGCACCTCATTGATGATGCGGTTGCTGATCTTGCCGAGCAGGCTGTGAGGCAGCTCGGCCCAGTGGGCGGTCATGAAATCCTGGGTCTGCACCGCGCGCAGCGCGACGACGTATTCGTAGGTGCGGCCGTCGCCCATCACGCCGACGCTGCGCACCGGCAGGAAGACCGCAAAAGCCTGGCTGGTCTTGTCGTACCAGTCGGCGGCGCGCAGCTCGTCGATGAAGATGGCGTCGGCCTGACGCAGGATTTCGGCATACTCGCGCTTGACCTCGCCAAGGATGCGAACCCCCAGGCCCGGGCCAGGGAAGGGATGGCGATAGACCATGTCGTGAGGCAGGCCGAGTGCGATCCCGAGTTCGCGAACTTCATCCTTGAAGAGTTCGCGCAGCGGCTCCAACAGCTTGAGATTCAGCGTCTCGGGCAGGCCGCCGACGTTGTGATGGCTCTTGATCGCATGCGCCTTGCCGGTCTTGGCGCCGGCAGACTCGATCACGTCGGGGTAGATGGTGCCCTGGGCCAGCCACTTCGCACGCGGCAGTTTCTGGGCCTCGGCCTGGAACACCTCGACGAACTCACGACCGATGATCTTTCGCTTTTGCTCCGGATCGGTCACGCCGGCAAGATCGCCGAGGAACTTGTCGGAAGCGTCTACATGGATGACCTTCACGCCAAGCGAGCGCGCGAAAGTCTGCATGACCTGCTCCGCCTCGTTCAGGCGCAGCAAGCCATTGTCGACGAACACGCAGGTCAGCTGATCGCCGATCGCTCTGTGGATCAGCGCGGCGGCGACCGAGGAGTCGACGCCACCGGAGAGTCCGAGGATCACCTCCTCGTCACCGACCTGTTCGCGGATGCGGGCGACCGCCTCGCTCACGTAGTCGGGCATGTTCCAGTCGTGACGGCAGCCGCAGATCTCGTGCACGAAGCGAGCGATGATCTCCTTGCCCTTGATCGTATGGGTCACTTCCGGGTGGAACTGAACCGCGTAGAAACCGCGATCTTCATCGGCCATCGCTGCCACCGGACAGGATTCGCTGCTGCCGATGATCTTGAAGCCCGCTGGCAACTCGGTGACCTTGTCGCCGTGGCTCATCCACACGTCGAGCAGACCATGCCCCTCGTCGTTGCTTCGGTCCTGAATGCCGGTGAAGAGCCTGGAGTGCCCACGAGCCCGCATCTCGGCATAACCGAATTCCCGCTTGCTCGAGCTCTCGACCTTGCCGCCGAGCTGCTCGGCCATGGTCTGCATGCCATAACAAATGCCCAGCACCGGCACGCCAAGCTCGAACACCGCCTGCGGCGCCTTCCATTCCACCGCCTCGTACACCGAGTTGGGGCCGCCCGAGAGGATGACGCCGGCGGGTGCGAACTCACGCACGAAGGCGTCGGACACATCGAAGGGGTGAAGTTCGCAATACACCTGCTGCTCGCGCACACGGCGGGCAATCAGCTGGGTAACCTGGGAACCGAAGTCGAGGATGAGGATTTTCTGGTGAGCCATGGCGCGCGCGTCTCATGCGTCTTGAAAAAGGACGGGCGGCTTAGCAGCCGCCCGGGTGAGCCGGATCTGGAAAGGATCAGCTGATCTGATAGTTGGGCGCTTCCTTGGTGATCTGCACGTCATGGACATGCGATTCGCGCATGCCCGCGGCGCTGATCTGAACGAACTCGGCGCGCTCGTGCATCGTCGGGATGTCCGGGCAACCGAGGTAGCCCATCGAAGCGCGCAGGCCGCCGACGAGCTGGTGGATGACGACGCCGACGGCGCCTTTGTACGGCACGCGCCCCTCGATGCCTTCCGGCACGAGCTTGTCGATGTTGCCGGTGTTCTCATCCTGGAAATAGCGGTCGGCCGCGCCCTTCTCCATCGCCCCCAGTGAACCCATGCCACGGTAGGACTTGTAGGAGCGTCCCTGGTAGAGCACGGTTTCGCCAGGCGCTTCCTCGGTGCCGGCAAACAGGCCGCCCAGCATCACTGCGTTGGCACCGGCGGCGATCGCCTTGGCGATGTCGCCTGAGAAGCGGATGCCGCCATCGGCGATCATCGGCACACCCGTGCCTGCCAGGGCGTTGGCAACATTGTCGATCGCGGTGATCTGCGGCACCCCGACACCCGCAACAATGCGGGTGGTGCAGATCGAACCCGGGCCGATACCGACCTTGACGCCGTCGGCACCAGCATCGACCAACGCACGTGCGGCATCGGCAGTGGCGATATTGCCGCCGACGACTTCGATATGGGGAAACTGCTTCTTGACCCAATTGACACGCTCGAGCACGCCCTGGGAGTGACCATGGGCGGTATCGACGACAATCATGTCGACACCGGCGTCGGCGAGGCGCTCGGCGCGCTCTTCCGTACCTGCCCCGACACCAATCGCCGCCGCGACACGCAGGCGCCCCTGTTCGTCCTTGGCCGCGAACGGGTGTTCGGTGGATTTCATCATGTCCTTCACGGTGATGAGGCCGCAAAGCTCACCAGCGTCGTTGAGGACCAGCACGCGCTCGAGCCGGTGCACCCGGAGCAGTTCTCGCGCCTCGTCGAGGCTGTCGCCCTCGCGGATCGTGACAAGCCGCTCCTGGGGCGTCATGATCTCCGTGACGAGCTGATCGAGCTTGGTTTCGAAACGGGTGTCGCGGTTGGTGACGATGCCGACGACCTTGCCGTCAGCCACCACCGGCACACCGGAGAAGCGATGCTGGCGCTGCAGCGCGACGACTTCGCCGACGGTCATCGTCGGCGCAACCGTGATCGGATCCTTGAGGATGCCGGACTCGTGACGCTTGACCTTATGCACCTCGGCCGCCTGCCCTGCAGGCGTCAGGTTCTTGTGCACTACGCCGATTCCACCTTCCTGCGCCAACGCAATCGCCAGGCGGCTTTCGGTGACGGTATCCATTGCGGCGGAGACCAGCGGAATGTTGAGGCGGATACGCCGTGTGACCTGGCTTTGCAGGTTGACATCGCGCGGCAGAACGGTGGAATGGGCTGGGATGAGAAGGACGTCATCGAAGGTCAGCGCCTTCTGAATCACGCGCATGGCTTTTTTCCTTACGGCCAAATCCGTATTATACAGAGGGCGGCAGGCGCATGTAAGCGAACCCTATACGGTGGAGTAGTGCAATGCTGAGATCATGGCTGGTGGGTTTGGTCCTCGCGACGACGGCGGTGTGCGTTTCGGCACAGGTCTATGAGTGGCGTGACGAACAAGGACGGCGGATCTACGGTGACATGCCACCGGTCGGCGTCGACGCCAGACTCGTTCGTGGCGCCACACCAGCACGAACACCCGATCCGGACGCTGCCAGTGCCGCGGCAGAGCGCG
>NZ_WTVM01000015.1 GCF_012910885.1 Azoarcus taiwanensis | reverse complement strand
AGACATCGATGCTTGCCGAAACGCTCGACCAGCCAGTCTCGGCCACCCCAACGTGCTGCACGAAACATGATGAAGGAGCCGATCAGGCTTCCGATCAATGCAAGCACGAGGCCCAACCAGAATCCGAACGCCACGCCGCCCAGCACATAAAACACGAGCCGTGGCATGCCGATGGTCATCAAGCCCGCGGTGATGAGCACGAACCATGCCGCGGCCTTGCCGCCGCCACCAGCGAGCAGTGTCCGGTCCATATCGGTGAGGGCGTCGAGCGCCTCACCGATCGGCGTGTAGTGGATGATCAGGAATACGACAAGCGCGACGCCGACGATGGCGATGAGCTTTCTCGAGCTTGCCGCAGCGACCGCAGGCAGCGCTCGCTCGAGCGACTCCTCGTCCGGCCCGTCGTCCTCTGCTTGGCGCTCGAGCTCTTGGCTCATCAGCGGTTTCCGGCCATCCGGTCTCCCGGCACGGCGCGCTTCAGATACCAGCGCACCCCGAAACAATCCCGGATGCCTCGCCAAAGGCGATTACCAACGCCGTACTTGGACACACCACGCAAGCGCTCGCGATGGTTCACCGGCTGCTCGACAACCTTGTAGCCTTGGCCACGCAGCAAGGTCGGCAGAAAGCGGTGCATGCCGTTGAATACTGGCACTTCGGCAAGCGCCGTACGCCGCACCACCCGAATACCGCAACCGCTGTCGGAGACCTTGTCGCCGGTCACCCAGTCACGAAAACCGTTGGCGACGCGGGAGGAAACCTTGCGCACGAAGTTGTCCCGACGCTTCGCCCGCACACCGGTCACGCAATCCACGCGCTCGCGCATCGCGCGCGCCAGCATTGCAGGGAGGTCAGCCGGATCGTTCTGGCCGTCGCCGTCCAGCGTGGCGACCCACTCGCCGCGCGCGACCTTGAAGCCGCTCGCCACCGCTGCACTCTGGCCGCAATTCCGCCGGTGAAAGACCGGACAGGAGACTGCGGATGCCGTCTGGCGCAAGACGTCAGCAGTGCCATCGGTGCTGGCGTCATCCACCAGGATGAGCTCGCAGTCGCCATCGATGCGCTCGAATGCCAGCAGGATCTCCTCGGCCAGCGGACGAACGTTGTCCTCTTCATTGAAGACCGGTACCACGACCGATAGGAGGATGTCGGCGCCGCAGTCCGGCATGCGGCTGGTCACGGGAGTTCCGGAATCTGATCGAGTCATGGCGAGAACGAATGGCGGCGCCGAGTCGGCCACACGCACAAAGCAGGCAAACGCGTATTATAGGGCGTGGCGATGGCGCTCGGGGCGCAACGGCCGCCCATTCTGCGCCGACGTCCCTATCCGCACCCCCTCCACCCCTCGGCTCATGCTCGTTTCGCCCATGTCCCTATTCGAAGAACATCCGCTGCGCAGAACGCTCAACGACGAAGTCCATGCGCGGCCGCCGGTAGCCCTGCAACCGCCGGAGCGAGTGGCCTACCTGGCCTTTCTGCACGAGAACGGCAGCGCGGACGGTGAGATCGCGCACCTCCGCCTCCTGGCTCAACAGCTTGGACTGGCCGAACCCTTCGACGAGGCGGTCCATCTGATGATCGAGGCGCCGGAATTCCGCCTCAAGTGGGAGCGCCACAGTGAGTTCTCGAGTTATGCCTTCTTTCGGCGAGACGAAGCCACCTCACTTTCGGAGAACGACGCACTTCTGTCCGTGCCGACGACCTGGCGCAAGGCGATTCCCGGCCGCCTGATCGTTGCGAGCCAGGTCGAAGCCCGCAAGGCAGACGATGAGGCGGCGCAGGCGATGCTGGCGCATCTCTCCACCGATGCCGCCAGCCAGATCGTGTCCCGCATCAGCGACGGTGCGGGATGGGTTCTTACCGATTTTCATCTGCATGATGGTTTCTCCCGCTTCACACTACTCGACGTGTCACTCACACCTCGACAGGCCGGACGCACGGTGCAACGCCTGCTGGAGATCGAAACCTACCGCACGATGGCGTTGCTCGCGTTTCCGGTTGCCAAGGAAGTCGGTCGCCTGGTGTCGCAGGCCGAGACTGAACTCGCCGATCTCATGGACAGCATCGGCGAAGCCCGCAGTTCCGAGGATGAACGAAAGGTGCTGGGTCGCCTGACCCGGCTTGCGGCAGACGTCGAGCGCTCGGTGGCACGCACGACGTATCGCTTCGGCGCCGCAGCCGCCTACTACCGTCTGGTGCGCCAGCGCATCGACGAATTGCGTGAGTTGCGGGTGGCCGGCTTCTCGCCGATCCGCGAGTTCATGGAGCGCAGGCTCGCACCGGCCATGTCCACCTGCGAAACCATGTCCCGCCGGCAGGAGGAGCTCTCGGGGCGGATCGCCCGCAATTCGCAGCTTCTGAGAACCCGGGTGGATATCGAGCTCGAGCGACAGAATCAGGCGTTGCTGGAACAGATGAACCGGCGCGCCAAGCTCCAGCTCCGCCTGCAGGAGACGGTGGAGGGCCTCTCCATCGTCGCGATCACCTACTACGGCTCGCAACTGGTAAATTACCTCGCCAAGGGCGCGAAGGACTGGATAACCCCGCTCACCCCGGAGCTGGTCACGGCTGCATCCATCCCTGTCATAGCGGGCCTGGTATTCATCGGCCTGCGCCGCATGCGCCGCGCGGTCGCGGCGGAGGCTCAGGGGATCGAGCACTGAGTTTGGTCAAGCCCTCACCATTGGCACGGCACGGCGCAGCGAGGCGGTGCCGGTTGACGGCCGTGAGGCGACTTTGCCTGAGCGCATGCCGCTGTTGGCGAGCGTAGCGGCCGCGATTCCCGCTGTCTGAGCGCGCAGCGCGAGTTCGGGAATCGCAGCGAAGAGAGGCTTACAGCGGCAGCGCGAATGGCATCGGAGCCGAACGACCGACAGCCGGCACCGGCTCGCGTGTTTGGCGAGAAGCGATCAATCCGGACCCCGTCTCCAACGTATAATCCGGTTTAGTTCAATTTCCTCCGGATCCGCGCCCGTGACCCAGCCCCTCTTCGAATCATCGATCACCAGCCTGCAACTGCTCGGTCGCGGAAAGGTCCGCGACATCTACGCCATCGATGACGACAAGCTTCTCATCGTCACAAGCGACCGTCTTTCTGCCTTCGACGTGATCCTGCCGGATCCGATTCCCGACAAGGGCCGCGTACTGACCGCGCTCGCCAACTTCTGGTTCGCTCGCCTCGGCCATGTCGTGCCCAACCAACTCACCGGCATCGACCCCGAGTCCGTGGTCGCCCCCAATGAGCGCGAACAGGTTCGCGGCCGCGCCCTGGTAGTCAAGCGTCTCAAACCACTACCGATCGAGGCGGTGGTGAGGGGTTACGTGATCGGCTCAGGCTGGAAGGACTACCTGGAAACCGGCGCGATCTGCGGCATCGCCCTGCCCGCCGGCCTCGCGCAGGCGGCACGCCTCCCGGCGCCGATCTTCACCCCGGCAAGCAAGGCCGAGGTCGGCGATCACGACGAAAACATCTCCTTCGAGCAGGCACAGGCGCGATGCGCCGCGGTGCTGAACGACGCCCTGGCCGGCACCGGCACCGATGGCGCGACCCTGGCCTCGCAGGCTCGCGACGTCGCGATCGCGCTTTACACCGAAGCCGCCGACTACGCCCGCGGACGAGGCATCATCATCGCCGACACCAAGTTCGAGTTCGGGGTCGACGACAAGGGCACGCTACACCTCATCGACGAGGCGCTCACCCCGGATTCCTCACGCTTCTGGCCGGCGGACAGCTACCGCGAGGGGATCAGCCCTCCGAGCTTCGACAAGCAGTACGTTCGCGACTACCTGGAAACCCTGGACTGGAACAAGAAAGCCCCCGGTCCGAAACTGCCGTCGGAAGTCATCGCACACACCGCAAGCAAGTACCGCGAGGCCTATGAGAAACTGACCGGCCTCGCGCTCGACTGAAATCGATCCCGCAGCACCGCCGACCGCGATGCGGTCGGCGTCCGCGTCCGGAACTTGAGGCGCACACAAACAGACGAGGTGGCGACAACGAGCGCCCCCGGGAGGAGAAGAGCATGAGCAAGGCCTCGGACGGCCGAATGATCGCACTCGCGGTCGTAATCGCGGCATACGTCCTGTCGTTTTTCCATCGTTTCGCACCGGCTGGCATCGCGGGCGATCTCGCGTCAACCTTCCAGACCAGCGCAGCCTCGCTCGGCGTGCTGGCCGCGACTTACTTCTATGTCTACACCATCATGCAGGTACCCACCGGCGTGCTGGTCGACACCCTGGGACCCAGACGCATTCTGGTCGGCGGCAGCCTGATCGCTGCAGTCGGCAGTCTGCTCTTCGGCCTTGCCCCCGACCTGACCATCGCGATGATCGGCCGCACGCTGATCGGCCTCGGCGTGTCGGTGGTCTTCATCGCGATGCTCAAGCTCATCGCACTGTGGTTCGACGAACGCCGCTTCGCCACCCTGGTCGGCTTGTCGATGCTCATCGGCAATGCGGGCTCTGTACTCGCCGGCACCCCGCTCGCAGCCGCTGCGTCGGCAGTGTCCTGGCGCTCAGTCTTCGTCGCGGTCGCGGTGGTGTCGCTGCTGATCGCACTGGCCAGCTGGCTGCTCATCCGCGACGAAAAGCAGGGCCCCGCGGGCACTCGCGGCTTCGACCGGACAGCCGTGATGGGGGCGCTGCTAGGGGTCTTGCGTAATCGCGCAACCTGGCCTCCGGTGGTGGTCAACTTCGGTCTTACCGGCAGCTTCTTCACTTTCGGCGGCCTGTGGCTGACACCGTACCTGACGACCATCCATGGCATGAGTTCGGTCACTGCAGCAGGCCATCTGTCGCTCTATTTCGCAGGCTTCGCGATAGGCTGTCTGGCTGTGGGTTCGCTGTCCGACCGCATCGGCCGACGCAAGCCCGTACTCTTCGGCAGTGGTCTCGTGGTGTGCGGATTCTGGGTGCTGTTGTTGTCGGCAATCAGCCTGCCGCCGGCGCTCAGTCATGCGCTGTTCGCACTCATGGGTGTGGCGACCGCCGGCTTTGTGTTGACCTGGGCCTGCGCCAAGGAGGTGAATCCTGCCCACTTGTCAGGCATGAGCACCAGCGTGACCAACATGGGCGGCTTCCTCGCCGGCGCGCTCATCCAGCCGGCCGTTGGAATGGTGATGGACCTCGGCTGGGATGGCACCGTGATCGATGGGGTACGCCAGTACAGCGAGCAAACCTTTCTGCTCGGCATCAGTCTGATCGCGGCGCTTGCACTACTCGGCACGATTGCGAGCCTGTTCGTTCGTGAGACCGGCTGCCGCAACATCTGGCAAGCTGAGGAGAAATGATCTATTGATACAAATGAGAACCATCAGCGGCTAAGCCACTCAAAATGGATGTGAGCAAGCTCTCGTAGCCACTCAGAACAGACTGCCAAGCCCCAGGCGGCGCTTCCTGGCCGCAAGTTGCAAAGGAGACCATCATGGATCATTCAATGCACAAGCTTGACCGCCACTTCAATCTTCCCCGGGTGCGCGAAGTCGACCATGCCCGACCGTTTCATTGGCTGCAGATGGGCTGGAACGATCTGCGCGAGCACGGTTTCGCCAGCATCGCATACGGGGTCTTCTTCGCCGCGATTGGATACCTCATTCTCGCCTTCGCAGCACCAAGACCCTACTTGGTGACCGCGTCGATCTCGGGCTTCTTCCTCGTCGGCCCGATCCTCGCCGCCGGCCTCTACGAAATCTCGCGTCGATCGGCAGCAGGCCAACCAGCCGGGCTGCGCGACTCATTGCGTGGCATCGCTGGCAACTATGAATCGCTGCTGTCCATCGGCATCTTCCTCGCCATCGTGATGCTCGGCTGGGAGCGTGTTTCGGCGGTGCTGTTCGCGCTGCTGTTCACCGGTGAAATAGCCGAGCTTGGCGGCTTCATGCGCACCGTGCTGTTTTCTGGCGAACACTTGGGCTTCGCCGCCATATACCTGCTCGCCGGCTTCCTGTTCGCGGGTCTGGTGTTTTGCGCAACCGTGATTTCGGTGCCGATGCTGATGGACCGGGACACCGACATGGTCACTGCGATGATGACAAGCCTGCGGGCAGTGAGCCTCAACCTCCGAGCCATGGCCCTGTGGGCGGCGCTGATCGTCTTGCTCATCGGTATCGGCTTCGCAACGATGATGGTGGGGCTGGTATTGTTGCTCCCCCTGCTCGGCCATGCGACCTGGCATGCTTACCGGGATCTGGTCGAGTGAGTGCGAATAGCTGCTGACATCGGGAACGATAGCCCGAACGCATCGCAAACGAGAATACAATAATCTGAGTCGGACTGCCGGCCTGAGGCCGGCAGTCCGCGTTTATGCCTGGAGACATCGCCTGATGAACAACCCGCTTCTCGAATTCGACGCCCTCCCCGACTTCGATACCATCCGTCCTGAGCATGTCGAGCCTGCAATCAGCCAGCTCATCGACGAAAACCGGACGCTGATCAACAGCCTGCTGGCCGACCCCGCGGCACCGACCTGGGACGACTTCGTGGTGCCGATGACCGTGGCGGGCGAACGCCTTGGCCGCGCTTGGGGCATAGTGGGCCACATGCACAGTGTCATGGACGTCCCCGAATGGCGCGACGCCTACAACCAGATGCTGCCCGCTATCTCCAGCTTCTACGCCGAGGTGGGGCAAAACCTCGCCCTGTACAAGAAGTACAAGGCCTTGCACGACGGTCCCGAGTTCGCCACGCTCAACCCGGTACGCCAGCGCATTCTCGAGCACGAACTTCGCGACTTCCGGCTTGCTGGTGCAGAACTGCCCGATGAGCTCAAGCCCCGCTTCAAGGCCATCCAGGAGGAATTCTCCTCGCTCGCCGCGAAGTTCTCCGAGAACCTGCTGGACGCCACGAACGCGCATGCCGAATGGATCGAGGACGAGGCAATGCTCACCGGCATACCGGATGACGTGCTTGACGCGGCTCGGACCGCTGCCGAGAAGGCTGGTCGCAGCGGCTGGAAGTTCACCCTGCAGATGCCGAGTTACCTTCCCGTGATGCAGTATGCTGAAGACCGCGCGTTGCGGGCCCGCATGTACCGTGCCTACGCGACCCGGGCTTCCGAGTTCGGCCCGGACGAACTGGACAACGGACCGCTGATCGGCCGCATTCTCGCTCTGCGCGAGGAAGAGGCAAGAATGCTCGGCTACGGGAATTTCGCCGAAGTCTCGCTAGTGGCGAAAATGGCCGAGTCGCCTCAGGAGGTGCTCACCTTTCTGCGTGACCTTGCCGCACGGGCCAAGCCTTTTGCGGAGCGCGATCTTGACGAATTGCAGCGCTTCGCACGCGAGTCCCTTGGTCTGGCCGAGTTGGAGCCTTGGGACGTGGCCTATGCCTCGGAGAAGCTGCGCCAGGCGCGTTACGCGTTCTCGGAACAGGAGGTCAAACAGTACTTCCCCGAACCCAAGGTCATCGACGGCTTGTTCGGCGTGATCCGCAGGCTCTACGGCGTCGACATCCTCCCCGAGGACGCCCCACGCTGGGACCCGAGCGCCCGTTTCTTCCGCATAGAACGCAACGGCGATCTGGTCGGTCATTTCTACATCGATCTTCATGCCCGCGAAACCAAGCGCGGCGGCGCCTGGATGGACTCCGCACGCAGCCGGCAACTCACCGCCCGCGGGGTGCAGACGCCGATTGCCTATCTGGTGTGCAACTTCTCCGGCCCTTCGGGCAACAAGCCGGCCACCTTCACCCATGACGACGTCCAGACCCTGTTCCACGAGTGCGGCCACGGACTGCACCACCTGCTGACCCAGGTCGACGAGCTGGCGCTGTCGGGTATCCATGGCGTCGAGTGGGACGCGGTCGAGCTGCCGAGCCAGTTCATGGAGAATTTCTGCTGGGAGTGGGACGTGCTCCAGGGCATGACCGCCCATGTCGACTCCGGCGAACCCTTGCCGCGTGAGCTGTTCGACAAGATGATCGCGGCGCGCAACTTCCAGAGCGGCATGCAGACGGTGCGCCAGCTCGAGTTCGCCATGTTCGACCTGCGCCTGCACAGTGAGATCGATGCCAGCGCCGGGCCTGTGTCTGTGGATCGCGTGCTCGCCCTGATCGATGAAGTGCGTCGGGAAATCGCAGTAATCACCCCGCCGGCCTGGCATCGCTTCCCGCACAGCTTCTCGCACATTTTCGCCGGGGGCTATGCTGCCGGCTACTACAGCTACAAGTGGGCCGAGGTGTTGTCGGCTGACGCTTTCGAGGCCTTCGAGGAGGCAGGCGCCGGCAAAGGATCGCTACTCGACCCGGTCACCGGTGAGCGTTTCTGGCGTGAAATTCTGGCGGTCGGCGGCAGCCGTCCGGCCATCGAGTCATTCAAGGCATTCAGGGGGCGCGAACCCAGGGTCGACGCACTCCTGCGTCACAGTGGTATGATCGAAGCATGATTCTGCCTCGGTTCGCGATTGCCTGTTGCCTGCTTGTCGCCTGTGCTCACGTGGCAGCACAGGGCGTTTATCGTTGGACCGACGAGCGCGGGCAGACAGTCTTCTCTGATCGCCCGCCCCCCGCCATCGAGGATGCCGAACGGGTGCGGGTGTTTGCGGGTCGGCCCGAGCCGGTGCCCACCTACAGCGTCCGGATCGCCGCTGAACGATACCCGGTGGTGCTTTATACCGGTCTTGACTGTGGCGCCCCCTGCGATTCTGCGATGCAACTGCTGCGGGGTCGCGGCGTTCCATTCGAGGAACGAATGGTCAGCACTGAAACCGAGTTTTCGGTTTTCCGGGAGCGCTTTGAAGGTTCGGACGTCGTGCCCGCTGCAACCGTGGGCAATCGCACGCTGATAGGGTTCGAACCCGGCGCATGGAACCGGCTACTGGACAACGCCGGCTACCCGAGGACGCCGCTACCACCACGGTAGAGATCCAGGCGCCCATCCCATCAAGGGACGATCACTCGCCGAACCTCATGACCCTCCGCCCTGGCGGCGCTTTGCCAGCCCGCCCTCGATCGTGGTCAAGCGGGCGCCTGACAGTGCGCTCTCTCGCTGCAGGAGAAGGTCGAAATCATCCGCAGGCACGGGCCGGGAAAAGAGATAGCCCTGTGCGTAGTCGCAACCGATCTGACACAGAATGTCGCGTTGCGCCTCACTTTCGACGCCCTCTGCAATGACCTTGAAGCCAAGCTTGTGGGCCATGACAATGATGGCCTCGGCAAGCACAAGATCACTCGCGTCGGCTTCGAGGTTGCGAATAAAGGACTTGTCAATCTTGAGATAGTCGATATCGAAACGCTTGAGGTAAGCCAAGGAAGAGTACCCGGTCCCGAAGTCATCGATCGCAACCTGGACGCCGGCGTCCCGAAGGCGCAGCAGTGTGTCGTTGATGTTGCTGGCAGGGTCGACCAACACACCTTCTGTAATCTCGATCGCGACACCTTCCCCCGCAAGGCCGCTCAAGGCGAGTTGCTCGACCACGTCCATGCCCTCCCGCGTAGCCGCGAGCAGTTCGAGCGGAGACTTGTTGATGCTGACCTGGAAGCGGTGATCGTAACGCGCACGCCAGATTCTCAGCCGTTCGGTCGCCTCACGAAACACCCAGGCTCCGATTTCATGGATAAGTCCGCTTTCTTCGGCCAGCGGCACGAACTGTGCCGGGTCCACCATGTCACCGCACGGGCGCTGCCATCGGAGCAACGCTTCGGCCTTTCGGATCCGACCATCGGCCAGATCGACGATTGGTTGATAATGAAGACTGAACTGATTGTGCGAGACCGCGTGGCGCAGATCCTTCAGCATTCGGGCGCGGTGCAGCGCTGCTTCCTGCATCCCCCGTGTGAAGAAGCTGAATCGATTGCGCCCCCCCTGCTTGGCGGCATACATCGCCTGCTCCGCGTGGCCGAGTAAGGCCTCAGCGTCTGTCGCATCGTCGGGGAAGACCGAGATTCCGATGCTGGCCGACACGAAGACCTCTTCATCACCGAGCTTGAAGGGGCGATTGAACGACGAGATGATCTCCTCGCAGATCCGGCCAATGACCGTGACCGAGGGAAGTTCTCCCATGGCGATCGCAAACTCGTCCGCGGCGAGTCTCGCTACGGTATCCGAGTCCCGCAGGCATGCCCGGAGCCGCCGCGCCGCCTCGACCAGCAGAATGTCACCATGGCGATGACCAAGGGTTTCGTTCACGGCCTTGAAGCGATCGAGATCGACCACGAAGACCGCCACCTGATGCCTGTCACGCCGGGCAGACTTGATCGCGTGCAGCAACCGATCGACAAACAGACGGCGGTTCGGCATGCCCGTGAGCGAATCGTAGTTGGCCTGTGACCATATGAGCGCATCAGCCTCTTTCTTCTCGGTCATGTCGGAAAGCAGAATGACTCTTCGGGAGACCCTGCCGTCATCACCTCCGATGCTGTCTATGGTCACCCATGCGGGGAAAGCCCCACCATCCAGTCTTCTGCATTCCAGTTCTCCTTGCCAACGTCCGTTGGCAAGCACAGCCGATCGAAGCGCTTTAGCGGCCTGATCGTTACCGACGTCGAACACGAGCGCTTCCGCAAGGCTGCCGATGATCGCCTCGCTTGTCCAACCCGTGTGCTCCGAGAAAGCCGCATTGACCGCAAGGACCCGGCCTCTTGCGTCGGTCACGATCATTGCTTCGCTCGAATTCTGATAGACCAGGGCCGCAAGACGGGTGGTCTCGCTTGCCCGACCTCGCTCGATCGCAATCGAAGCCAGTCTCGACATGTTCTCCACCCACTCGAGCTCTTCTTCGTCCGGTTTGTGCGGTTGAGCATGAAAGACAGCCAGTACGCCCAGCACCGAACCGTCGGTGGCCACCACTGGCTCGGACCAGCAAGCGGCCAGGCCAAAGTGCATGACGGCCTGACGCCCCGAAACCCAATCGGGATGACCCGATAGATCCTCAGCGATGAACCTCCGTTTCTCAAAGGCGGCGACACCGCAGGGCCCCATGTCCGCCCCCGGGCGCAAGTCGTCAAGCGCCTGCCGATACTCCTCGGGCAGACTGGGTGCCGCGCCGACACGCAAGCACCGGCCGCCGTCGTCAAGCAGCAGAATGCCGACTCGGCTGGCTGGTCGCTCCTCCTCGGCCTCGCGTACGACCCGCTCCAGCACCTGCTTCAAGGGCGCGCCGCTCGCAACGAGCTCGAGTACGGCGCTTCGAGCTGTCTCCCGGCGCTGCAAGCACTGTCTGACGTAACGTTCTCTCAGCATATCGTTCAGATTGCCGTAGAAGCGGGCCGAAGTAGGCAACAACATCAGAATGAACAGGGCAAGCATGACCGTCATCGGTGTCGCGAGCTCTTGCGCAGAGCCCGCGAAACGATACAGCAGAGGCAAGGTTGCCAGCACGATGAAACCGGCGACCGAAAGGATATGTGCCGACATCGTCGCCACAGCTCCAGCGCACAAACCGGCGATCACAAAGGCAAGCATCGCTTGGTGCGCAACGCTCTGTTCAACGAACAACAGATAAGCACCAGCTCCCCATGCCACCCCGGCGAGCAACGCACCGAAGAGCGACAGCCGTTCCCAAGGCAGGGAGTGCTCCGGCTGTGGCATGATCTTCCGATAGGCGAGCGCAAGGACGATGCGCGCAAGATTGACCAGACTCACGACGCCAAGCCAGAAGAGCAACACTCGGGATTCGACAACGCCCCAATGGGTCGAAGCAAGAAACCCCGCCAGCACGAGCGATACGAGCATCGTGAAGGGGAGCGCGCTCAGCACCACCCCAGCACGATGCGCGCGAATCAAAACCTCGGCTGGCGCGTCACTGCGTCCGACATTGTGCATACCACCCTCTCCCTGCTCCGCAACAAGAGTCATCACCCTTTGATCCCGAGAGCATAAACCGCCCCTCCGGAGTTTAGGCAATGCTTTTCTCATAACATAGCGACATAATTCACGCTTGAAGTAATTCAGATCAGTTCGCCATCCGCCATGTGAAACATCGAGCTCGAGAGACAGGGAATGCGGTTCCGCGAAAGTGCCGGCGAAATTTCGTATCATGTCCAGTACCAACAACGCGCAGCACTCGCACTCACGTCACTCGGTGCCACTCTGGCGCCTGAGATCAAACGCATTCGCAGATCATGAAAATCGCCACCTGGAACGTTAATTCCCTGAAGGTCCGCCTGCCTCATGTCACAGAGTGGCTCGCAACGAATCGTCCGGATGCGCTGTGTCTGCAGGAACTGAAGCTGGAGGACAAGGCATTTCCTGAGGCAGAACTAGAGGCCGTCGGCTATCGATCGGTCTTCAACGGCCAGAAAACCTACAACGGCGTCGCGATCTTGAGCCCGCATGCAATGACGGACATCGTCCGCGACATTCCTGGCTTCGACGACGTACAAAGACGCATCATCGCCGCCACAATCGGTGACGTCCGGATCGTGTGCGGTTACTTCCCGAATGGTCAGGCGGTCGGCTCGGAAAAATTCGCCTACAAGATGCGCTGGCTTGAAGCGCTGACAGTCTGGCTAAGGGAAGAGATGAAGTCCCACCCGCGCCTCGTCCTGACCGGTGACTTCAACGTCGCGCCGCAGCCGCGTGACGCCCATCCTGACTGGAAGGATGAGATTCATGTCTCCGAACCGGAACGGGAAGCTTTCCGCGCACTCGAGCAACTCGGACTCGAAGACGTCTTCCGACGTTTCGACCAGGACGACGCCAGCTATTCCTGGTGGGACTACCGTATGGGCGCGTTCAGGCGCAACTTTGGACTACGCATCGATCACGTCCTTGCCACTAAGGCCCTGGCCGAACGTTGCAGTGCCTGCATCATCGACAAGGCACCGCGTCGACTCGAACGCCCCTCTGATCATGCCCCGGTCGTAGCCCAATTCGATCTCTAGAGCACCCCCGCTTGTCATGGATGCCCTACCAACACTGACCACCCTGTACCCGAGCCTCGACAATCTGCCACCGGCCGCACGGGACAGACTGAAGCTGTCCGGCATGGAAGTGAGACTGGCTGAGGGCGACATGGTGTTCGACGAACTGCAGTCGTGCAAGGGTTTCCCCTTCGTGCTCGAAGGCTGCATTCGCGTCGTAAAGCCGGCCCCCAATGGCCGAGAGTTGCCGCTCTACCGCGTCGCTTCAGGAGAGACCTGCATTCTGTCGACCGCATGCCTGCTCGGCGCCCATCCATACAATGCACGCGGGGTGGCCGAGAGCGACTGCCGCATACTGCTGCTCCCGACGACAGTGTTCGAATCCATGCTGGCAGAACCTGTTTTTCGTGGTTTCGTCTTTCACCTTTTCGCCGAACGCATTGCGGATCTCATCGAACTGATCGACGAGGTGGCGTTCAAACGTTTGGACCAGCGTCTGGCCGGCGTGCTGCTCGGCAAGGGAAGCTGCCTTCGAGTCACGCACCAGCAGCTCGCGGACGAACTCGGCAGCGGCCGCGAAATCGTAAGCCGATTGCTCAAGGGATTCTCGGAACAGAGGCTGGTGCGGCTGGGCCGTGAACAGATCGATATTCTGGACCCTGCCGGTCTACGCACTCTGGCTAGCGCAATCCGAAGCTGAACGCGGCCATCTCCTTCCACGGCCGCGGATTGCAATCGATACGCGGCATGGCGCCTGTGTATCCAAGGTCACAGACTGACTGACACCGGTCTGGTGGAATGTGTACGCACGATTGCCCCATTCCGCAAAGGAGAACACCATGACCAAGAACGTCGGTTCCATCGACAAGATCATTCGCATCGTCGCAGGCCTCGTCCTGATCGCACTCGCCATTCTCGGCATCGGCGCGCCGTGGACCTGGATCGGCATCGTGCCGCTCGCGACCGGCCTGATGGGCTGGTGCCCGGCCTACACGCTGATCGGCGCAAACACCTGCCCGACCAAGAAGGGTTGAGGCGCTAAAGCGCTCCGCGGGCACTGACGTGGTTGGCGATTCGTACGAAATCGCCGACCGTCAGTCGCTCGCCGCGCAAGCCGGAGTCGATGCCGAGTGCCAGGAAATCGGCCTCGGCCATGAACTCGCGCAAGGTGTTCCGCAGGGTTTTTCTGCGTTGTCCGAAAGCTGCGGCAACCACGCGCTCCAGCAGGGCTTCGTCGGTCGCATTCAGCGCCTCGGGCGGCAGCGGCACCAAACGGACGATGCTCGACATGACCTTGGGTGCCGGCGTGAAAGCGCCAGGCGACACGTCGAACAGCCTGCCGACCCTGAAACGGTACTGCAGCATGACCGACAAGCGCCCGTAGTCCGCGGTTGCCGGCTCGGCCACGATTCGCATCACGACTTCCTTCTGCAACATGAAGGTCATGTCGCGGATCCGGTCGGCGAATGCGGCCAGGTGGAACAACAGCGGCGTCGAGATGTTGTAGGGCAGATTGCCGACGACACGCAGCGGCGCGGCCAAGGTGGCGAAATCAAACTTGAGTGCGTCGCCCTCGTGGATGGTCAACTGTTCCGACCCGAAGCGCATGGCAAGCCGCGCGATGAGATCCCTGTCGATCTCGACCACATGCAGGTGTTCGAGCCGCGCGAGCAGGGGTTCGGTCATCGCACCCAGCCCAGGGCCGATCTCGACCATGTTGTCGTCCGACGCCGGGCGAATCGCATCGACGATGCGGCGAACGGTGTTCGGATCGGTCAGGAAATTCTGGCCGAAACGCTTTCGCGCACGATGCTCCATCAACGCCTGATCTCCCGAGCCTTGCCCGCCATGGCGATCGCCAGCTCCAGCGCAGCATGCAGGCTACCCGGATCTGCCTTACCCGTTCCGGCCAGGTCCAGCGCAGTACCATGATCAACAGATGTGCGGATGATCGGCAGGCCGAGAGTCACGTTCACCCCACCGCCAAAACTCGCATGTTTGAGTACCGGCAGCCCCTGATCGTGATACATCGCCAACACCGCGTCGGCACCGGCCAGTTTGTCAGGAACGAACAGGGTGTCGGCAGGTAGCGGCCCGACGAGGTCGAGACCCTCCGCCCGCAAGGCTTCGAGAACCGGCACAATGACATCGATCTCTTCACGCCCCATGTATCCACCTTCGCCGGCATGCGGATTGAGACCGGCGACGAGAATACGCGGTGAAGCGATGCCGAAGCGCTGCACAAGATCCCGGTGGAGTATCTCGATCGTCTCTCGCAGCAGTTCGCTTGTGAGCGCGGCAGGCACTGCGGACAGCGGCAAGTGAGTGGTTGCGAGCGCGACCCGCATGCCCCCACCCACGAGCATCATCACCACGCGCCGGGTCGCAGTCCGTTCGGCAAGATACTCGGTATGGCCGCTGAACACGATCCCGGCATCGTTGATGACACCCTTGTGTACCGGCGCGGTCACCATCGCCGCGAACCTGCCCGAAACACAACCGCCAATCGCTTCGTCCAGCGTGGCGAGCACATAGCCCGCGTTCGTCACATCGAGCCGGGAAGGATAAGACCTTGAAGCCAGCGGCACATGGTGAACTTCGAGCACGCCCTCGATGGGCGACGACTGCGGCTGGAACTCGACTACCGACACCTGCTCACCGATCGCTCCTGCTCGCTCACGAATCAAGGCCAGATCGCCGATCACTATCGGCCGCACCGGCCACCGGCGTCGAGCAAGCAGGACGCAGAGTTCAGGCCCGACACCCGCGGGCTCCCCGCTGGTGATCGCGATCAGCGGGCTAGGATGCGTCATTCAGAAATCCGTTTCGAGACGGTATTCCACAAAGGTCGAATCCCGTAGTTCGCGCAACCAGGCATCGTAGGCCTCTTCCGCCTTGCGCTCGCGCAACGCATTACGAGTCGCGGCCCGCATGCGCTCGTCCGACACATCCTGCACTCTGCGCTCCACGACTTCGATCAGGTGCCAACCGAAGGGCGAGCGCACGGGCTGCGAGATCTCGCCGGGCGCAAGCGCATCCATCGCTCGCTCGAACTCGGGCACCGTATCACCCGGGTAGATCCAGCCGAGATCGCCCCCGCGCGCAGCCGACAAGTCGTCCGAGTGAATCCGGGCCAGTTCTTCGAAACGCTCACTGCCCTGAACCATGCGCTCGCGCAAGCCGAGCAACCGTGCCTCGGCCTCGGCATCGGACAAAACTTCGGTGGTACGAATCAGGATGTGACGCGCCCGGGTCTGTTCCATTTCGTCCACGCCACCAGCGAGTTCGCCGCCACGCATCGCGACGAACTTGACAATATGCAACCCGGCGGGACTGCGCAGCACCGGCGATACTTCACCCGGCCGCAATGTGCGCACGGCATCGGCAAACAAGCCGGGCAACCTGTCGCGGCTGCGCCAGCCAAGGGCGCCGCCCTGCGTGGAATCGGGTGCATCGGAATAGGCAGCGGCGAGCTGGGCGAAGTCTTCGCCAGCGGCGTGACGTGAGAGCACCTCCTCCGCCCGCGCCATGTAACGGGCCAGATCAGCCTGCGACGGCGCCTCGGGCATGCGGATCAGCACATGAGCGACGAACAGTTCCTCACCGGAAAAAGCGTCCGGGTTGTTCGCGATGAAGTTGTCGATCTCCGCCTCGGTGACGACGATCTCGCTTTCAACCTCGCGCTCTCGCAGCCGGGTGATCGTCAGCTCGGTACGAATCTCCTGCCGGAAGCGCTCCCACGAGATGCCGTCCTCGATCAGCACCGACCGCAACTCCTCCTCGCTCAGGTTATTGTTGCGCGCAATCGAAGCGATGGCACGATCGACGGTGGCCTCGTCCATCCGCAGACCGGTTTCGGCAGCCAGCTGGAGCTGAGCGCGCTCGATGATCATGCGTTCGAGCACCTGTTCCTCGAGTACCTCGAGCGGCGGCGCTTCGATCCCGCGCTGCTGCAACTGACGGATCGCTGCCTGAACACGCTCGCGCAATTCCAGCGCAGTCACGACTTCGTTGTTGACCACCGCGACCACGCGATCGACCGGCACGGCGCGCTGCGCCATTACCTGAGCGGGGATGAGCAGGCATGCAGCGGCGAGGACGGCGGTGAGCTTGATGTAGGACAGAATGCGCATGTTTAGAATTGCCTGGATATCCGGTGGGCGGGGTCAGTCAGTACCGAAGTAGCGGTCCGACATGGGTTCGTTGATCTTGCCATAGCCCGGCACGCTGCGTGTCAACAGATTCACCGGGCTTGGTCCGATGCCGCCCAACCCGGTCAGCTCAAGCTGGAAGAACAAGGCGTTGGTCACGCGGTCCGGGTTGGTGGCGAAACGGTGAGCCGCGGTGCGGAAGGTCCAGCAACCACAGGTACTCAGGTACTCCACCCCAGCGACGGCCTCGGTTACCCGGTTCTCCTTGATTGAACGGGTAATGCGGCCGACGCCGTACCAGCGGTTACCGAGCGGCCATTGGGCCGAAAAGTCCACGTCCTTCAAGCCTTCTCGGCCATCAAGCAACTCTCTTGCGTACCGGTAGCCGACGTTCAACACCCGCCCGACCTCCGGGTTATAGCGCAAGGCAAAGTTGAAACGCTGGGTTTCGCCGTCAAAGGGATCGTAGCGCCACAGGCTGTCGACCGAAACTGCCTGAGTCACCCGACCGCTCACAGCCGCCAGCACATCGGTGCGGCGGCGAACGCGTGCATCCTCGACGGCTGGTTTGCCAAGTTCGTTCAACGTGACGCGTTGCTCGTCGAAGTAATACTTCTGCGCCAGTGTCGCGCGCAGGCGCTCAGCACCTGAACTCTGCTCGATGAAGCGTGTCGTTACCGCCACGGTGAGCTCATTCGCGTCACCGATGCGGTCCACACCCACATATCGATTCTCGGAGAACAGCTGGGCAAAACCAAAATCGAAACGCCCGGAGTCGAATATTGGAAGGTCCCGCTGCTCTCGATAAGGTACCCGCACGTAGAAAAGCCTCGGCTCGAGCGTCTGGCGATAGGACTGTCCCAAAAAGGCGGAGTCACGTTCAAAGAACATGCCGCTGTCGATCGAGAATACTGGAACTGTCCGGGTAATCGAGTCACGCCCGCCCACAAGCGAACGCCCGAGATCATAGCGAGTGTGATTAAGGCTCACACGCGGTGTGAGGAAATAACCGGCGGTTCGGATCGGAAGCGACAGCTGCGGTCGTAGATGCGTTCGCCGGCCTTCCGCGAACGCCGAATCCTTGTGTTTGAAATCAACGTATTCGCCACTGAAACCGAACGCCAACCCGGCAGGAAGATCAGCCCTGTAGGCTGACAGCAACAATTGGGGCAACCTGCGATAGGGGCCGAATCCGTCGAGGGTCTGATACCCTTCCAGAAGGCCTTGGACCGACCACCAGTCCCCCTGATAACTCATCCGCCCCTGACGGAGCAGATTGACCCGGGAGGCTACCGCGATTCTTGAACTGAGATCCTCGAAATAATCATCGTCAGACACCCAGTTGTAGTCCAGGCTGGCCCGCAACCGCCTTGTAATGCGGTGGTCGTGCTGAATTGCTCCCAAGGATCGCGACTCACCTGTCACCCGATCCTTGGGCAGCCACTCGCCTCGAATCTCGCCACTGTAGTTCTGCGACAGATAGCGGTACTCGCCACCGAGTTGCAGCCCGCGCCGCCCCATCAGGCGCGGCGTGATGGTTGCGTCGTAGTTCGGGGCGATGTTCCAGTAGTAGGGCACCGCGAGGTCGAAGCCAGTCTTGTTCGACACCCCGATCGTCGGCACCAAAAAGCCCGACTGCCGCTGCTCCGCCAGAGGGAACGACATGCGCGGCCACCACAGGATGGGAGTGTCCTTGAACACCAGCGTGGCACCACGGGCGACCCCGACCTCGCGATCATAGTCGAGCTCAAGATCTGCGGCGCGGATGAACCAATCGGGGTCCTCCGGCTCGCAGGTAGTCCAGGTGGCGTTGACCATCCGGTACCGGTTCTCGCCCTCAAAATACACGACGTCCGCACCACCGGTGCCGACGATGGTTCGCGGCGCAACGCCTGGCCGCGCCTGCGACTGCCGCGAGAACACATATCGCGGCCGATCGAGCTCCCCCACCCACTCGTGAACGATGAGGCGGGCCCAATCCCCAATCAGCCAGTCATCCTCCTGACTGAGTCGAACATTACCGTCGGCAGTCGCTTCATCGGTGAGTTCGTTGTAGATCACCCGGTCTGCGGTCAGCACCCGTGAATCCCGCACCAGTTCGGCTTCACCCTCGGCGACCAGCTCCACTGCTCGCACACCGACGATGCGCAAGGCGCTGACCTGGGTAGCCCCTCGCTCCAAGGGGGAAGCAGCTACCGGTGATCGGGGGGCAGGCGCCGTCTCACTCATGGTTACGGGGTCATCCCCGACACCGGCTGCTTCCGCGCTTTGCGAGCGCGGCGCGGCCACTTGGCCGGCGGTGTCCGTCACGGTTGCACCGCCGACAGGTGAAGCAGTCGCTGCGCCTTGCCGCGGTTCAACGGCTGGGAGGACAGAGCTTGGGCGAACCTCAACCGGAACATCAACCACGCGCTCGACCGACGGTTCGACTGCAGGTGTCTGCGGCACCAATCTGGGGGCCGGGCTGCGAATCAGGTCGGGAGACACCGAAAGTGGCGCCAATCCGCCGGCGAGGGAAACCCCGCTCAACATGAGCAACCACGGCATCAATGCCAACCGTGTGTTCAATCGCTTTGCACGCAAGCCCCGTCCCTCGCTCGGTTCGAAAACAGTCTCGCCCCGACACATGGCGGCGGAGGCGGATTTGGTAAACTGCTGAATTTTACACCAAGGGTCGCCAGCTGTTGGAGGCGTCGCGGCGAGGCGCGAAGCAATCGATCGACCGGCGTTCGAGGCTATGGCGTGCTTCGCCTGCAGCTCAACTGCAAACTCTGACTGGCGAACACGGAAACCCACCAATCGATAGATCGCAGGACGCATCCTGCGGGGTTCGGGTGCGCCGGATACGCCAACTCGATCACCGCACAGGTCACCCACGTATGCAACAAGGAAACACCCGGGAGCCAGAATTGGACAGAAACGCACAGCTACGCAAGTGGCTCGACCAAGCCCTGAAAGGCGCGGCCTTCGAATTGAGCCCTGCATCATCGGATGCCAGCTTCAGGCGCTACTTCCGCGTCGCCCCCGAAGGCTCGGGCGATACGTTCATCGTCATGGACGCGCCCCCGTCGCACGAGGACTGTCGGCCATGGCTGAAGGTCGCAGAGCTGTTCGGCGCGGCCGGCGTGCATGTACCCGAAATAGTGGAAGCCGACTTGGACAAAGGCTTCATCCTGATGTCCGACCTCGGCAGCAAGACGTATCTGGACGCACTCGATGCGGACAACGCCCACAACCTTTATGCCGAAGCACTCGGCAGCCTGATCGCCATCCAGCGGGCGAGCCACGCCAACGCACTGCCTGAATATTCGCGAGAACTGCTGTTGCGCGAAATGCGATTGTTCGACGAGTGGTTCGTTGCCCGGCACAAGGGGATCGCGCTCGACGAATCGCAGAAACAGACCCTCGAGACCGCATATGAGCGGATCCTCGCGGTCAATCTCGCTGAACCCAGGGTCTTCGTCCATCGCGACTACCACTCACGCAATCTGATGGTCTGCGAGGCAGGCCGCAACCCGGGCATCGTGGACTTCCAGGACGCGGTGTTCGGCCCGATCAGCTACGACCTGGTTTCGCTGCTCAAGGATGCCTACATCCACTGGGACGAGGAGTTCACCCTCGACCTGCTGGTGCGCTACTGGGATATCGCACGCCGGTTCGGACTTCCGGTGCGCGCCGACTTCGCTGACTTTCAGCGCGACTTCGACTGGATGGGCGTCCAGCGTCACCTCAAGGTGCTCGGCATCTTCGCCCGCCTCCATCATCGCGACGGCAAGGACGGCTATCTCAAGGACATGCCCCTGGTCATGGACTACCTGCGTCGCAGTTGCGCACGCTACGGCGAACTCAAGCCGCTGCTGCGCCTGCTCGACGTCATCGAGCCCGGTACCATCGGCGTCGGCTATACGTTCTGATGAGAACGATGATTCTCGCGGCCGGGCGGGGCGAGCGCATGCGCCCGCTCACCGACACCTGCCCAAAGCCGCTGCTCGTCGCAGGCGGCAAGCCGCTCATCGGCCATCATCTCGAGCGGCTCGCAGAAGCCGGACTGCGTGATGTCGTCATCAACCACGCCCACCTGGGCCGGATGCTCGAAGACGCGCTGGGTGACGGCAGCCGTTTCGGCGTGAGCATCCGCTACTCGGCCGAGGAAGCGGCACTGGAAACCGCTGGCGGCATTCGTCAAGCACAAGAGCTGCTCGGCGACGATGTCTTTCTCGTCATCAACGGCGACGTGTTCTGTGACTTCGATATCGGCGCTTTCGCCAATCAGGCCCGGCACCTGACGTCCGGAGACTCCCTCGCGCACCTCATGCTGGTCACCAACCCGCCCCACCATTCCGCTGGAGATTTCACGCTCAAAGGCGGGCGCGTCAGCGAGGCTCCGGAGAACCGTCTGACCTATGCCGGCATCGGACTCTTCCACCCCGACCTTTTTTCCGGCCTCGTCATCGGCGAACGCGCAGCACTCGGCCCGCTGCTGCGCATGGCGATGGCGCGAGGCAGGGTCTCCGGCGAGCGCCATGATGGCTACTGGATTGACGTCGGCACCCCGGAACGACTCGCCGAACTCGACAGCCACCTCAAGAAGAGCCAGAACCCTGGCGCGCAGCGCGAGTCGAAAGCCGACACCCGGTTTCACGGATAATATGCCCCCATGAACGCCTCCATCGACCGCCTGATTCCCGATATCGCTCCCTATCTTGCCCGCCGCCAGCGTCTCATCGCCAGGATGAACGCCGCCGGCGGCGGCATTGCGGTGCTGCCGACCGCAGTCGAACAACATCGCAACCGCGACACGCACTACCCCTACCGCTTCGACAGTTACTTCCACTACCTGACCGGCTTCGGCGAACCCGAGGCCGTCGTGGTCATCATTGCAGGCGAAACACCGCGCTCGATTCTCTTCTGCCGAGAGAAGAACGAGGAGCGCGAGATCTGGGACGGCTTTCGCTTCGGTCCCGACGCGGCGCGCGAAACCTTCGGCTTCGACGAAGCCTGGACGATTGGCGACCTGGACCTGCGTCTGCCCGAACTCCTCGCCGAGCAGCCGGTGCTGTGGTGCAGCGTCGGCTACGATCGGGATTGGGACGAGCGGGTCACCCGCGCGCTCAACGCAGTGCGCGCCAATGCCCGAGCCGGTGCGGTGCCGCCGCACAGCATCCGTGACGTGCGCGCAGAGCTCGACGAGATGCGACTCGTCAAGGATCAGGTCGAAATCAGCATCATGCGTCACGCCGCAAGAATTTCGGCCGAGGCGCACATCCGCGCGATGCAACGTACCCGGCCCGGCATGTTCGAATATGAGATTGAAGCCGAACTGCTCCACACCTTCCGCCGCCGCGGATCGGAAGCGCCGGCCTACTCCTCCATCGTCGCCAGCGGCCCGAATGCCTGCGTACTGCACTACGTCAGCAACGATCGACGCATGAACGACGGCGACCTGCTGCTCATCGACGCCGGCTGCGAACTCAACGGCTACGCCTCCGACATCACCCGAACCTTCCCGGTGAACGGGCGCTTTTCCACCGCCCAGCGTCAGATCTATGAGGTCGTTCTCGCCGCACAGGTCGCAGCACGCGCAGCGATTCGCCCCGGCGAGCACTGGAACACCCCACACGAGGCCGCGGTCGAGGTCATCACCCAGGGGCTCATCGACCTCAAGCTCATTCGCGGCCCGCTCGACACCGCAATCGAAGAAGGCCGCTACCGGCGTTTCTACATGCACCGTACCGGCCACTGGCTGGGCCGCGACGTCCATGACGCCGGCGAGTACAAGAAAGCGGGCGAGTGGCGCCTGTTCGAACCGGGCATGATGCTCACCGTCGAGCCGGGTTGCTACATCCGTCCGGCGCCGGACATCCCGGAAGCCTACTGGAACATCGGCATCCGCATCGAGGACGACGCACTCGTTTCCGCAGAAGGCTGCGATTTCATCACCGACGACGTACCCCGCGGCGCCGACGAGATCGAGCGCTTGATGCGGGATGGTGAGCATGCACACGCATGATCTGCTCATCGTCGGTGCAGGGCCGGTTGGGCTGGCGCTGGCCTGCGCACTGCGAGACAGCGGACTGGACATCGTACTGGTCGATGCACGCAGCGCGCAGGCCAGTGCCGCCGACCCGCGCGTGCTCGCGCTCGCCCACGGCACTCGGCTGACCCTGCAGAATCTCGGCGCCTGGCAAGGCCTTGAGACCACCCCGATACGCAGTATTCACGTATCACAGCAAGGCGGCTTCGGGCGCACGCTGATCCGGGCATCCGACCACGGACTGGACGCGCTGGGGCATGTCGGTTCGGCCGGCGCGCTGGCAAGTCGACTCGGCGAGATCGCCGCGCGCTCCCGGCTGGAAGTACGCGAATTCACGCGGGTCAAGTCCCTTGCGGCACACGAAGACCATGTCGAAGCCAGCCTCGAACATGCTTCGGACGGTCCATCGAGCCTTCGCGCCCGACTCGTGGCCTGCGCCGAAGGCGGGCTCGCCAACCCGGATGCCGACATCGTCGAACGTGACTACCGGCAACAGGCGGTCATCGCCCATGTCGACTGCCCGAACGGGCATGAGTATCGCGCCTACGAACGTTTTACGCGCGAAGGGCCTGTCGCCCTTTTGCCGCACGGCAGGGGTTTCGCGCTGGTGCATGTGCTCTCACCGGAAAGCGCCGAAGCCATGCTGCAGCTGGACGACGATGAATACCGCCACCGCCTGCAGCCGCTCATCGGCGGGCGGGTGGCGCTCGGCAAGGTTTCCGACCGCCTGTGTTATCCGCTTGGTCTGCGCTACCGGAAGGAAACCACTGGGCAGCGCACCGTCTGGCTTGGCAACGCGGCACAGACGCTACATCCGGTCGCCGGGCAGGGCTTCAATCTCGCGCTGCGCGATGTGCATGCCCTCGCCAGCGTCCTGCAAGCCCATCCGGGAGATCCCGGCGACCAGAACACGTTGCTGACCTTCGCCAACCAGCGCAAGCTTGATCGCCAGAGCACGATCTTCTTCACCGACTCACTGGTACGCCTGTTCAGCAACGACAACCCGCTGCTCAGGCACGCACGCGGTGCGGGTCTGTTTGCGCTCGACGTCTGTCCGCCACTGCGGGATTTCGTCGCCCGGCGCATGATGTTCGGCGCTCGCGCCTGGCCCTGAGCCATTGGCGAAACGCACCGTTCGCACCGCGTCCGGTGACCGCAAGGCCGGAACACCGCCGGTTTATGGGTTAGAATTGCGGTTTACCCTGAAACCGCCTCCGAATCATGCAGTTTGCCGGCTTTACCCTGCGTAATAATCTTTTCGTCGCCCCGATGGCCGGGGTGACCGATCGCCCCTTTCGCCAACTGTGCAAGAAGATGGGCGCCGGCGTCGCGGTCTCGGAGATGGTGACTTCCAATTCGCTGCTCTATGGCAGCGCCAAGACCCAGCGCAGAGCCAATCACGACGGTGAGGTCGATCCGATATCGGTGCAGATTGCCGGCGCCGACCCGGCGATGATGGCCGAGGCAGCGCGATACAACGCCGATCGTGGTGCCCAGATCATCGACATCAATATGGGCTGTCCGGCCAAGAAAGTCTGCAACGTCATGGCGGGCTCCGCGTTGATGCAGGACGAACCGCTGGTCACCCGCATCCTCGAGGCGGTGGTTACCGCAGTGCCGAACACCCCGGTCACGCTCAAATTCCGCACCGGCTGGAACCGCGAGAACCGCAACGCGCCGACGATCGCACGCATTGCCGAAGAAAGCGGCATCCGCGCGATCGCGATCCACGGCCGCACCCGTGCAGACCAATACACCGGCGACGCCGAGTACGACACCATTGCTCATGTAAAAACGCTGGTGCGTATCCCGGTCATCGCCAACGGTGATATCACCACCCCGCAGAAAGCCAAACAGGTGCTTGATTACACGGGCGCCGACGGCGTCATGATCGGTCGCGCCGCACAGGGGCGCCCCTGGATTTTTCGCGAGATCGAGCATTACCTCGCCACCGGCGAGCTGCTCGCACCGCCACTGGTCACCGAGATCCACCGTGTCTGTCGTGAGCACCTCGCCGACCTCTATGATTTCTACGGCGAGGAAACGGGCGTCAAGATCGCCCGCAAGCACATCTCCTGGTACACGAAAGGGCTGGTCGGTTCGGCGGCATTCCGACGCATGATGAACCAGCTCGGCGACATCCGCGACCAGCTTGACGCGGTGGATGGCTTCTTCGGTGCACTCGCCGAGCACGACAGCCACCTGCGCTACGAGGACGATTTCCCCCAGGAGCTTGCAGCATGAGTTGCGCGAACGACATTGCCGACTGCGTCACCCGCACGCTCGACCAGTACTTTCGCGACCTCGACGGCGAAAAGCCCGCCGCGGTGTACGACATGATGATGCGTACCGTCGAGCGCCCAATGCTCGAGTTCGTGCTGCGCCAGGCCAACGGTAACCAGACGGTGGCCGCCCAGATCCTGGGCATCAACCGCAACACCTTGCGACGCAAGCTCAGCGACCATCAGTTGCTCTGAAACGGCATTCACCGCTGGCACGCTTCGCCGGCCGCCGTCTCAACCACCCGCTCTCAAAACCATCCCCAGCACGACAAACATGAAAGTCACCCAGGCCCTGATCAGTGTTTCCGACAAACGCGGCGTGCTCGAATTCGCACAAGCCCTCCAGGAGTTGGGCGTCAAGCTCCTGTCCACCGGAGGCACCGCTGCGCTGCTGCGCAAGGCGGGCATGGACGTCACCGACGTATCCGACCACACCGGCTTTCCGGAGATGCTCGACGGCCGCGTGAAGACCCTGCACCCGAAGGTGCACGGCGGCATTCTTGCGCGGCGCGATCTGCCCGAGCACATGGACACCATCGCAGCCCACGACATCTCGCGCATCGACCTGGTGGTGGTCAACCTCTACCCCTTTGCCCAAACCATCGCCAGGCACGACTGTACGCTGGAAGAAGCAATCGAAAACATCGACATCGGCGGCCCCACGATGGTCCGCGCGGCCGCCAAGAACCATGGCGACGAAGCGGGCGGTGTCGGCATCGTCACCGACCCGGACGACTACGAGGGCATCCTCGGTGAGTTGCGTGACAACGAAGGCGCGCTGTCGGCGAAGACCCGGTTCTCGCTGGCGGTCAAGGCCTTCACCCACACCGCTCGATACGACAGCGCAATCTCCAACTATCTGACGGCCCTGACCGACGACGGCGGCCGGCAGGCTTTCCCGGAGCGATTTCATATCGCCCTCGACAAGGTCCAGGACCTGCGCTACGGCGAAAACCCTCACCAGAGCGCAGCCTTCTACCGCGAACCGGGCGCTGCCGAGGGAGGAATCGCGGGCTACCGCCAGCTCCAGGGCAAGGAACTGTCATACAACAACATCGCCGACTCGGATGCCGCGTGGGAATGCGTCAAAGCGTTCGACACCACCGCCTGTGTCATCGTCAAACACGCCAATCCCTGTGGCGTGGCCCTCGGCGACAGCCCGGCGGCTGCCTATCGCAAGGCTTTTGCCACCGACCCGACGTCGGCCTTCGGCGGCATCATCGCTTTCAACTGCGAGGTCGATCGCGAAGCCGCCGAGGCGGTGTCGGCACAATTCCTCGAAGTGCTCATCGCGCCTGCCTATTCCGACGAAGCACTTGCCCTGCTCGCCGCCAAGCAGAACGTGCGCGTGCTGACCTGCTCGCCGGGTCGCTCCGGCGGCGCGCTGGACTTCAAGCGGGTCGCAGGTGGTCTGCTGGTGCAAAGTGCCGATGATGCAACAGTCGCCGTAGCCGATCTCAAGATCGTCACCCGTCGCCAGCCGACCCCGACCGAACTCGCGGATCTGATGTTCGCCTGGCGGGTCGCCAAATACGTCAAGTCGAACGCCATCGTTTATTGCCGCGACGGCATGACCGTCGGCGTCGGAGCCGGCCAGATGAGCCGGGTCGACTCCGCCCGCATCGCGGCAATCAAGGCAGGCAATGCCGGTCTCGAGATCAAGGGTACGGTCGTCGCATCGGACGCCTTCTTCCCGTTCCGTGACGGTCTCGACGTGCTCGCCCAGGCCGGCGCGACTGCGGTCATCCAGCCGGGCGGCTCGATGCGCGACGCGGAGGTGATCGCCGCTGCGGACGAGCAGGATATCGCCATGGTGTTCACCGGCTTCCGCCACTTCCGCCACTGAAGCCGCACGCTTCCCGACTGCCTACCCACGCAAGACAATCGACATGAAAGTACTCGTTATCGGATCCGGAGGCCGCGAACACGCGCTGGCCTGGAAGCTTGCCCAGTCGCCAAAGGTTACCCGGGTATTGGTCGCCCCGGGTAATGCCGGCACCGCACGCGAACCACTGCTCGAAAACGTACCGGTCACGGACATCGCCGAGTTGGTCGAGCTCGCCCGCCGCGAGGGCGTGCAATATACCGTCGTCGGCCCGGAAGCGCCGCTCGCCGCCGGTGTGGTCGACGCCTTCCGCGAGGCGGACCTGCCAATCTTCGGTCCGACCCGCGCAGCGGCGCAGCTCGAGAGTTCCAAGGATTTCGCCAAGCAGTTCCTGGTCCGGCACAAGATTCCGACGGCACGCTATCAGACCTTCTCCGACGCCGCTGCAGCGCATGCCTACATCGATGCGGAAGGCGCACCCATCGTCATCAAGGCCGACGGCCTGGCTGCAGGCAAAGGGGTCGTCGTGGCGATGACCGTCGATGAAGCGCACGCGGCAATCGACATGATGCTGCTCGACAACAGGATGGGCGACGCCGGCGCCCGTGTCGTCATCGAAGAATTCATGCGCGGCGAAGAGGCGAGCTTCATCGTCATGGCCGACGGCCGGAACGCCCTCGCCTTGGCAACCAGCCAGGACCACAAGCGACTCCGCGATGGCGACGCAGGGCCAAACACTGGCGGCATGGGTGCGTACTCGCCCGCTCCGGTGGTCACGCCGGAGGTTCACGCGCGGGTCATGCGCGAAGTCATCAACCCGGCACTGGCTGGGATGAGTGCCGAGGGCATGCCCTATACCGGCTTCCTGTATGCAGGGCTGATGATCGACGACGCCGGGCAGCCGCGTGTGGTCGAGTTCAACTGCCGCATGGGCGACCCGGAAACCCAGCCGATCATGATGCGCCTCAAGTCCGACCTGTCCGACCTCATCGAGGCCGCGATCGCCGGGCGGCTTGATGAGGTCGAGGCCGAGTGGGACCGGCGGGTCGCGCTTGGTGTCGTGCTCGCCGCCGCCGGCTATCCGGAATCTCCGCGCAAGGGGGATCGCATCACTGGCCTGCCCACCGCCGCATCCGAAGACAGCCATGTCTTCCACGCGGGCACCGCCCAGTCGGGCGAGGACATCGTCACTGCAGGCGGCCGCGTTCTGTGCGTGACCGCGCTCGGCGACAACGTCCGGACCGCGCAGAAATGCGCATACGACCTGGTGGACGCGATCATGTTCGAAGGTCGGCAGTATCGCCGCGACATCGGTTTCCGAGCAGTCGCCCGCAAGCCCTGACCGACACACAGTGAAAGCCCCTCACAAGCTGCATTGACACGATGAGTATCGATACCCAAGCCGTCAAGGCCTACCTTCTGAACCTTCAGCGCGCCATCGTCGAACGCTTCGAGGCCTTCGATGGCAAGCCGTTTCATGAGGACGCCTGGGAACGCCCCGGAGGGGGCGGCGGGATCAGCCGCGTCATCGAGGAAGGCAACTTCTTCGAACGGGGTGGGGTGAATTTCTCGCATGTCTTTGGCAAGGCACTGCCGCCTTCGGCCAGCGCCCACCGTCCGGACCTTGCCGGCAAGGGCTTCGAGGCCATGGGCGTGTCACTTGTGTTCCATCCGCGCAATCCCTATTGTCCGACGGTCCACATGAACGTGCGTTTCTTCATCGCCGGCGCGGGCGAGGACAATCCGGTGTGGTGGTGTGGCGGCGGCATGGATCTCACACCCTACTACCCGTTCGAGGAAGACGTGCGTCACTTCCACGCTACCTGCCGCGACGCAGTGCTGCCCTTCGGTGGTCGCCCGGAGTACGAGCGGCTCAAGCGGTGGTGTGATGACTACTTCTTTCTCAAGCACCGCAATGAAGCGCGCGGCGTCGGTGGTTTGTTCTTCGACGATCTGGGCGCCGACGGCACTCGCGATTTCGAGCATTGCTTCGGTTTGATGCGAAGCGTCGGAGACGCCTTCGTGCCGGCCTATCTCCCGATCGCGGAGCGTCGCCGCGACACCCAGTATGGCGAGCGGGAGCGAGATTTTCAGGCTTACCGCCGTGGGCGGTACGTCGAATTCAACCTGGTCTTCGACCGGGGCACCTTGTTCGGCCTGCAATCTGGCGGTCGAACCGAATCGATCCTGATGTCGCTGCCACCCATCGTCAAGTGGCGCTACGACTGGGCGCCGGCTGCCGGCTCAGCAGAAGCGCGCCTGTACAGCGACTTTCTGACACCGCGCGACTGGGCATAAGGAATCGTAGCCCGCGTTCGCCACAGGGGCGGACGTTCGGAACAACTCGGTCAGAGCATGTGAGGCCGTCAAGCCTCGAGCGCAAGTTGGGCAGCACGCGCAAAATGTGCTTTCGCCTCCGCCGGATGCTCGGTGGCTTCGAAGAGCTGACCCAACGCGAGATGCGTTTCTGCACGCGCATCAAGCGCAAGTGAGCGCTCGAGATAGCTCTGCGCCTTGCCCCAGATCTGGGCGACCATGCACTGCTTGCCAAGCGCGAAAAGCAACCCGGGGTCATCCGGCTGGCGGTTCAGCCATTTCTCGGAGCGCGAGAGCGCGTCGCGTGCCTCTTCACCCTCACCGGAGCACAGCGCATAACGTCGGGCCAGCGCGCTGTCCCACTCACCATCAAGCAGCCGCTCAACGTCCTTGCGCGCCACCGCTCCCTTTCCGCCTTTAGCGAGAATCGGCAGCGCCTGGAACACCAACTCCCGATCGGCATGATCCGGTTTGCCGAGCTTGCGCCAATAATCGGCCAGAGGCTCCGGCTGATCAACCATGGACTCGAGGGTCGCCAGATGCGCAGCACGAACGAGTGCCCGCCCCTCCTCGGCCCCGATCGCCTTGTTGGCCAGCAACTGACGCACCAGGTCGGGTACAGCTTTCCAATCGCCGCGGGCGCGCGCAAGGTCGAGCTGCAAACGATTCGCCGCTACGCTCGAGTGGTCCCCCTTGCGCAGGGTGGCCAGTGCCTCTTCAGCCGCGTCCCAGGCGCCCTCTGCGGTCGCCAGTTCGGCTTCGGTCAACAAGGCGGCGGTCCGACCGCCCTCGGCGGACATAGCCTTGTCAATCCACTCCCGATACGCGCGGTCGTCACGCTGAGCATGGGCCGCCCGTGCCGCGAGCAAGGCTGCCTCGACCCCGGCATCGCCGGCGCCGTATGCGATCCGAGCCTGCTTGCCTGCATCAGCGAAACGCCCCTCGAAGAGTGCGCGCAAAGACTCGCGCGCTGAGCGCGCGGCCTTCTCCTGCCGGCGCCGGCTTCGATAAGCGCCCACTCGTCCAGGAAGATCCAGCGTGCGGCTCACCAGACGCATGAGGAAATAGAGCAGGAAGAAACCCACAACAAGCGCGACAACCGTCAGGTTCAATGAGGCCTGCAGACGCCACGGGGGAAGGACCACGAGCACGTAGCCTTCGTTGGCTCCGGCAAACATCGCCAGACCGGCGGCCACGGCGAACAGAGCAATAATCCAGATCAGGGCACGCATGGCAGATCTCCTCAGCGTGCCGCTTCGTCAGTGCCGGACTCTTCCGAGGACGGCGACTCGGCTTCGACGCCCCTGGCCTGCAACACGCGCAGCGCGGCAAAAGTGTCGGTCAGGGTTGGGAGCTCCGCCCGGATCGGGGTCGCGGCCAGTTCGCCAAGCTCGTCCAGCGTGCGTCGGACCTGGTCGCTACCGCCGTCGAAGTAGCGCTCCAGCCAGTCACGCGCACGCTCGATGTCGGTCACATAGGTACGGCCATCGCGCGCAAGAAGCGCCAGCCGCGCGGTGAGCAGACGAATCTTGACGTTCTCTCTCAGATAGTTGCTCTGCTCTGGGCCCAGCAACACTGGGTCTGCGTTGTCGAGGCGCTCGAGCCGAACCATGCCCTTGACCTCGCTCCAAATGTCGGCGCCCAGCGCGCGCAGGAAGCCGAGCGTTCGGCCCACCACATCGTCCTCCTCACGCGCACGCTCGATCTCGGCCTCACGCTCGGCGGCCAGCTCGGCCAGTTTGACCTCGAAGGCCAGCGGCAGGCTGTCGACGCGCTCGAGCACCAGCTCGAGACGCAGGGCGATACCCGATACATCAACTTGAGGATGTGCCTTGAGCGCTTCGATATCGCGCACCAATGCCCTGCGCAGAGGCTGCAGATGACCGAACTCCGGCGCCGCAAGCCGTGCTTCTGCGCCCTGCAGCGCGATCAAAGCCGCTTCGAAATTGCCGGCTAGCTGGAGTTGCTGGCCGGCAATCGTGATCGCCTGCTCGAGCTCAGCGAGCACCTGATCTCCACGCGAACGGGTGGACTCGCGATACAGCAACTCGAGCGTCGCTGCCTGACCTTCCATGGTGCCAACCTGGGATTCGAGTGCGCCAAAGCGCCCCTGAAGCGTACCCAGCCCTTCATTGTTCTGTCGCACCAGCGCCCTGACCTCGGCGATCGCGGTTTCACCGCCGGACAGGCGCTGCGCCACCTCCTGACGAATCTCGCCGGTCGCCAGGCGCAGCTCATAAACCTGCCAGCCGAGCACCGCCGCCGCAATCAACGCAACCAGAGCCAGAACGAGTGCAACCGGCCCGCTCTTGCCGGGCCGCTGCTCGGCCGGGGCTTGTGGCGGCTTGCCGCTACCACCGTCTTCGGCGGTTTTCGTCGGAGCATTCTTGTCGGCATCACTACCGGCTTTGGCCAATCCAGCGTCCTTGGCAACCGAACCGGCTTTCGACGCGCCAGCATCCGTCTTCGCTGGAATATCCTTCGGCGTCTTGTCGCCTGGCTGGGCTGCCGGGCCGCCCTTGACGGCATCGGGTTTGACGCCTTCCGTCTTGTCAGACGAGGCCTTCACAACCTCGGCGGCCTTCTCTGGATCCGTGGGTGTCGGCGGGCTGGGCTTGCTGTCCGGCGTAGGCCTGGCGTCAGGCGTCTGCGGAACGGCGTCTCCCTTGACTGGGTGCGCCTCCTTAGCCGCTGGCGATTGCGCCGGGCTGACTGCTGGCTTGCTCGCCGGCGCCGCGATCTCGTCCTTCTTGACGCTCTTTTCAGCGTCGGCACTCTTGTTCTTGGGCGACTCCATCTTCCCCCCGATCGAAGTCCGCGCCGCCTTGTCGGTGACCGGCGGCCTGGTCAGCGCTGGTTTCTGCCGTTTCATTATGCAAGTTTAACCCAGAAAAAGATGAGGACCGGCGTGCGAGAAACGCTGCAACCTGCCCCGGCAACGTCGATTCCGGCACCGCCGGCGTCATTTCCCACCGAAGAATGCTTCAAGCGCGAGCAGCAGGCCCGCATCCCCCGCGCCAGTCTCGATGACCTGCCTGAACCCGGCCTCACGGGCGAAACCGGCGATCCGCGGATGTGGCACGAAAACCGGAACCCGACTCAGACAATCCAGTCCTTGCTGTCCCAGCAGATCGGCGAAATTGCGCACACCCTCGCTGCTCGTAAGCGTGATCGCATCCAGATGCCCCAGCGCCGCCAGATCCGTAAGCACCGCAGGATCCGCATCTGGACAGTATCGGCGGTATGCGGTGACATGAACGACCTCGGCACCATTCGCCCGCAAATACTGGCCGAGCAGCTCTCGTCCACCATCGCCGCGGAAGATAACCACGCGTTTGCCTCGCACCGCCTCCGGAGAGAACGCCGGCAGCGCAATCACCGCCTCGGTGTCGAAGCCCGATTCCGGAGCGATCACATGATCGAATCCGTAGTCCGCTAGGGCGCGCGCGCTGCCAGCCCCCACGGTCGCCACCGCGACGCCCTCAGGCCAGCCGCGGCGCGCGAGAATTGCATCGAGCGCGAGCCTGACCGCATTCGGGCTGACGAAGAAAGCAAGGTCGAAATCCTGCAGGTCGCGACACGCGGCCTCTAGCCCGGCGGCATCCGCGGCGGGAGCGATCGCCAGGACCGGAAACAACACCGGTTCCGCACCGCGCGCGCGCAGGGCATCGCACATCGCCCCGGCCTGCTCGAGCGGGCGGGTGACGACCACATGGCGTCCGGAAAGCGACATGGTTGCGGGCTTGTGAGCTTCAGCCCAGCGCCGCGAGGATCTCGTCCGCGCCACGCTCGCGCAATTCGGCGGCCAGCGCGAGACCCAGTGCCTCGGCGTTCTCAGGGGCGCCTTCGCGCTCTACCCGCACGAAGCGGCTGCCGTCCGGCAAGGCTACGAACCCGCGCAACCAGAGCTTGCCCTCACGCATGATCGCGTAGGCACCAAGCGGCACCTCGCAACTGCCGCCCAGCGCCCGCGACACCGCACGTTCTGCGATCACACAGGCTGCCGTCTCGTTGTCATGCAGTGGCGCGAGCCAGGCCGCGATATCCTCGCGGGCGGAAAGGCACTCGATGCCCAGCGCACCCTGCCCAGCGGACGGCAACGACACCTCGGCCGGCATTTCGCTGCGAATCCGGTCGGAAAGACCGAGGCGTTTGAGGCCTGCCGCGGCAAGAATGATCGCGTCGTATTGCCCCTCATCGAGCTTGCGCAACCGGGTATCGAGGTTGCCACGCAGACTGGTCACTGCAAGATACGGGTAGTTTGCGTGGACCTGCGACTCCCGGCGCAGCGACGAAGTACCGACCACCGCGCCCGGCGGCATGTCGGCGAGGCTCTCGTAGCGGTTCGAAACGAAGGCATCCAGCGGGACCTCGCGCGCACTGATGCATGGCAGCGCGAACTCGTCCGCGAGCATCATCGGCACGTCTTTCATGGAGTGCACTGCAATGTCGGCGCGGCCGTCCAGTAGCGCGGTTTCCAGCTCCTTGACGAACAGACCCTTGCCGCCCACCTTGGCCAATGGGCGGTCGAGAATCTGGTCACCACGGGTAGTCATGCCGAGCAGCTCCACCTTGCAGGCAGGATACAATTTCTCCAGCCGCGCTTTGACATGCTCGGCCTGCCATAACGCCAGACGGCTTTCACGGGTTGCGATGACGATACGTTCGGGCTGCGCGGCTTGGGTTGTATTCACTTTTATTGACTCGTCGCTTGGAGATTCGATGAAGCGCCTGCTTTGGGGCAAATACGCCGGCTCGGCGTTTGGTCCGACACACTCCGCGCAGACAGGCGCCGCCCTGAATTTGGCCCGCATTCTATCATGGGGGCCATCTGCCCTTTTTGCGTCGCCCTTGCCCGCGAGCAAAGACCAGGCCGCGGAAACACATAAGATAGCCACCCCGTAGTCGCGCTGTTCCGACAGCGCGCAGCAATGATGCCTAACACAGAGGACGCCGGAAAATGATGCAGGACAAGGACGCCCCGCTTTTTGACGATATCCGCATGCTCGGTCGCCTGCTGGGCGACACGATCCGCGACCAGCAGGGCGCGGCGACCTTCGATCTCATAGAGCGGATTCGCCAGACCTCGGTGCGCTTCCGACGCGACGAGGACATCACCGCGCGAGCCGAGCTCGAAGCCCTGCTCGACGCCTTGTCGCGCGAGCAGACCATCCAGGTTGTGCGGGGCTTCAGCTATTTCTCGCATCTCGCAAACATCGCTGAGGACCAGCATCACATCCGGCGTGCACGCGTGCACAGCATCGCTGGCTCGAGCCCCCGCCCCGGAAGTCTGTCTCGCGCCCTGGACGATGCCTTTGCCGCCGGCTACGACGCCGCCGCGCTGCAGACCTTCTTCGACACCGCGCTGATCGCGCCGGTGCTGACTGCGCATCCGACCGAGGTGCAGCGCAAGAGCATCCTCAACTGTCAGGCCGAGATCGCCCGTCTGCTGGACACCCGCGACCGTGTCCAGCTCACGCCCGAAGAACTCGCCGACAACGACGAGGCTTTGCGGCGCGCAGTGCTCACGCTCTGGCAGACCCGGATGATGCGCCCCGCTCGCCTGTCGGTCATCGACGAGGTCAACAACGGCCTCTCCTACTACGGTTCGACCTTTCTGCGTCAGTTGCCGCGCATCTATGCAGCAGTCGAGGATAGCCTGTCGCAGGCCGCTGGCACCGCGAGTTCACCGGAGCTTGCGCCGTTCATCCGGGTCGGCAGCTGGATCGGAGGCGACCGGGACGGCAACCCCTTCGTCACCGCCGACATACTGGAGCGCACGCTGCGCATGCAGGCGACGGTCGCACTGGGCTTTTATCTCGACGAACTGCACGCGCTCGGTGCCAGCCTGTCGCTGGCCGTCGGCCTGATCAGCGTCTCGGAAGCACTCACGGCGCTGGCCGGCGATTCGCCCGACCACTCACCGCAGCGGAACGACGAACCCTATCGTCGGGCGATCAGCGGCATCTATGCGCGCCTCGCCGCAACCCATGAGGCCTTGCTCGGTTACGCGCCGACACGCCACGGCATAGGTGACGCGGCCCCTTACGACGGGCCGGACGAACTGGCCGCCGATCTCGACATCATTCACCGCTCGCTCACCGCCAACGGGTCGGTCGCACTCGCGCGTGGCCCGCTGCGTCACCTGCGGCGGGCTGTCGGGGTGTTCGGCTTCCATCTGGCGCCAATCGACTTGCGTCAGAACTCCGATGTCTTCGAGCGAGTCGTGGCCGAGCTGATCGCCACTGCCAGCCCGGAGGCCGACTACCTGGCACTGAACGAAGATGCGCGCATCGCGCTGCTACTGGAGGAGATCGCAACCGCCCGCCCTCTGGCGTCCCCGCACGTGCACTACTCGGACGAGACCGAGTCGGAGCTCGCGATCTTCCGTACCGCACGTTTGACTCACCAGCGTTTCGGCACCGGTGCGCTGCCCAACTTCATCATCTCCAAGACCGCGAGCGTCTCGGACCTGCTTGAGCTCGCGCTACTGCTCAAGGAGGCCGGCATTCTGCGACCGCGTGAAGCTGCGCTGGACGCCAACATCATCCCGCTCTTCGAAACCATCGAAGACCTCGAGGCTGCCCCGGCCGTCATGGATCGCTTGTTCTCGCTGCCGGGCTACATGTCGCTGCTCGCTTCGCGCGGCCACGCGCAGGAGGTGATGCTGGGCTATTCGGACAGCAACAAGGACGGCGGGTTTCTCACCTCCGGCTGGTCGCTGTACAAGGCCGAGCTCGGGCTGGTCGAGATCTTCGCCCGACACGGTATCCGTCTTCGCCTGTTCCATGGCCGAGGCGGATCGGTGGGCCGTGGCGGCGGGCCCAGCTACCAGGCGATTCTGGCGCAGCCAGGTGGTGCGGTACAGGGTCAGATCAGACTGACCGAACAGGGTGAGGTCATAGCAGCGAAATATGCCAACCCGGAGGTCGGCAGACGCAATCTCGAGGTACTGGTCGCAGCCACGCTCGAAGCCACCTTGCTCGCGGATCGCAGCGCGGCGCCCGACCCGGCCTTTCTCGAGACCATGCAGCGGCTGTCGGATGACGCCTTCGCGGCCTATCGCGGGCTGGTTTACGAGACCGACGGCTTCGAGCGCTATTTCTGGGAGTCGACCGTGATCTCGGAGATTGCCGAGCTCAACATCGGCTCGCGTCCGGCGTCCCGCAAGAAGAGCACCCGTATCGAGGATTTGCGCGCCATCCCGTGGGTATTCAGCTGGGCACAGTGCCGACTGATGCTGCCTGGCTGGTACGGTTTTGGCAGCGCGGTCAAACAGTGGCTGGACAGCCGGCCGGCCGACGGGCTCGAGCACCTGCAACGCATGCACCGCGAGTGGTCCTTCTTCGCCATGCTGCTGTCGAACATGGACATGGTACTGGCCAAATCCGATCTCGCGATCGCTTCGCGCTATGCCAAGCTGGTCAAGGACGAGGCCTTGCGGGAAGCAATCTTCGGTCGCATCCGCAGCGAATGGCAGGCCACGGTAGACGCCCTGCTGGCGATCACCGGCCAGGCCGAGCTGCTCGACGACAACCCGCTGCTCAAGCGCTCGATCCGCAACCGCTTTCCCTATCTCGACCCACTCAACCATGTGCAGGTCGAGCTGCTGCGCCGCCACCGCGAAACCCATGACGACGACCGCATCCGTCTCGGCATCCAGATCTCGATCAACGGTATCGCCGCTGGCCTGCGCAACAGCGGGTGAGCTTACAATTTCAACGCCTGCTTCACCGCCGGCCATTGCCGGCGGCTCACAGGCAGGCGCGTTGCGCAGTCTTTGAGCAGGACCACCCACTGTCCCTCACCATCGCGTTCCACGCCGACCACCGCATCGCGCGCGACCAGGCAGTTGCGATGCAGCCTCAGAAAGCGCTCGCCGAACTCCTCCTCGAGCTGCACCAGCGACTCATCCAGGAGATACTCCTGATCAACCGTGCCGGCTGTCACGTACTTGAGCTCGGCCCGCAGAAAACGCACCTCGGCGACTGGCACCAGCAAAATCCTGCCTCGCTCGACGACACTGAAATGCTTGCGCTCACGCGATGAAAGAGCAGCCAGCACCTCAGGACCCGCCGGCTTTGCTTTTCGCACCTTGTGCAGTGCGTCGGCAAGCCGGCTCGCCCTCACCGGTTTGAGCAGATAGTCCACCGCGGCCAACTCGAAAGCCTCTACAGCATACTGATCGTACGCGGTGGTGAAGATTACCGCCGGCGGCGCAGGCAGCCGCGCGACATGCCTGGCCAGCTCGACCCCATCCATGACCGGCATGCGCACATCGGCGAGCACGACGTCCGCAGGACGCACCTCGAGCAGACGCAGCGCCTCGACACCATTGCCCGCCAGCCCGACAAGCTCGTTAGGCTGTTCCTGCGCGATGTCGGCGAGCAAATCCCGCATGCGACTGCGCGCCGGACCCTCGTCATCGACGATCAACACCTTCAGCGCCTCGGTCACCGCTCGCCTCCCTTGCTCATCACGATTTCCGCTTGACCGGCAAGGTGATCACCACATGGTATCGCCCGCCATCGGCGTCGACCTCGAGCCGCGCCTCAAGGTCGTAGAACAGCATCAAACGCTCACGGATATTGTCGAGCGCCATGTGATTGCCGGCATGGTGACTTTGCGCATCGACCACGCGGTTCTCCACCTCGATGCGAAGCTGGCCACCGCTGGATGACACCCCAACCTTGACCGGCGCCACCTCGGCGGCAGGTTCCACTCCGTAATAGACTGCGTTCTCGAGCAGGGGCTGGAGCAACAGAGGCGGCACCAGCGCATCGTGTGGCGCATCGGCAGTCGCCCACTCGACGACGAGTCGCTCGCCGAGGCGCAAGCCCTCGATATCGATATAGCGCTCACACAAGGCGAGCTCATCGGACAGCGGCACCAGCTCGCGATTGTCCCGAATCAACGCCCGAAACAAATCGGCCAGCTCCTCGAGCGCACGCTCGGCACGCCGGGGATCACTACGGATCACGCCAAGCACTCCATTGAGCGCGTTGAACAGAAAGTGGGGCCGGATGCGGGCGGTCAGCGCCAGCAGGCGCGCCTCGGCCAGCGCAGGCGAGAAGCGCCGCGCACGCCAATCGAAATAGGCCAGCGTCACCGCGGCGGCGCCAACCGCCCACGCCGCCTCGCGAAAAAGCTGCTCAGCGTCGCCATGACCCAGCCACCAGCCAACGAGGAAGGCGACACCGACCACCACCGCACCGATGCCAGCCGCACCAGCGAGCGGACTCCGCTCACGCAGAACCGGTTGCAGCAAATAGAGGACGAGCACCGCCATGAAAAGGGGTAACTCCAGCCGGCCCGCCATCTCGACGATCGCCGCGGCAAGCCGGGAAAGGTCCGGTTCGGCGATCAACACGGTTAGCAGACCCATGAGGTTGACCAGGAGCAGAATGCGCAGCAGAACGCCGAGGTTGCGGAAATCCGGCAAACCCGGGCGTATCACGGTCGGCTGGGGCTTTTGCTTTATACTTTGGACCATTTTCGCTCACGCTGCCTCACACACCTGCATGCGGCTTGCACAACGACTCAGAATATCATGACATCCAACTCCACCTCCTCCTCCGACAAGGCTTGGTCCGGGCGTTTTTCCGAGCCGGTATCGGATCTCGTCAAGCGCTACACCGCTTCGGTCTTCTTCGACCAGCGCATGGCGATGCAGGACATTCGCGGCTCGATCGCGCATGCGAAGATGCTCGCGCGCCAGTCGATCATCAGCGAACAGGATTTCGCCGACATCGAGCGCGGCATGGCGCAGATCCGCGGCGAGATCGAGCGGGGCGAGTTTCCCTGGAACCTCGACGACGAAGACGTCCATCTCAACATCGAAAAGCGCCTCACCGCACTCGTCGGCGATGCAGGCAAGCGCATGCACACCGGCCGCAGCCGCAACGACCAGGTCGCGACCGACATCCGCCTGTGGCTGCGCGACGCCATCGACGACATCCTTGGCCTGCTGCGCCAATTCCAGATCAACCTGCTGTCGCTCGCCGAAACTCATGCCGACACACCGCTGCCAGGCTTCACCCATCTGCAGGTCGCGCAACCGGTCACCTTCGGCCATCACCTCATGGCCTACTACGAAATGACACGGCGCGACGCCGAGCGCTTCGCCGATGTGCGCAAGCGGGTCAACCGCCTGCCGCTGGGTAGCGCGGCACTGGCCGGCACGAGCTTCCCGATCGACCGTGAATTCGTTGCCCGCGAGCTCGGCTTCGACGAGATCTGCGCGAACTCGCTCGACGCGGTCAGCGACCGCGACTTCGCAATCGAGTTCTGCGCTGCCTCGTCATTGCTGATGATGCATCTGTCCCGCATGTCGGAAGAGCTCATCATGTGGATGAGCCCGCGCATCGGCTTCATCGATCTGGCTGACCGCTTCTGCACAGGCTCCAGCATCATGCCGCAGAAGAAGAACCCCGACGTACCGGAACTGGTGCGCGGCAAGACCGGCCGGGTCAACGGTAGTCTCATCGCGTTGCTGACGCTGATGAAAGGCCAGCCGCTGGCATACAACAAGGACAATCAGGAAGACAAGGAACCTCTGTTCGACACGGCGGACACCGTCATCGACACCTTGCGCATCTATGCCGACATGGTCACCGGCATCCGGGTCAAGCCCGAGGCAATGCGTGCAGCCCTCACCCAAGGTTTCGCCACTGCCACCGACCTGGCGGATTACCTGGTCAAGAAGGGCCTGCCCTTCCGTGACGCCCACGAAGCGGTCGCCCTCGCAGTGCGCGCCGCCGAGCAAAGCGGGCGAGACCTGCCGGATTTCTCGCTGGACGAACTGCGCGCCTTCTCGCCGCTGATCGGCGACGATGTCTTCGCAGTGCTTACCGTCGAGGGTTCGCTCGCGGCACGCAAACACCCTGGGGGCACCGCACCTGAACAGGTCAGGCAAGCGATCGCCTCTGCCCGGTCAAGACTGGGCTGAGGTAGAAGTCGGCCATGGGCGCGGTCCAGAAGATCGGCAAATACGAGATCAAGCGCCTGATCGGCGAGGGGGCCACGAGCATGGTCTACCTCGCCTGGGACCCCTTCGCACAGCGAGAGGTCGCTCTCAAGCAGTTGCATCCGGAGATGCTGCGCGACAAGGATCGCGGCCGCCTCTACCGCCACCTGCTGATGAACGAGGCCTCCCTCGCCGGCAAGCTGCACCACCCGCACATCGCCGCGATATATGACGCCTCGGTGCTCGACGACGAAGCCTACGTGGTCATGGAGTACGCGCCCGGCGGCACGCTCGAGGCCTTCACCACGCCGGACAGACTGCTGCCCTTCGAGCGACTCGTCGAGATCATCTTCAAATGCACGCGGGCGCTGGACTATGCGTTCCACCACGGCATCACGCACCGGGACATCAAACCGGCCAACATCCTTCTAGTCGACCCGGAAGGCCAGGACATCAAGCTGTCGGATTTCGGCGCTGCCTTTCACACCGCGAGCGACACCACGCAGGTCGCCGGCGTGGGTTCGCCAGCGTACATGTCGCCACAGCAGATCCGGGAGATGCCGGTCGATCAACGCACCGACATCTACTCGCTCGGCGTTGTCATGTACCAGCTGCTCACCGGCCGGCTGCCGTTCGAGGGTGAGACCAATTACAGCCTGCTTTACCGCATCGCCAACGAGCTGCCGCCACTCCCCTCCGAGGTTCGCCCCGACGTGCCGGTTGCACTCGACACCATCGTCCAGCGCGCCATGGAGAAGGAGATCGAGCACCGATACCAGGACTGGAGCGAGTTCTCGCACGATCTCGCCCAGGCGTTCCGCAACCGCAGCCTGATGGCCGACAGGCTGGCCATACCGGAAACTGAACGCTTCCAGACGCTGCGCGAACTCCACTTCTTCCGCGAGTTCAGCGACGTCGAGATATGGGAGATCATCAGCTTCTCGAAGTGGGACCGGGTCCAGCCCGGCACCTTGATCATGAAGGAAGGGGAAACCGGAGATCATTTCTGCTTTCTCGCCGAGGGCGAAGCCCGGGTCAAGAAACGCGGTAAACTGCTCAATCTGCTCAGCGCCGGCGATTGATTCGGCGAAATGGCCTTGTTCTCGGCCGGCGGCGGAGCTCGCTCGGCGTCGGTCGAGGCCTTCACTCCGGTCAACGTCGTGCGCATCAGCGCCCGCTCGTTGCAGCGCGCCTCCGACACCTGCCGCATGCACTTCTACAAGGCGTTTCTCGAAGTTCTGACCACGAGGCTATCGCTGGCCAACGCCAGAATCGCCAATGTCTGACCCGGATTGCCTTGCTGCCATCGAGGCCGCGATCCGCTCCGCGAGCGGCAACGCCTTCACGCTGGAGAGTGCCCGTCCGGTCTCCGGCGGCTGCATCAACCAGGCCATGGTCGTCGAAGGCGGGGGACTGAGCTACTTCGTCAAGCTCAACCGCGCGACGGCGGCCGACATGTTCACAGCTGAAGCCGACGGCCTGGCCGCAATCGCCGCTACGGGCACATTTCGCGTGCCGGCGGTGGTCGCCTCGGGCAAGAGCGACGACCGCGCCTTTCTGGTCCTTGAACACCTCGACCTGCGACCTCTGGCGTCGGCACAGGACGGCGAACGTTTCGCCGAAGCACTCGCCGCAATGCACACCGTCGAAGGCGAGCACTTCGGCTGGCCGCGAGACAATTACATTGGTAACAGCACGCAGCACAACACCGAAAGCGACAACTGGGCGCGCTTTTTTGCCTTGCAGCGCATCGCCCCCCAACTTGCGCTTGCGCGGAGCAAAGGCTACGAGGGCGAGCTGCAACGCCTCGGCCAACGCCTCATCGACCGCATCCCCGCGCTGTTCCTGGACTACCGACCGCACCCCTCACTACTGCATGGCGACCTCTGGCACGGCAACGCTGCGATGACCGCAGATGGCCAGGCTGCCCTATTCGACCCGGCAGTCCACCACGGCGATCGTGAATCGGATCTGGCAATGAGCGAACTCTTCGGGGGGTTTCCGGCGAGCTTCTATGCCACGTATCGCCGCGCTCTCCCGCTTGATCACGAATACGAGACACGCAAACATCTCTATGCGCTGTACCATGTCATGAATCACCTGAACATTTTCGGGCGCGGCTATCTCAGCGAAACTCTGCGATTATGTCGACGTCTCATGTAGCGTGTCACGCTGGACACAATGTGAGACTTGCTTGAATACGGGGCGGGATGAACACTGTCGGTATTTTTTACACCGCTGCAGGCTCGATGAATGAATGCAAGCCGATGCAGCCGAAACCGGCAGTTCAGATCGTTGATTTTACAGCGCATTATTTTGTTTCGGCATAAATCTTGCTTCGTTCGGATGACGACAGTACGACCCGGCCCAAGAAATGCGGCGTTGGCTGGTTTAGACAGCTGGGGATGATCGGCAACGAAGTCGGGCATATTGCATACAGGTTCTGGCATGAAACAAAACTCACCTGACGTTGAATCGAACAGCCCCGAGAACCGGGTTGCGCGGAGGCGTTTGCTGCAGGGCGCAGCCTCGTTGCCGCTGGTCATGAGCATAACCAGTCGGCCGGCATGGGCAGGCGGCAACCGTTGCTCCCCGTCTGCACTTGCGTCAGCGGACCTCTCGGGGCGCCATGACTTCGAGGGCTGCGGCAAGTCGGCTGGTTACTGGCGGAACAAGCAGCACCTCTGGCCGATGAACATATCCCCTAGCGACGATTTCGTGTCCATTTTTGGCGCCGTGCCCTACAACGGCAAGGTGCTTTATGAAGGCAGCAGCCTGGGGGAAGTCATACTGCTAAGCGGCAACAGTCCTGGTGGTGGCAACCTGATGAATCTTGGCCTGCCTCTGGTTGGCGCTTTCGTGAACGCCAACGCTTTCCCTCCCGATGATGGTCGGCCCGGGTTTCCATACACTGCGACCGAAATCGTCGATATGTACAGACAACTCGCAGACGTCAGCGCCATCGGCGGCGACGAGGCGGTAAGGAAAGCAGCCGAAGACCTGAAGGACACGCTGGACGCAGCCAACAACATGTATGATGGTCTCACCAACTGGCCTTGAACGTAGAACCTGAATATGTGATCGACGCCGAAAGGTTTGCCTGGCGTTCATGGGCTGGGGATGTAGTGATCTTCGACAGGCTGTCCGGCGACTCATGGATGATGGAGCGCCCCGCTGGCCGTATTCTAGAATTCATCGCGGAGCGGGGATCGCCGTCGTTTGCGACAAAGCGTGATTGTGCAGTGGAGCGCGCCTCCCTCTCGGCCGAGTCCGGACGTGAGGCCGATGAAGTCCTTGCAACACTGATTGAACTCGGCATTCTGATTCGTTTTGAAAATACGCGATCTGTCGATTGAAGGCATCGATGCACGCCTGAGGGCAGATGGCCTGCGTATCGAAACCGGCCCATTCATATTCAACATCGCCAGCCGAGCCAGAGGCGTCGCTGAGGCGCTCCATGCTCTGTACAGCGACTTCCGGACCTACCCGGCTGAAGGCTTTTCCGACTTTCATGTCAGCGTGCGCCTTGCAGGAGGCTTGCGTCGTCTGCTGCGGCCCCAGTCGATTTTTCAGCTGGACGGCATAACCCCTTTCAAACCTCTTCCGGGCGAGCAAGCCTTCGCGATGCTCGAGTGGGGAATGAACTGGTGCATCTACACGCACGCGCACCAGTACCTCATCATCCATGGCGCGGCTCTCGAGCGAAACGGTGAGGCACTTGTGCTACCTGCACCATCGGGATCGGGAAAAAGCACGCTGTGCGCGGCACTCATGAATCGTGGCTGGCGCCTGATGTCGGACGAGTTGATCCTGATCGACCCGAAGGACCTCAAGCTTCGCGCGCTCAGCCGCCCTGTCAGCCTCAAGAACCGCTCCATCGACGTGCTTCGCGACTTCGCGCCGGACGCTTACATCAGCACTCCGATTCGTAATACGTCGAAAGGCACGGTGGCACACATGAGACCTTCTCGGGACAGCACAGAACGCATTGGCGAACATGCTTCCCTACGCTGGGTCGTGTTTCCGCGGTTCGAGGAAAAGGCGCCACTCAGGCTGAACGCCATTGGCAAGGCAGAGATGTTCATGGCGCTCGCCGACAATGCGTTCAACTACACCGTGATGGGGGAACTCGGCTTCTCGGCACTGGCGAGCCTGGTCGATCAGGCGAGCGGCTTTCGCGCAGACTATGGCTCGCTTGAAGCAGTCATCACGGCTCTGAATGACACACTCGAGCCTGCACCATGAGCCAACGCGCGAATCTGCTCGTTACGAGCCTTCTTGAACCCGAGACGATTGAAAGCCTGAGGCTTGAATCATGGGATATTTTGATACGACAGGCCCGTTCGGCTCAGTTGCTCGTCCGCCTGGCCGCTCAATTGTCGGGAACAGGCCTGCTCGAGAAGGTCCCGGAGCACCCACGGCAACACCTGGTCGCCGTCCTCGCTTTGCATGCACACCAGCAGTTGGCGGTTCGCAGGGAGATCGAACACCTTCTTGACGCATTCGAGGGCCGCGGACTACGCCTTGTTCTCCTCAAAGGCGCGGCCTATGCAATCGCCGATCTACCGCCGGGTCGCGCCAGACTTTTCGCTGACATCGACTTGCTGGTGCCGAAGTCTCGTCTGCGAGACGCTGAACTCGCATTGATGTCACATGGCTGGTCTTCCGCCAATCACGACGCCTACGACCAACGCTACTACCGTGAATGGATGCATGAACTGCCCCCGCTCATGCATTTGACGAGAATGAGCACGATCGACGTGCACCACAATCTCGTCCCCAGCACCGCCCCGATTCACCCTGACGCCACACGTCTGCTTGACGATGCCGTACCCTGCCTCGGCAGGCCCGACATCTTTGTGCTCTCGCCCAACGACATGATCTTGCACAGCGCCGTGCACCTGTTTCATGACGGGGAGTTCGAGAATGCGCTTCGCGACCTTTTCGACATTCGCGATCTCGTAAGTCACTGGATGCAATCTGAGGGTAGCTGGATCTCGCTGGCGGAGCGCGCCCGCGAACTGGAACTGGAGCGCCCACTGGCTTACGCGCTCCGCTATCTGCAAAAACTGCTGCACACGCCTGTGCCCACGGAGCTCTCCGACTTCAAGATGCACACGGGTGCCGGCCTGAAGTGGAAGGTGCTCGACGCGATTTTCGAGCGGGGGTTGCGGCCACCGCATCCGAGCTGCAACGACCGGCTGAGCACATTCGCACGGTCGATCCTCTATGCGCGCGGACACGCCTTGCGAATGCCACTACCTCTTCTCGTTCCTCATTTGATGCGCAAGAGCTTGATCCGGTGGAATGGGCACCTCGAATAACGCGAGGTTTTCGTTGAATCCCGCCGCCAAACAATGACAGCGACCGAACTCGGTTCAATTTCTCCGGCAAATCACCGCTTTTCTCTGCGGTGTCGCCCCGTTTTCTCTTCGA